>CAIXWQ010000740.1 GCA_903923175.1 uncultured delta proteobacterium | reverse complement strand
CGCGCAGCGTGGCGAGCAGCTCGCGCCACGGGGGCGCGACGAACACGAGGAGCGCGAGCACGTAAACGGCGACCACGCCGGGCACGCCCAGCACGTCGGTCAGCGCGAGC
The DNA here is from genome assembly GCA_903923175.1 of uncultured delta proteobacterium. Taxonomy (GTDB): domain Bacteria; phylum Myxococcota_A; class Polyangia; order Polyangiales; family JADJMO01; genus CAIXWQ01. Next base: position 13,607 of record CAIXWQ010000740.1, on the reverse strand, counting down.
TGCACGAGCCGCGCGACCTTGCCGAGCGCGCCGGTGCGCGCGTAGAGCGTGTCCGAGTAGAGCTGCGGGTTCTTGGCGACGCCGTAGGCGAGCTCGGCGAGGTGGATGCCGATCACCAGCCCGATTCGGGCCCCCCAGCGCCCGAGCGCGGCGGAGGGCTGCGCGCGCAGGCGCTCGCGCACCGCGAGCAGCAGCTCGGCCGTCACGCCGATCGCGGCGCCGTAGCCGATCGCGATCGCCGCGAAGGCCCACGAGAGCCCGCGGACGTCGTCGGCGAAGCGGCTCTTCGCCATCTCCACGATGGGCGCGGCGCGCACGCCCATGTAGCGGTCGTCCTCCTCGCGAAAGGCGAGGACGGTGAGCAACAGGACCCACGCGGCCCCGAGGACCGGCCCCGAGAGGACCAGCTCGAGCGCGCGGTGCAGGCGGCGCGGCCAGCGGTTCTCGGCGGGCTTGGACATGGGCGAGGAGGCTTCGGCGCGGCGCTCCGGGGCGCGCGGCGAGCGCGAATCCTAGCCTCTTCGCGGCGGCAGGCCACCCCTCGTGTGCTCGATTTTCGATGCGCGCAGGCGGCCCGCGGCGCCTCTCGGCGCCCTACGCTCGCGCTAGAACGCGCGTCGGCGCCCGATCCGCCGTGGGCGTCGCGATCCGCTGCGCCTGGAGCCTCGGGGGCGCAGGCGCAGCGCGCTCAGTAGAGCCAGTTCAGGCCCACGCCGATCACGTCGGCCTGCGCGCTGTAGCGTCCGCCGTTGATCTTCACGGCCTGATCGGCGTTCGGCGGGTTCGCGCGGACGACGGGCAGCTTCTCGATGGCGGCGTCGTGGGGATCGACCTCGGTCGAGAACGCGAAGGTGTGCGCGTAGACGATGTCGAGGCGGAGGTTGTGCTTCGAGCCGACGTAGAGCGAGCTTCCGATCGAGGTCTGCACCTTGTCGAGATCGACGGTGAGCACCGAGAGGTACGCGGGCGGCACCGCGCTGCGCTCGTACGAGATGCCGGCGCGCACCATCATCGGGTAGCCGCCGGCCTCGTAGGAGTGCTCGAAGCCCCCGTGGAGCGAGAACGTGTCGCGGAAGCCCCGCTGCTGCTGCAGCGGGCCGACGACGTACGGATCGGGGAAGGCGGTGACGCCGTGAAGGCTGATCCCGGAGCCCGAAGGGGAGATCGAGATCGAGTCGTGCATCGACCACGCCTCGTAGACGAGGGCGACCTCGGCGCGCGTCTGCTTCTTCGAGCCGAAGCGTGTCTCGATCCCCGCCCGCGCGATCGCCGGCAGGCGGAACTTCACGTTGGTCTGGTTGCCCTCGACGGTCGCGTTCGTGAAGAGCGCGGCGCTCGGCAGCCGGATGTCGATCTTCGCGGGCGCGTTGATCCAGAACGGGAGCTGCACCATCGCGCCGATCCGGACCTCCGACTCCGCCGTGTCCTGCAGGATGCCGATGACGCCGAGGTTGCCGGAGGGGGCGATGATCGGTCCCACCGTGAGCTGCGCGGTCGCGTCGTACGCGGGATCCTCGCCGGCGCAGACGAAGTTCGCCGGCGGGCACGCGCTGAACGCGAGGCGCGACGCGAAGGTGCCGACGAGCGCCTCGAGGCCGAGGCCGATCGCGACCCTGTCGGAGGGCTTGTACGACGCCCACGCACCGACCACGGTGAGCGCAGAACCGTCGAGCGTGATGAGCGAGTAGCGCTGCGGCGGAGAGATCGTGCGGCCGTTGAAGTTGAGCTGCTGCTCCGGGTACGTCGTGAGCGCCGCGTACGGAGCCATCACGCCGAGCGCGAAGTTCCAGTCCTTCAGGCCGAGGCTGTTGGAGATCGCCAGCGTCGGCAGCGGGAGCAGCGGCGAGGTCCCCTTCACCGCGGGGTAGTAGTCGGCGCCGACGACCACGTCCTTGCCGGTGTTGGGATCGTGCACGAGCGACTCGCGCTGGTAGCTCGAGCCGAAGCGGAGGTAGCTCGCGTCGGCGAGCACCGCGTCGCCGGCGAACGCGACCCCGGCCGGGTTGTACCAGATCGACCCGAGATCGTCGGCGCCGGCGACGAAGGCGCCGCCGCGCCCCGTCGGTCGCACGCCGCGATCGGAGAAGTAGAGGCCCGCCGCCGAGGACGTGGCCGGCACGAGCGTCACGAGCGAGACGACGGCGAGCGCGAGCGAACCGAGCGAGCCGAGCGGGCTGAGCGGGCGCCGCCTCGAGCGGGCGTGATCGGAGTGGGGCATGAGGCTCACAGGTCGTTGCGCTTCTTGATGATCGAGTAGAACTGCTCGAGCCCGCGCGTCGGATCGATGAGGAAGTCCTCGACGTTCCACGCGACGCTGCCGTAGTCACCCGACACGAACGAGGGCTGCGTCGCCGAGGGATCGACGCGGTGTAGATCCGCGATGCAGTCCATCAGGACCTCGAGCGGCGTCGGCTGCCCGGTGCCCATCGGCGTGACCGCGTTCGCCATGATGCGTGGCAGCACGCGGCGCCCGTCGTGCGTCGCGGCGAACTGCGAGAAGCTCGGATCCGTCTCGATCTTGCGGACGCGATCCATCAGGTCGAGCGCGCGCTTGGTCGCGCCGTCGGGCGCGGTGGCGGTCCCGATCACGTGGTAGATCGGCACCATGTTCTTGTCGTCGCCGATGACCTGCAGCAGGTCCTGGGCGGCGGTGACCGTGGTCGAGAGCGCGTCGTTCTTGCTCGCCTGATCGGCGAAGTACTGCAGCAGGAAGCCGAGCTCGGTGCGCGCGGACGTGTTGCCGTAGATCTTCTCGGTGATGTCGAGGATCGAGGCGAACAGCGGCGTCGACATGTTGTCCGCGAGGTTCTTGGTGAACCCGCCGCGCGCCCACGAGGAGAAGTCGCCCGAGGCCTTATGCTCCGCGATGCGATCGTCGAGCACGTCGATCAGGATCGGCATCGCCGCGGCGACGGCCTGATCGTGCATCTGCGACTTGGTCGGGTCGCCGCCCGGCTGATCGACGGCCATGAACTGATCGACGAGCTTGCCGCGCGCGCTGCGCCAGAGCGCGTGCCGCGCCGTCGCGTCGGCGCCGACCCACTGCCGGTCCATCCCGTTGAGCGCGTTGGCGAACAGGTAGAACGGCGTCACCTGCGCGATCGCGGTCCCGTCGTTGGTCTGCGTCCCGACGTTGCCGCGGCGGTCGGTCAGCCCCATCCCCTTGGCGTTGCCGGGCAGCACGAGATCGGCCACCAGCGACACCATCACGTCGGTGCCCGACTGGCCGTGGATCGTGAGCGAGCCGGTCACCTTCGTGAGCGCGTTCACCGCCGGCAGGAGATCCTGCGCGATCGCCTTCGAGATGAGCGTCTCGTACTGCCGGACGTTCGACTTCTTGCACTCGTTCGCGTCGCCCGCGGGCGCGGAGGTGACGCACCCGAACGAGTCGGCCGCGGCCGGCGACCAGTGCTTGTGCATCACGCCGATGAGCTGGATGAAGAGGTCCAGCCGATCCTTGCTGTCGGGGCTGTACTTCGAGACGAACGGCTTGATGAGCGGGGTGAGGCCCTTCAGCGCCTCGAGCTCCTCGCCCATGAAGATCGTCGCGCGATCGCGCGTCTGCAGCGCGTCGGCCACGCTCGTACACTTACGCGTCCCGGGGCCGCCCGCTTCGAGCGGACACGCGCGCGAGGGCACCGGATCGGTCATGTCCGTCACCATCGACGACGGCGTACGCCACATGACGAAGCGGTTGAGGGCCGCGATCGAGGGGTGCGTCTTGAAGCCGGTGATGCCCGATTGCCCCTCGAGCGTGCTGTCGATCGTGGTTCCGAGGGCCTTCAGCAGCCCGGCAGTGAGCGGCATCTGGCAGTCGCTCGACGTCGCGTTGGGGTCTCCGCCGTTGAAGACCACGCACGAGAGGTAAAACTTCGCGACGTCGTCGATCTGGAAGAGGTCGCACTCGTTCAGCGTGCTCAGCCCGAGGACCGGGTACAGCGTCACGCCGCCCAGCTTCACCTTCGCGTCGTACTTGTTGCACGCCTTCACGCCGTACGAGTCGTAGATGAGCGTGGCGAAGCGGTGCAGCAGGCTGCGGTTGTCGACCGTGTCGCTCTTGGTGAGGTCGGTCGGCGTCTTCGGCGTGCCGGCCGACGTCGTGGTCGTGACGTTGTAGACCGGCTTGTTGATGCCGCTCGGATCGTAGTCGAGCTGATCCTTGTTGCCGGCGAACGCCGACATGCCGTTGGCGAGCTTGAGGATGTTGTCGTCGGCGGTGGCGTTGATCACGCCCTTCAGCAGCACGGGCTCCGCCGCGATCTGCTGCACGATGCCGATCATGTCGTCCCAGAAGCCGCTCTTCGGATCCAGCACGACGCCGGCGTACGCTGCGTCGTTGGCGAGGTCGCGGATCTTCATCACGGCGGACAGCACGCGCGCCGTCTCGTGCGGATGGTCGCGCGTGAGCTGCCGCGCGAGCTCGAGGTAGTCGCCCGACTTCGGGTACTCGAGAAAGCGCGTCCCCGCGTACAGCAGGTCGACGATCGGCGACTGATCGGCGTCGAACTTGCGGTACGCGACGGTGAGCTTCTGGCCGCCGTCGTCGGTGTACGTCGCGCGGTCCGCGCCCGAGGTGCGGTCGGCCGGATCGGCCGCCGTGCGCGGCCCCATCTGCATGACGGACGCGTGAAGCAGATCGAGGAGCGCCGCGTTCTTCGGATCGGCGAGCGTCTTGGTGTCGACCAGCACCGAGTGCAGGAACGTCTTCGAGGCGTCGGCGTACTGATAGACGGGCGCGCCGCCGGCGGCGACGAGCGCGCGTCCCTGCGCGTCGCGCGTCGCCGTGTCCTTCGGGTTGGTGCCGTAGGCGAGCAGCGGGAAGGGGGTCGCCAGCGGCAGCGGCAGGTCGGTCTGGCCGATGAACTGCCCCTGCGCGTTGACGTCGGGGAGGCCGTCGCCGTCCTTGTCGACGATCCCCGCGGGCATGGTCGCGAACGCCGCGTAGCCGCGCGCGTCACGCAGCAGCACGGGGATGACCGGCGCGGTGCCGCCGTTGCCGTCGCCGGCGTAGGGATCGATCCACGTGGCGGGGTACGCAGGGCCCGAGAGGTCGCCCCTCATCGGGGCGCCGTCGACCAGCAGGTTGCGCAGGATCTCGCTGGTGAGCTTCGGCTTCGCGCCGAGCTTGCCCGCCCACCGATCGGCGTACCCGGCGATCGGCACGCGCGCGTTGGGCACCGTCGTCGATAGCAGCATCGCCTGCGCGACCTCGAGGGTCTTGCGCAGCTCGGGCTCGGCCTCGCCGCCCGGACCGAGCAGCGAGATGGTCGTGTCGGTGACCTGCGTGATGCGCGGGTACGAGAGCAGCGGCCGCGCGACGCCGATCGCGACGCTGGCCGCGCGATAGCCTCGACGGCCGCCGAGCCTCGCGAGCGCGTCGCGCGCGTCGGCCGCGCGCTTGGCCTTCACGGCGTCGGACTTGTCGTTGGTGAAGGCGATCTGGTCGAAGATCGCCGCGAGCGTGCGCGTCGATTCGGGGACGGTGTCGTCGTCGTACAGCGGCACCATCGCGCGTAGCAGGTCGTCGAGATCGCTGTGCAGCGTGTCCTGATCGGGGAAGGTCGCGTTGAACGACCGGATCAGATCGGGCCGGTAACGGACCATCACGGCGACCTTGGGCGGCATCGCGCCGTCGTCCGCGAGGTACTCGCTCGCGTACTGACCCGAGAGATCGGCGTGACAGACCGCGTGGGATTTCCGCCCCTCGAGATCGGCCGGATCCGCCGTCGCGGCGACGCGATCGCAGAGGGTCGCGAACAGATCGTCGCCGAGCGTGAGCTTCGGCTGCACCTGTCGGGTCGTGTCGAACTTGGCGCCGCAGCCGCTCGCGCCCGAACCGCCCGCCATCACCAGTCCGAGCGCGGCAAACCGCACCGCGCGGACGTAGGAGATCCTCCGCATCGCACTGCTCCTCGGCGTCTATGCGCCCGGACCCCGCCCGGCGTACCGGACGTGCCCGCGCTCCTCGACCTCGGTGGACGGCGTCCACTTCGGCTCCACGTCGAGGACGCCTCGCCCGCCCCCGACAATCGAGATGGTATCAGCCGCGTTACAAGGCGCAGCTCAGTTTTTGACCAATTGCGTCGGAAGAGACTTGACGCGTCGCGTTGCGCGTCGCGGCGGGGGCGTGCCGCTGCGTGGCTTGAAAGGCACGAGCGCCGCGAATACTCGCAGCCGCCATGGAAAACTCACCGCACCAGCCGCCGTCGGTCGACGTGTCCCACATCCGCGTCGTCGGTGTCATCGGCGCCGGTCAGATGGGGCTCGGCATCGCGCAGGTGGCCGCGCAGACCGGCCACGAGGTCGTGCTCGTCGACGCGAGCCTGGAGCTCGCGGCCAGGGGGCGCGATCGGCTCGCCGCTTCGCTGGGGCGGCTCGTCGAGAAGGGGAAGCTCGCGGCGGACGCGCGCGACGCGCTCGTCGCGAGGATCCGCCCGGTGAAGGGGGCGGAGGACTTCGGCACCGCCGATCTCGTCGTCGAGGCCGCGACCGAGCACCTCGAGACCAAGATCAAGCTGTTCAAGGCGGCCGACGCGGCGATGAAGCCGGGCGCGCTGCTCGCGTCGAACACCAGCTCCATCTCGATCACGAAGCTCGCCGCGGTGACGAGCCGTCCGGAGCTCGTGGCCGGGATGCACTTCATGAACCCCGTGCCGCTCATGAAGCTCTGCGAGATCGTGCGGGGCGTGCAGTCGAGCGATCAGACGATCGCCGCGATCACGACGCTCGCGCAGAAGATGGGCAAGACGACCATCCTCTCGAAGGACATCCCGGGCTTCCTCGTGAACCGCATGCTGATCCCGTTCCTCAACGAGGCGTGCTTCGCGCTGCAGGAGGGCGTAGGCTCGCCGGAGGATCTCGACCAGGCGGGCAAGCTCGGTCTCAACCACCCGATGGGCCCGCTCGAGCTCGCCGATCTGATCGGCCTCGACACGTGCCTCGCGATCGCCGAGGTGCTCCACCGCGAGTTCGGCGACGACAAGTACCGCGCCGCCTCGGTGCTCCGGAACCTCGTCGCCGCGGGCTGGCTCGGCAAGAAGACCGGCCGCGGGTTCTACGTGTACGACGAGAAGGGCGCGAAGCTCCGTCCGGCGATCTGAAGCAGCTCGGCTCCGGGACGAGCGCGCGCCTCGCGCCGCGAACGCGCGAGCGCTCACCCGGGCTTCAGCGTGAGCGTCACCGCCCCCGCCGGCGCGCTCGTGATCGATAGCGCGCCGGCCGCCTTCGTGCTGGTGCACCCGGCGCACGTGACGGCGTAGCCGCTCGGGTAGATCCGCGGCGGCACGCTGATCACGGTCGGGGCCGCGATCGCGGGATCGTTGGTCCACGTCGTGGTGAAGGTCTTGGTCGCCGCGTCGTAGGCGTACGACGTCGGCTCACCGGCCATCCTCGCCGGAAAGGGGCGCACGATCGCGTCGACGAGGTCGCTCCGCTCGGTGCCGTCGGGGTTCAGCAGCGAGTAGCCGCCGCCGTAGCCGTACGACCAGTACATCGTCGAGGCCGCGACCATCCCCGCGCCCATGTAGGCCGCGTCCATGTACGAGCCGATGCCGGCGTTCGGCGTGCCGCCGTACTCGCCGATCCACAGCGCCGCGCCCATCAGGTTCGCCTCGTCCATGAACGACGCGATCCGCTGGGCGAAGGCGTCGTGGACGTTCGGATCGAAGCCCTTCCCGGACTCGGCGTTCGTGTCGTAGGCGTGCGGCGAGAAGGCGACGTTGTCGAACGGGAACCGCTCGATGGTGGTGCCGAGCCCGAGGTTGTGCGCCGAGCTCGGCTCCGCGAAGGCGATCCAGTTCGGAGCCTCGCCGCGGACCGCCGCGACGACGCGCTGGTAGAGCGGGAGGAGCTTCGTCTGCTCGAAGTCCTTGGCCGAGCCCCAGTACGGCTCGTTCATCGGATCGAGCCCGATCACCGCCTTCGAGCCGGCGAGCCGCTTCGCGAGGCGCCGCGCCGCTTCGACGTAGTGATCCTGCAGCCCGTCCTTGGCGACGTCGTTCCAGAACCCGTCGTAGCAGGCCGTCAGGTTCGGATCGGTGTACGAGAGGAACCACGGATCCTGCGGCTTGAAGGCGTCGTAGTACTTCTGATCGCACGTCCACTTGGGCGCGCCGTCGCCGTAGAACCCCTCGCCGTACAGATCCTGATGCAGGTCGAGGATCACCAGGATCCCTTGCGCCTCCATCCACGACACGCGCTGGGCGAGCGCGTCGAGGTACGCGTCGTCGTAGACCCCGCGCTGCGGCTCGATCGCGGCCCACACGGTCAGCAGGCGCACCGCGTTCATCCCGAAGTCGACGCCGATCTTCTTCGCGTCGTCGGCCGTCTCGGGGCCGAAGTACGTCGGCGGCGACTTGTTCTCGCCGGTGAAGTTCACGCCGCGCAAGATCGCCGCGCGACCCTCGGGGTCACGCACGAACGCGCCACGGACGTGCCACGTCCCGGCTCGTGGATCGGGCACGGGCGCATCGGTCGGAGGCGCGCCGGAGGTGGCGCGACAGGCTCCGAGCGCGGCGAGCGCGGCGAGCGCGGTGAGCTTGAGACCCGCGAGCGCAGCGTACGAGGCGAGACGAGCGCGCATCCGGCCGAGCATAACGTGCCTCGCGGCGTCGAGCCGGCGAAGGTCTGCGCAGCTGCGGCCGCGCCCGGTGCGTACCCGCGTGCTCGGCGGACGCCGCGGTTCGCGCGCGAACTTCTGCTCATTGACGGTCGTTCTCGCGAGCGATACCGCTTCGCCGCGCGTGGATCCCGCGTCGCGCCCGGTCGCACGGCGCGGTGGAACGCGACCTGCTTACGACCTCGCGAAAGCCCCTGAGCGCGCGCCCGATCGGCGTGGCGCGCCCCTCGTCCCGGAGAAACCTCGATGTCGTCATCCGAAACTCGCCCTCGTACGTCGAAGCGCAACGAGCCCACCAAGGCGGAGAAGCTCCGCGCGCGGCTCGCCCAGCCGGGGCCCGTCCTCGTCGCCGGCGCGCATCACGGGCTCTCGGGCGTGCTCGTCGAGCGCGCGGGCTTCGACGCGATCTGGGCCAGCGGCTTCGAGATCAGCGCGTCGTTCGCGACGCCGGACGCCAACATCCTCACGATGGGCGAGAACGTCCAGGTCGCCGAGGCGATCGATCGCGTCACCGGCATCCCCGTGATCGCCGACTGCGACAACGGCTTCGGCAACGCGATCAACATCATCCGCACCGTGCAGGCCTACGAGCGCGCCGGCATCGCGGCGATCTGCGTCGAGGACAACATCTTCCCCAAGCGCTGCTCGTTCTACGCGGGGGTGAAGCGCGAGCTCGAGAGCGCCGAGGAGTTCGCCGGCAAGATCCGCGCGGCCAAGGACGCGCAGCGCACCGAAGCGTTCACCGTCATCGCGCGCACCGAGGCACTGATCGCCGGCTGGGGGATGGAGGAGGCGCTCGAGCGCGGGCGCGCGTACGCCGCGGCCGGCGCCGACCTCGTGCTCATCCACTCCAAGAGCAAGAAGCCCGACGAGGTGCTCGGCTTCGCCAAGGCGTGGAAGGAGCTGGCGACGGGCGTGCCCCTGGTGTGCGTGCCCACCATCTACAAGGACAGCACCGCCGAGCAGCTGCACGACGCGGGCTTCAAGGTCGTCATCTACGCGAACCACGCCCTGCGCGCGTCGATCAAGGCGATGCGCACGGTGCTCGGCAACATCGCGCAGGCGCACAAGGCCGCCGTCGCCGATCCGGACATCGTCTCGCTGGAGGAGGTCTACGACCTCGTCGGCGTCGACAAGATGAAGCGCGAGGAGGAGCAGTTCCTCCCCGCCGGCGGCGAGCGTGTGAACGCGATCATCCTCGCGGCGGGGAGCGCCAAGGCGATCGGCCCGGTCGGCGAGGGGAAGCCGAAAGCGATGCTCGACCTCAAGGGGAAGACCATCCTCGAGCGGCAGATCGCCACGCTGAACTCGCTCAACGTGAAGGACATCGCGGTGGTCCGCGGGTACGAGGCCGGCAAGATCAACCTGCCGAACCTCCGCTACTACGAGAACCCCGAGTACGAGACGACCGGCGAGGCGATCTCGCTGCTCAAGGCGGCGGCGGAGCTCACGCACAAGAAGGCGGGCGAGGGGCGCACGCTCGTCCTCTACGGCGACCTGCTCTTCGATCGCTCGATCGTCGAGAAGCTCATGACCGCCGACGCCGACGTCGCGGTGCTGGTCGATCGCACGTTCAACGAGTCGAAGGCGACGCTCGTCGCCGAGCGTCCGAAGCTCGATCTCGTCCAGCTCGCGACCGCGCCGAACGCCGGGCCGCGCGCGCTCTCGAGCGAGGTGCTGCCGAGCGTGAAGCGGATCGGTCAGCGCCTGCCGCACGGCGAGGCGCACGCGGAGTTCGTCGGCATCGTGATGCTGACCGACAAGGGGGCGCGCAAGCTGCTCGAGGGCTACCAGCGCGCGCTCGAGGCCGGCGCCGGCAAGGCGTACCACGAGGCGTCCGAGCCGAAGCGCGCGAGCATGACCGACCTATTGCAGGCGCTCATCGACGGCGGCGATCACGGGCTCGAGGTGAAGGCCGTCGAGACCTTCAAGGGGTGGATGGAAATCGACACCTTCGAGGACTACCAGCGCGCCTGGGCCGCGGTGAAGGGCTGATCCCGATGAGCGACGTCACGCAAGACTTCCTGGGCGCGCTCCGGGACAACCGGTTCGACTTCTTCGCGGGCGTGCCGTGCAGCCTGCTCAAGACGCTGATCGCCGCGTTCGATCGCGACCCTTCGTGGGGCTACGTCTCGGCGGTCCGCGAGGACAGCGCGTGCGGCCTCGCGGTCGGCGCGTGGATGGGCGGCAAGCGGCCCGCGCTCTTCATGCAGAACAGCGGCTTCGGCGTCTCGGTGAACGCGCTCGCGTCGTTGTCGCGCATGTACGAGTGCCCGGCGCTGATGGTCATCTCGTGGCGCGGCGAGGGGGGCGACGACGGCGTGCCCGTCGCGTCGACCTCGAAGGTCGGCTTCGTGGACGCGGCCGAGCACCTGCAGATGGGCGAGATCACGCCGCGGCTGCTCGATCTGCTCGAGATCCCGTGGCGCCTGCTCGACCCGCACCACGCGGCCGCGCAGGTCGCCGAGCTCACGAAGGTCATGGAGCGCACCTCGAGGCCCGTCGCGCTGCTCGTGCGCAAGGGGATCTTCGACGGCGGCGGGCACTGACCCGACGGCCGCCCCACGAGGGGCGCGTCGACCTGCGAAGGGGAGCGACCGCCGCTCTCCTCCTGCCCCCCAACGGGGAAGCCCTCTTCACGTCGCTCTCGGAGCGAGGAGCACGAACATGAAGCGCATGGATGCTGCCCGCGCGGTGCTGAAGCACGCGGGCGAGGACGCCCTGGTGGTGGTCTGCAACGGGATGATCGGCCGCGAGGTCTGGACGATCGGCGACCGGCCGACGCACTTCTACATGATCGGCTCGATGGGGCTCGCGAGCTCCATCGCGCTCGGCCTCGCGCTCGCGCAGCCGAGCAAGCGCGTGGTCTGCGTCGACGGCGACGGCAACGTGCTCATGGGCCTCGGCGTGCTCGCGAGCATCGCGGTCGCCAAGCCGAAGAACCTGTTCCACGTCTGCCTGGACAACGAGGCGCACGGCTCGACCGGCGATCAGAGGACGATCTCCGGCTCGCTGCACCTCGACGAGGTCGCCAGGTCCTGCGGCTACGCCTGGACGAACCGCGTGGACGGCGACGCGGGGGCCGAAGCGCTCGAGGTCGCGGCCAAGGAGCTGTTCGCCGGCGAGGGGCCGCGCTTCCTGCTCGCGAAGGTCGAGAAGGGGAACGTTCCCGGCATCGGGCGCGTCGAGCTCACGCCGCCGCAGCTCTCGGCGCGCATGCGGGCGCACGCGACGCGCTGAGCGACGCGCTCGAGCGACTCAGGTCACCGCCCGGTAGCCGACGCCGCGCACCGTCACGAGGAACTTCGGTTGCTGCGGATCCGGCTCGAGCTTCGAGCGCAGCTGCATCAGGAAGTTGTCGATCGTGCGGACGGTGCCGTGGTGGCCGACGCCGTAGATCTTCTCGAGGATCTGCTCTCGCGACAGCACGCGCCCCTTCGCGTGCACGAGCGCCATGAGCACGTCGAACTCCGTCGCGGTGAGCTCGACCGGCTGGCCGTCGCGACGGACCTGGCGTGTCCCCTCGTCGATCTCGACGTCGCCGACGCGGACGAGATCGGGCGCCTTCGCGGTCGAGATCGAGGCGCGGCGCAGCGTCGCGCGCACGCGCGCGAGCAGCTCCGCGAGCCCGAACGGCTTGGTGACGTAGTCCTCGGCGCCGAGCTCGAGCCCCATCACCTTGTCGATCTCGCTCGAGCGCGCCGACAGCACGATGATCGGGAGCGTGCGCCCCTCGCGTCGCAGCTGGCGCAGCACTTCGAAGCCGTTCAGGCGCGGGAGCATCACGTCGAGGATCAGGAGGTCGACCCCCGGCGCGCGCGCGGCCGCGAGCCCCGTCTCGCCGTCGTCGGCGACGATGACCTTGAAGCCCTCCGCCTCGAGGTTCATGCGCAGCCCGAAGGTGATGCTCGGGTCGTCCTCCACCAGGACGACGGTGGCGCGGGGCGTGTGGTTTGCCACGGCGGGAATCTACTGCGTCCGCTCGCGAAATCGAGCGGAGAAGCGTCGAGGCGTCAGCTCGCGCTCGCCGCGCGCAGCGTCATCACGAACTCCGTGCCGTGCCCGAGCTCGCTCTTCACCTCGATCTTGCCGCGGTGCCCCTTCACGACGTGAGACACGATGGCGAGGCCGAGCCCCGAGCCCTCGGTCATGCGCGAGAGCCGATCGTCGCGGCGGTAGAATTTCTGGAAGATTCGCTTGTGCTCCGAGGGCGGGATCCCCTCGCCGTTGTCGCGCACCGAGATGCGCACCGTCTTGCGGTCGGCCGCTGCGTCGACGCGCACGTGGATCGCGCGCGGACGTCCGCCGTACTTGAAGGCGTTCGAGAGCAGGTTGAGCACCGCCATCTGGAGCATCGGGCGATCGAGCAGCACCGGCGGCAGCGCGTCGGCGACCGCGAAGTCCAGCTCGACCTCGCCCGGCCGCGAGTGGAAGAGCTCGAGCGCCTCGCGCACGACCTCGCCGACGTCGCCCGCCTCGAGGTCGTAGGGGCGCCGCCCGGCCTCCATGCGCCCCCACTCGAGCAGGCGGTCGATTCGCTCGGTGAGGCGCTCGGTCTCGCGCGACAGCAGCGTGATGCACTCGTCGATCTGGGCCGGATCGGTCGCGCGCTTGAGCGCCAGCGTGTCGGCGAAGAGCCGGATCGACGTCAGCGGCGTGCGCAGCTCGTGCGAGATCTTCGAGACGAAATCGGTCTGCAGCTGCGAGAGGTTCTGCTCCTTCGCGATGAACACCCACACGAGCGTGATGCCGGTCGCGAGCAGGCCGCAGAACAGCAGCACGAGGATGCCGAGGACGAAGTTCCAGTTCGGCGAGCCGCGCACCAGCAGGATCACGCCGACCGTGACCATCATCGAGCTCGGGACGAGCACGAGCAGGATGAGCGACCACGCGATGCGCCGGTAGCCCGCGGCCGGATCGCGCGCGCCCGGGCGGCGCGCCATCGACCGCGCGCGCTTCTCGGGCGCGGCCGGTCCGGGCGCCGTCGAGG
>CAIXWQ010000739.1 GCA_903923175.1 uncultured delta proteobacterium | reverse complement strand
GCGCGTCCGACATTCTGTCGGCCAGAGCCGTTGCCGAGGAGCTGTTCCCCGACGTCGACGAACGGCGGACGTGGTGGGCGAGAGAGTGGCGCTTCCTACTTCGGTTTGTCAGGTCGTGCTGGACCGACGTCTTCGCGCTCGCGGCTGCGCTGGATGCCCGCGGGTTTCTCGACCACAACGACGTTGCAGCAATTCTCCGTCTGGGGTCCGTGAGGGGTCAGAGCGTGCACGTTCCGACAGCTGTGCTGCCGTAGAACCAGTTCGTCTCAAGGATGCATTGCTTCCCTGAGGGGCAGGTCGTCGTTCCGCCGCAGAGTTGATGGCAGGCCGCGTCGACACTGGCGCAAATAAAGCCAGCTCCGCAAGGGCCGCCGCCAGCACATGACGCGCCGGAAGTACCAGTACCGGCGCGGATGCACCCGAACGCCGTGGTCCCATTGACCTTCAGTGCGGTGCAAGCCTGGCCAGTTCCTGAACCTGGAATCCCGGACGAGCCTCCTTCTTGGCAGCTCGTCGGCTGAAGCGGATTGCACCCCGGGGTGCAATACCCATACGGGTTGGTGCCTGACATTAGGCAGACGCCAGTGCAGCTGCCGCCCGGTGCGCCGTCCTTGCAGCGCGGTGCGCAAAGGCCATAGGCGCATTCCATACCGAGACCGCAGTCGGCGTCGCCGCTGCAGCGGCTGTTTCGTGCGCCGCTGCCTGCGGGCAAGCACTTCATGTGGCCGCTCGCGGGCAGGCAGCTGTTGCCCGCCGCGCATCCGCAGGACGGGAAGAGCGTGCAGTCATCGCCGGCTGCTGGGGCTGGATTGCACGCGGGGCTCGCCGTGTCGGGCACCGCGGTGTCCGGCTTGGTCCCTGAATCCGTGACGACGCCAGTGTCGCCGCCCGAGTCGGCGACCGTCGTCGTGTCGTCGACCACACCGTCCGTCGCGGCGTCCTCACCGGCGGTGTCGCCGGTCGAGTAGCTGTTGCAACCGGCGACGAGCACCACCGAGATCGCGAAGATTCCAGAGCGCATTAGGATGCCCCTTTCAGACCGATCGATCCCACACTGGCCCACGGGGCAACCCATGCTCCGGTTCGCTTCGACTCGCCGCCCCACACGAGCACCACCACGCCGACCCCGAAACCAACGACGCCCACGCCGAGCTCAATGCCGTCGTTGCGCGTCGTGTTGTGGTTGCTCACGTCCGACGCGCTGCTGTTCACCCTGGTCGGGCACGCGTTGCCGAGGTTGTCGTCCATCTTCTGCCCCCGTAGGCCCTGGATCGTGCCGCCGCATAAGCCGATACCGGCCAGCGTGAAGCCGACGTTGGTCCAGTGTGCGTCGGCGGTCGCGGGCCCGCGTCAAGTCGATCAGCAGAGTTGATAGGTGACGTTCGTCGAGTAGAGAGGCGTGTAGGTCGTTCCGACCTGCCAGTAGATCGTCACGGCTCCGGTGAAACCCGCGGTTCCGCCGATCGGATCGCAATAGAACGTGCGCGTGGCCGTATTGCCGCCTGTGTGCGCGTAGGTCTGGATTCCGCCCGCTTGAACGCATCCAAGGACCTTTCCGACAACGCCGAAGGACAGGTTGGATCCGTAGATCGTGAAGGTGGTGGTCTTGCTCGTGCAAACGTTGTCCCAGGTGACCTTCGTCACGACGGGAGGCGGAACGTAGGCGTCGGCCGCGTCCATGCCTGTGGAGGTGTCCGCGGTTACGCCGGTGTCGCTGGGCGGCAGGGCCGTGTCCGGGCCCGCGGCGGTGTCCACGACGACGCTGTCGCCTCCCGTTTCGTCGACCGTTGGCGTATCGTCGACCGCGCCGTCCGTTGCTGCGTCGTCGCCCGCCGCGCCATCGGTCGAGTAGCTGTTGCAGCCGGATATGAGCATCAGCGAGATCGCGCAGATTCCGGAACGCATTAGAAGGCCCCCTTCAGTCCGATCGATCCCACACCGACCCACGGGGCGACCCATGCTCCGGTTCGCTTCGTTTCGCCGCCCCACACGAGCGCCGCCACGCCGACCCCGAGACCGACGACGCCCACGCCGAGCGAGATGAACGCGGTCGTGCGCGTCGTGTTGTAGGTGCTCACGTCGGACGCGTTGCAGTTCACCCTGGTCGGGCACGCGTTCCCGAGGTCGTCGTCCATCCCTTTCGCCCGCAGGCCCTGGATGGCGCCGACGCCCAGACCCACGCCGGCCACCGTGAAGCCGACGTATGCCCAGGCGCTTGTGCCGGTCGTCTCGGCGTTCGGCGGTTGCGTCGTGCGCTCGCTATCCCGGCGCCGAGCCGACCCCGGCGCCCGTTCCGAGGAATCCGGCGCCTTCACCTTGAGCTTCACGGTCCGACTCTCGCTCTCGGCCACTGAGACCGTCGTCTCGCTCGCCTCGCCGCCCTCAACCTTCGCGACGATCGTGTGCTTGCCGGGGTTCACCTTGCGAGGCGTGGCGAGCGCATCCACTGGGACGTCCCGACCGTCGATCGAGACGACGACCGAGCCTCCATCCGGCGCCCCCGAGATCTGCACCTTGATCGAGGGGATTCGCGCCTCGACCTCGTCCGCGAGCTTCTT
>CAIXWQ010000738.1 GCA_903923175.1 uncultured delta proteobacterium | reverse complement strand
GCTCGGGGCCCTGCTCGCGGCGCGCGCCGAGGCCTACGCCGAGGCCCACGCGCGCGTCGATGTGCGCGCGCGCTCGGTCGAGGAGGTCGTGGCGCTGGTCGACGCGCTCTGGGAGCGCGATCCGGTCGCGGTCGCGCTCGGCGCGCGCAGCTACCCGATCGAGGTCGGCGCAGGGAGGCTCGATCGGCTCGCGCCCACCCTCGCGCAGCTCGGCGCGCGCGCCTCCTCCACGCTGCTGGTGACCGACGATCGCGTCGGGCCGCTCGCCCTGCCCGCGGTCGAGCGCGCGCTCGGCGACCTCGCGGCAGGCCCGCGGGTGGTGCTCCCCGCCGGCGAGGCGCACAAGCACCTCGGCTCGGTCGAGCGGATCTGGGATGCGGCGCTCGGCGCCAAGCTCGATCGCGGCGCCATCCTCCTCGCGCTCGGCGGCGGCGTGATCGGCGACGTCACGGGCTTCGCCGCCGCGACGCTGCTGCGCGGCGTGCGCGTGGTGCAGCTGCCGACGACGCTGCTCGCGATGGTCGACGCGTCGGTCGGCGGCAAGACGGCGATCGATCGGCCCGAGGGGAAGAACCTCGTCGGCGCGTTCCACCAGCCCTCGGCGGTCATCGCCGACCTCTCGCTGCTCGCGACGCTCCCCGATCGCGAGCTGCGCGCCGGGCTCGCCGAGATCGTGAAGATGGCCGTGATCGCCGACGCGGCGCTGCTCGGCTGGCTCGAGGCGCACGCGGCGGCGCTGCTGGCCCGCGATCCCGAGGCGCTGCGTCACGCCGCGCGCGCGGCGATCGCGCACAAGGCGCGCATCGTCGCCGAGGACGAGCACGAGACGACCGGGCTGCGCGCGACGCTCAACTTCGGTCACACCAGCGGCCATGCCCTCGAGGCCCACAGCGGCTACGCGCTCCTACACGGCGAGGCGGTGGCGCTCGGGATGATCGCCGCGCTGCGGGTCGGCGCGGCGCTCGGCCGCGGCGATCGCGCGCTCGAGCAGCGCGTCGCGGGGCTGCTCGCCGCGCTGGAGCTCCCGATCGACCTCGACGCCCGCCCGCTCGCGGCGGCGCTCCCCTTCGCCGCGCAGGACAAGAAGCGGGCAGGCGGCAAGGTCGGGTTCGTGCTGGCGCCCGAGCCAGGCACGGCGACCGTCGTTCCGGTGGCTTTCGAGGCACTTCCGACGCTCCTGGACCGCGGCCGCGCGACGACGAACACTTCGTAGCAGTGGCTCGGGAGTGGGGCGCGTCCGTTCAGTCTCGGGGGGTGCGTTCGCCAGGATTTTGGAACGTCGCGCCCTGGCGCCCTAAGCTCCTTCGGGCGGAGGTCGAAATGGTCCGGCGGTTCCTAAAGATGGCGGCGGCGACGGGTTTGGCTGCAATGGCGGTGGTCTCGACACCGAGCTGCGCCGACAATCACGAGTCGATCTTCATCTTCGGCGTCGTGGCGGTCACCGCGCCGGACTGCACGGCGAAGGGCGACTCTGGCTCGAAGCTCCTCGCCTACGGCGAGATGGAGTTGAAGATCACCGATACGTACGGGAACTTCCTGCTGGTCGGCAATCAGCTGATCTCGCGCGGGAGCCCGACCAACCTCCGCGCGGAGCCGAACCGGGTGCAGATCACCGGCGCGGACATCCAGCTCACGGGGATCGACGGCAAGGACTTCGGGTTCTACTCGGTCCCGGCGAACGGCCTCGTCTCGCCCACGGTCTCGGCGGATCCGACCTACGCGCCGGTGTTCGTGCAGATCATCCCGCCGGCGAAGGGCAAGGAGCTCCAGAAGTACCTGGCGCCGACGGCCACCAACGCGTCGCCGTCGCTGACCGTGCTGGCCGACATCGTCATCTACGGCCAGACGCTCGGCCTCAACGACGTGAAGACCGGCAAGTTCACCTTCACCATCAACGTCACGAACGGCGGCACCATCGTCGAGACGTACAACGCGGTGAAGGGGAAGATCGACTGCACCTCGGTGCCGACGACCCAGAACTTCATCCTGTCGTGCTTCCCGGGGCAGGACGTCAGCGCGAACCCTTGCTACTACGTCTGCCCGGTGGACCCGACGGCCACCGGCTGCACGCCGTAGCGCGTGGATCCGCGCGCGCTGCCGGCCATCGGCAAGCTCCTCGCGCGACCCGACGTGCGCACGCTCATCGACGACCACGGCCGCGCCGCGGTCGTCGATGCGTTGCGCGCGGCGGTCGAAGGCGCGCGCGCGACGCGCGTCGAAACGAGCCCCGACGACGCGGCGGCGATGGCGCGGGAGCTGCTGGCGGCGCGCCGGCGCGGCAGCCTCGTGCGCGTGATCAACGCCTCGGGGGTGGTGCTGCACACCAACGTCGGCCGCGCCCCGCTCGCCCGCGAGGCCCGCGAGGCCGCGGCCTCGGCCGGCAGCGGCTACGCGTCGGTCGAGCTGGATCTCTCGACCGGCACGCGCGGCTCGCGCCACGTGCACGCGGCGGCGCGGCTCGCGCGCCTCACGGGCGCCGAGGACGCGCTGGTCGCGAACAACGCCGCGGCCGCGCTGATGCTCGCGCTGGCGGCGCTGGCGGGCGAAGGCGAGGTCGTCGTCTCGCGGGGCGAGCTGGTCGAGATCGGCGGCGCGTTCCGCATCCCCGAGATCATCGAGGCAGGCGGCGCTCGGCTGCGCGAGGTCGGCACCACCAACCGCACGCGCCTCTCGGACTACGCCGGCGCGCTCCGCGCGATCTTCGCGAACGGCGCGAACGGCGCGAACGGCGCGAAGAGCGCGAAGAGCGCGAGCGGCGCCGCGGCGCTGCTGTTGAAGGTCCACCGCTCGAACTTCGCCCTGGTCGGCTTCACCGAGGAGGCCTCGCTCGAGGAGCTCGCGACCCTCGCGGCCTCGTCGACGCCGCCGGTCGCGCTCGTGTCGGATCTCGGCTCGGGCCTGCTGCTCCCGGGCGCGAGCGTGGGCCTCCCCGACGAGCCCGACGTCCCCTCGGCCGTCGCCGCGGGCGCCGACGTCGTGATCTTCAGCGGCGACAAGCTGCTCGGCGGCCCGCAGGCGGGCCTCGCCGTGGGGCGCGCGGCGGCCATCGCCGCCATGCGCGCGCACCCGCTCATGCGCGCGCTCCGCTGCGGCAAGCTGGTGCTCTCGGCGCTCGACGCGACCCTCGCGCTGTACGAGCGCGGCGTGGCG
>CAIXWQ010000737.1 GCA_903923175.1 uncultured delta proteobacterium | reverse complement strand
GCTCAGCTGTGGCCGACTTGGCCTCGTCAAGCGCAGCGGATTGCGATGCCTCAGCGATGTCACGTCGTTCCTTCGCGGGAGGCAGGTCGCCCAGACTAACCCAGCGGAGCTTCTCGATATCGTTCCAGGCAGCGATCGTCTTCACACCATGGGAGGCGCCCCACTGCAGAACTTCCTGAGCAGCGAGCCTTACCCTCGCCAGCGCTGGAAATGGCGCAAGGTTAGCCAGATTTCGCAAGCACCCCATCTTCGTCCAGTACTTGTCATATAGAATCGTGATCCGGCTGGTTCCTTCCGGCGAGTAGAACCCCACGTACGCCTTCTCCTCCTCACTCTTGGTCGGATCTGGCGTCATCGTTATGGTTCGTCCGCCGCCCACATCCAGCATGACATTGCCGTTACTCATGCCCCAAAGACTGCCAAGTCCGTCGCATCCCTTGGAGAGGAGGCTGTCGCGCGAGAATCCTTGTTCCTCAACGGCCACCCTCGCCATCTTTCCGTTCACGATAACGGATCTGGGCGCGTCGGGGTTGAAGTGGAAGTGCGACAGTCCGATCTCAGAGAAGGCGTCGTCTGTCGCCTTCACGACTGCGAGGAGTGCCAACACGTGTTTCTGGGCAAGTCTTGCGGGTGAGTCGTGGGCACCATCATCTGGCGTCGCGGAGCCCGTGACAGCAGCGTTGCTGGCGCCGGCACTAGGTGTCGCCGGCGAGGCGGTGTTCCCGCCCGCCGACCCGCAACCGACCATCGCGAAGACTGCGAGTGCAATGCAACCGAAGCGCATGACCACACCTCCAAATGCGCAGGGGGACTCCCTACGAGTGACCACAATGTTCAGCTTCTTGAGCGTTCTCGGTTCGGAATGCGCCCCAGGCGACGTCGGACGGGAGACGCGCCTTCGGGCCGCGTCTCGGAGGATGGAGATCGCATCGAGCGCACTACGTGAGCTGCAAGGTCAGGCGTCACCGCCCACGCACCGGATGCCAGTGCTGACATGCCCGACTTTCCGGCTGAACTTCAGCCTGTGCGCCGCCTTGACCGAAGATTGGGCGAAGTCCCAGGACCCGCCACGCAGGACCCCGAAGTCGCCAGAGAGAGGCACCGCCGGGTCGCTCGTCGCCGTCGGTGCGGTCGGCTCCCACCCGTCCGCCGTCCACTCCCAGACACTTCCGGCCATGTCGAGCACGCCGAACGGACTGGCCGCGATCGGAAAGCTCCCGACCTTCGTGGTGCGCGACTCCAAGGTGCGGCAGCTGCCGCCGAACGCGCCGCGCGAGCAACTCGGCGCTTCACTGCCCCACGGGTACGCCCGCGCGTCCTCACCGCGCGCCGCATATTCCCACTCGGCCTCGGTCGGCAAGCGTTTCCCGACGAACTTGCAGTAAGCGGCCGCTTGACCCTGGTCGACGCAGTTCACCGGGTCGCCCGCTCGCTCGGGGTCGTTCGCGTTGCACATCGCGCGGAACTTCTCGGCGTCCGAGTCGCTCGTACCGTGGACGCCGCTCGCCGTGCACGCCCCCGTCTTGACGCAAAATCCGTACTTGGCGACCGACACCTCGACGAGGTCAATATAGAAGCCGCGCGTGACGGTCACCTTGCGCGCGGGTCCGTCGGCGGCATCTCCGTCGCCTGCCCCCATCGTGAACGTTCCACCCGGAATGCGCACCATGCCTCTCGGCGGAGCGGAGCGTCCGTCGGCCGTCCCCGCAGGCGCACCCGACGGAGCCGAGGACCTGCGACGCCGCGCACCGGACTTTCCGGGCGACGTCTCGCAAAGGGTCTTCAGCGTCGCCAGGTGCGTGTCGAATGCCTTGTTTGCTCCAATCTCCTTCTCCCACGTAACGAGTGCGAGGAGTCCTTCGTCGACGCCCTTGCCAAGCTCGTCGTGAAGGAGCTGATCCGCCTCCCCCAATGAATCGACAAGGGTGGCCAACGCGTCCCGCCGGTTCGTCTCATCCTCG
>CAIXWQ010000736.1 GCA_903923175.1 uncultured delta proteobacterium | reverse complement strand
GACGCATCCCGCCGGAGCCTACGCGATCGTCGCGCCGTGCGAGCGCCGCTCTCGCAGGGCGGCGCGCGCCCACGCGCCCCCCGCGCGAGACCGTTTGCTCCCGTCGCGACGCGCGCTACGGCCGGCCGATGCCGATCGCCACCCTGGCCCACCGCGAGCCCGTCGGCGGCGCGCTCGAGCGCCTCGTCCTCGAGGTCGACGCGGCGACCGCCCGCTCCCATGTGCGCCACGGCCAGTTCCTCGAGGTCCGCGCGCTCGACGCAGACGGCTCCGACGCTGGCCTGGGCAAGGGCTTCTTCGTGCTGGCGTCGCCGCCGGGCGCGCCGAGCTTCTCGCTGGTGGTGAAGCCCTCGGCGGGCGTGGCCTCGCTGCTCGTCGGCGCGCCGCTCGGCACCCGCTTCACGATCTCCGAACCGCGCGGCCGGGGCTACCCGCTGGAGGAGCAACGCGGCAAGCCGCTCGTGCTCGCGGCGACCGGGAGCGGGCTCGCCGCGATGCTCTCGACGATGCGCGCGCGGATGGCCGACGGCGACGCCAGGCGCACCTACCTGCTCTACGGCGTACGCGAGCGCAGCGACGTCGCGCTCCGCGAGGAGCTCGCGGCGGCGCGAGACGCAGGCATGGAGGTCGCCGTCTGCCTCTCGCGCGAGCACGCCGACGAGCCGGGCTTCTTCCGCGGCTATGTCCAGGAGATCGCCCACCGACACGGCTGGGCGCTCACGGGCGGGAAGCTCTTCGCCGCGGGGAGCCACGCGATGATCGAGGGGATGCGCGAGGTGACGCCCGCCCTGGGGCTCCTCGCGGAGGACGTTCTCGTCAATTTCTGAGGGAAATCGAAGAGCATCGTGATCTCGCGGAGTTGCCTTGTGGGAAACCCGTGGCGTTCCGGGGTCTTGGTGCTAGTTTGCGCTCGGATGTCGAGGGTGAAGGCCAAAGGTGGGACGACGCCAGGCGGGACACTCCCCCCCTCGGCGCCCGGCCCCGCCTCTGGCGTGCATCGCGTCGCGCACGGGCTCGCGGTCGACGAGAGCGGCTCGACCGAAGCCTCGAGCGCGACCGATGCGTCGGCCGGCCGCCGCGCCGAGCAAGCGCCGGAGAACGACGCGGCGCCCCCCCCGGCGACCGCGAAGAAGCGGTTCGCGGCGCGGCTCGCCCGCACGTCGCCGGTCGGCTGCCTCGATCGCGCGATGAAGGCGAAGACCTCGGCGCTCCGGATCCGCCACGCACGCGCGGGGCTCTCGAGCGGCGTCTGCGACGTCGACACGCAGGCGATGCTGCTCCGGCAGCTCTACCTCGGGCAGCTCGAGAGCGGCGACTATCGCGGCGCCCGCGTCTCGGCCGAGCAGTTCGTCGACCTGGGCGTGATGCCCGACGTCGCGCGCCACGACGCGGCGCGCGCGTGTCAGGCGCTCGGCGACGTGGAGGGGGCCGTCGAGCACCTGCGCCAGGCCGCGCGCGCCTGCCCCCTCGAGCGCCGCTCGTTCCACCTCTCGACGCTCGGCGGGCTGCTCTACGCCTACGGGCGCCCGGCCGAAGCCGCGGTCGTGCTGGAGGCCGCGCTCGAGGCCCCCGACGCCGCCGCGCCGCTGGTCCGCGGCCAGCTCGCGCTCGCCCGCCACGCCGCCGATCTCGACTCGTCCGAGCTCGATCTCGCCTACCACGAGCTGCTGCACGACCGCACCGGCGAGGGGTACGGGCGCTTCGTGCTCGGCGAGCTGGCGATGGCGCGCGGCGATCGGCACGCGGCGCAGACGTTCCTCCAGGCGTTCCTCGCGAAGGCGAAGCGGGCGCGCACGGCGGCGCAGGCGGCGCTGCGGCCCGAGATGGATCGCGCGACGGCGACGCTCGGCAAGCTGCTCTGGAACTGAGGCGCGTCGGCGTCAGCCGAGCGGCCTTCGCGCCTCGAACAGCACGCTCCCTGGCCGCACGCGCTCCTCGCCGACGAGCTCGAACCCGGCCTCGCGCAGGTGCGCCGCGAGCACGCGCGGCGGGTGGTACACCGCGACGCCGGCCACCGAGGCGCCCACCGGACCGAAGGTGATCGCGGCGCAGAAGAAGCGGCCGCCGGGGGCGAGCACGCGGTGGATCTCGCGGAACGCGCGCACCTGCTCCAGGTAGAAGTGACACGAGATGGTGTTGACGATGACGTCGAAGGCGCCGTCCGCGAAGGGCATCGCGTAGACCGAGCCCTGCACGAAGGTCGGCGCGGGGTGCGCGGCGGAGGCGGGCGCGCCGGCGTGACGCGCTTGCTCCAGCATGTGCTCGGAGAGATCGAGCCCCGTGAGCGCGAGCCCGGGCAGCGCGCCGTGGTCCGCGGCGAGGCTCTTCAAGAACAGCCCGGTGCCGCACCCGACGTCGAGCACGCGCTCGCCGGGCGAAGGGCGCCAGCGCCGCGCGATGCGATGGTGGATGCGCCGGTAGTAGAGCCGCTGCGGGAGCGGGTGGTCGTAGACGCGGCTCCAGACGCGAAAGAGCAGCGAAACCGCCCAGGCGTTCGTCGGCTCGGCTCCGCGCGGCGTCGTCATGCCGGCCAGCGTAGCGCCACGGCGCCTTGACAGGCCGCCGTTCTCAAACAGAATGACGTGTCATTCCGACATCACGCCGGAGACGACAGAGGAGGAGCGCGGGTGCCCCGACTTCGTGATCCCGAGGCCCGCGCCCACGAGCGGCGGAGCCAGATCCTGACCGAGGCCATCCAGGTCTTCGGCGACAAGGGCTATCACGCGGCCAACATCGCCGACATCGCCAAGCGGCTCGGCCTCGGGCACGGGACCTTCTACCGCTACTTCAAAAGCAAGCTCGACATCTTCGATGCCGTGGTCGACGGCATCATCGCCGCCATCACCGAGCTCGTGCTCGCGGAGTCGCCGACCACGAGCGGCACGCTCGACGAGTACCGCGCGCAGCTCGGGCGCATCGGCGCGCGGTTTCTGGGGATCTTCGAGCAGCACCAGCGGCTCGCGCGGCTCGTCTTCTACGAGGGGCTGGTGGTCGACCCGGTGATCGGCGCGAAGATCCGGCAGGTGATGGAGCTCTTCGCGCGCTACACGCAGAGCTACCTCGAGAACGGCAAGGCCAAGGGTTTCCTGCGCGCCGACCTCGACACGGAGGTCACCGCGCGGGCGGTCAACGCGATGATCTTCGAGAGCATCAACCACATCGCGAAGGACGCCGACGGCCGCGCGATGGGGCGACGGTGGCAGGAGGCGATCGTGCGCCTGATGCTCGACGGCATGCGCGTGCGCTGAACGGGAGAGGGCGGCCTGCGGGCGCGCCCTCGCGCGGATCCATTCACGGAATGACGTGTCATTCTCAGCCCGAGCGACGGGGGAAAGGGGACGGACGATGAGCCAGGCGATCCATCTCGAGGAGACGAGGTCCAACGGCGCGGGTTCGACGACGCGCGAGGGCGCGCGCGCGCTCACGCTCGACGCGCTCGGCGCGATGAAGGGCGAGGCGCTCGACGCGCTCTACCGACGCGGAACGGTGCCGAGCGAGCTGCGTGAGGTCGCGGGCCAGCCGGTAGGGCGCATGCTCGCCGTGCGCGGGCTCGAGAAGGTCGGCCCGGCGTTCGGCCTGCTGCGGCGCTTCGCGGCGCTGCGGAGCGTGTTCCCGTGGGAGGGGAAGACCTTCGGCGCGAAGAGCGCGGCGGAGGGGACCGGGATCAACCGCGTGCACCTCGGCGCGCTGCGCATGAGCTGGTTCCCGTTCACCACGCGCGTGGAGCCCTCGGTCGTCGACGGGGCGCCCTGCATCTACCTCGACTACGCGCAGCCGGGGAACCCGTGGTTCATCGCGAAGATCCGCGACGAGCTCCGCGAGGTCGCGCCCAGGCTGTTCCTCGGCCCCGCGATGTGGAAGGGCGCGCACGGCGGCGCCACCCACGTGCTCTGGTTCGCGGTCGACTTCCGCGCGGGCTGAGAGACTGTGACACCGTCTCTCCGGTGGGGTGGGGCCCCGACGAATCGCATTCGGCGGGGCGGGGCGGTGCCGACCGCCCCGGTGGGCAGTGAAGAGCGCGGGACTTTTCCCGCGCTCTGAGTCGCCTGGGGGAACGCGCGGGCCGGCGCGCGGTCGGGGACGGGAGGCGCGGCGCGCGCAAGCCGTGCGCCAGCGCCCACCCATGATCGCCGTGTCTCGCGTGTCGGAACGAATGGGCAGATCCTTCTGTCCGTTCGCTCGTCCCAGCCGAGGCCCCCCCATGACCGACGATCCGACCCCGCCGCCGCCGAAGCCCGCCGAGCACATCCCGCCGCCGGAGCCGGATCTCGCCCACCTCCAACGGCAAGCCGCGAGCGTCAGCGAGCCGGGGATTCCCGTCGAGCCTCCGCAGCCCGAGCCGCCACCGCCGCAGCCCCGGCAGCCCGACGTCGCCGCGCTCCCGCTCCCGCCGCCTCCACCCGCGCCACCATCGCCGCCCGCGCAGGACGCGAAGCCGCCCTCGCCGCCGCGCCCGCCGAGCGAGCCCCCTCCTCCTACCCCGCCGCCGCCTGCGTCGCCGCCGCGTCGTGAGCCTCCTCCGCCGAAGCGCGAGAGCTCGCGCGGCATGCTCTTCGTGATCGCCGGCGTGCTCGGCCTGGCGCTGATCGCGCTCGCCTACTTCGGCGGCCCGGCCAAGCCGACGCTCGTGGCCGCGCGCGCCATCGGGGCGCGGCTCGATCTCGCCTCGGGCGACGTGACCGTCGAGGAGGCGGGCACGCCCGGGGCGGGAGATCCCGCCAAGAACAAGGCGCAGAAGGCGATCTCGGGCACGCCGCTCGCCGTCGCCTCGCGCGTGAAGACGGCCGCCGGCGCGCGCGCCCTCATCCGCACCAGCGACGGCGCGAGCGTCTTCCTGCGCGGCGACTCCGAGCTGCTGCTGCAGGAGAAGGGGTTCACCCTCGAGCGCGGCGAGGCGTGGCTCGACGCGCCGGTGGGCGAGGGCGAGGCGATCGCCTGCAACCTCGGCAAGCACGTGGTGTCCGCCGCGAGCGCGGGGCTCTCGATCAAGCGCAGCGGCGACGACGTCGACGTGTACGTCGCGCGCGGGCTGGCCATCCTCACGTCGCCCGGCGGGCGCGTGGAGATCAACGCGGGCGAGCAAGGCACGGCGAAGGGGACTGACGCGCCGAAGCTCGGGCCGGTGGCCTTCTGGCAGGACTGGACCGGCGGCATGGGCGACAGCCGCCCGAGCCACGGCACCGTCGGCAGCGGCAGCGGGCGCATCTACGGCATCGATCCGTTCGGGCTCGCGGGCGCGCCGGCGCGCAAGCTGAACATCGCGCGCCAGACGGTGCGCAGCGTGATCCGCGACGGCCTCGCCGAGACCGAGGTCGATCAGACCTTCGGCAACCCGGGCGGGCGCGCGATCGAGGGGTGGTACTGGTTCACGGTGCCGGCCGAGGCGATCGTCACGAGCTTCGCGCTCGAGACCAACGGCGAGCTCGTCGAGGGCGAGGTCGTCGAGAAGCACGAGGCCGCGGCGGTGTACGGCGCCGCCGTCGCGTCGGCGAACGACCCCGCGCTCCTCGAGTGGATCGACGGGCGGAGCTACCGCGCGCGCATCTTCCCGATCCCGGCGAACGGCACGCGGCGCGTGGTGCTGCGCTACATGGAGGTGCTCCCCGTCGTCGAGGGGAAGCTCCGCTACGTCTACCCGATGCGCTCCACCGATCCGGTGCGCTACGACGAGCTCGCGCTCTCGGTCGACCTCGGCAAGCCGTGGGACGGGCGCACCGTCGCGACCTCGCTCGACGCGACCTACGACGACGCGACCGGCGTGGTGGCGATGCGCCGCAGCGGCTACGTGCCGCGCGCGGATTTCCAGGTCGAGATCGGCGCGCCGAAGACCAAGCCGCTGCGCGCGTGGCGCTTCCCGGGCGGCGCCGATCAGGCCGACTACCTGATGGTGCGCTACGTCCCCGAGGTCGCGTTCGACAAGCTCGCGCCGTCGAAGGGCGAGGTCGTGGTCGTGGTCGACACGTCGGCCGGCGGCGACGAGGCGAGCAAGCAGCTGCGCAACGCCGCGGCCGAGGGGATCCTGCGCTCGCTCGCCGATGGCGATCGCTTCGCGCTGATCGCGCTCGACGTGACGCCGACCGTCGTCTACCCGGACAAGGGGCTGGCGGCGGCGACCGAGGGCGACATCTCCAAGGCGCTCGAGAAGCTCGCCGAGCACTCGGTGGGCGGCGCGACCGACCTCGGCTCGATGTTCGAGCCCGCGCTCGAGCGCCTGCACGGCGGCGAGCAGCCGGCGATCGTGTACGTCGGCGACGGCATCACGACCTCGGGCGAGACCACCGCCGAGGCGCTGATGGAGCGCCTGCGCCGGTCGATCTCGGGCTCGCGCGCGCGCTTCTTCACCGTGGGCACCGGGCCCGACGCGCGCCACGAGCTGCTCGCGCAGCTGTCGCGCGTGGGCGGCGGCCGGCACTTCCGCGTCGACGAGGCCGATCAGACGACCGAGCAGGCGCTGCGCCTCACCAGCGCGATCAAGATGCCGACCGTGACCGATCTCGAGCTCGATCTCGGCGCGGGGCTCGATCAGCCGTTCTACTCGGCGACCGGCAAGCTCGCGCGCGGCGAGGAGCTCGTGCTCTACGCGCGCACGCACCACAAGCTCCCCGAGAAGGTGCGCGTGAAGGGGCGCGTGGGCGGGCAGAGCTTCGACACGCCCTACGATCTCGAGGTGCTGGAGAGCGGCGTCGCGCCGATGGCGCCGCGGCTCTGGGCGAACGAGTACGCGCGCCGGCTCGCCGGCAGCGGCTCGGCCGACGAGGTGCGCTCCAAGGTGCTCGACCTCGGGCTCGAGTACGGGCTGGTCACGCCGTTCTCGAGCATCATCGCGCTCGACAGCGAGGCGTCGTTCGCGCGCTGGGGGATCTCTCGCCGCAGCTCGAAGCTGCGCGGCGTGAAGCTGTCGACGATCGCGGCGAGCGAGTTCTCGCAGTCCTCGAGCCGCGGCTCGCTCGGGCGCCTCTTGCTCGGCCCGGGCGGCGCGACGTGGGGGTGCTCGAAGGATCGCGAAGAGGCGACCGCCTCGAGCTCCGGAGAGGCGCTGGAGGCGAAGAAGTCGGACAACTCGGGCGGCACCGGCACGCGCCACCGCGGGGCCGAAGGGGCGATGGGCTCGCCGGATCGATCCGTGGCGGCCGAGGCCCCGATGGCGGCGGCGCCGATGGCGCAGGCCTCTTCGCGGGCGACTCCGCCGGGAATTCCGCTCGCGACCGGAGGGGCCGCGGACGATCTCAAGGAGATCGCGGAGAAGGACAAAGGCGGCGAGGACGGCGACACCCTGCGCGGCGGGTTCGGCCACGGAGCGACCGACGTCGCGAAGGCGAAGAAGAAGACGCCGATGGTCGACGAGCCGACCGCGTCGCAGAACGCGGCGCCGACCGCGACGGCGACGACGACCGTCACGACCACGCCGCCCACCGCCAAGCCGGAGTCGGGGCTCGTGGCGGGCACGGGCGGGAAGCCCGGCGAGCCGAACGTCATCGATCGACCGATCGCGGTGCTGCCCAAGCCGCCGCCGCCGCCGCGTCCGATCCGGCCGCTGCTCCGGTGCTCGGACGTGGCGAGCCGGCCGCTCGCCGAGCGCATCGTGCTCTGGCGTCGACGCATCTCGCAGGCGAAATCGCCCGCCGATCTGATCTCGCAGTACGAGTCCGCGCGCGCCGCGTGCGAGCTGCCGGACTTCCGCGATCAGGCGGCGATGCTGCAGCTGGTGCAGGCGAAGATCGCGACCGAGGACACGGCGGAGAAGGTCCTGGCGCACTTCGCCGGCGAGCCCGAGGCGCAGCAGTACCTCGCGCGCGCCATCCTGCGGCGCACGGTCGACGTGCGGCTCGCGGCGGCCGTCTCGCGCGTGCTGTACGGCGGCGTCGACTGGCTCGACCTCGATCGGCGCATCCTCGAGAAGGAGAAGATCGACGACAAGCTCCAGCTCGTGCGCGCCGCGATGCTGATCGCGCCCGGCGATCCGGCCGGCGATCTCCGGCTGATCCGCCTGCTGGCGCAGAAGGGCGAACGCCAGGAGGCGCTCGCCTACGGCCGACGCCTGCGGGATCGCGGGCTCATGACGCCGCTGCTCGCGACGCAGCTCGGCGACGTGCTCGCGGAGTCGGGCGAGAAGGACGAAGCGCTGCGCACGTACTCGGAGATCGTCGAGTTCGACGGCGACAACCCGGCCTCGCGCCGGGCCCTCGGCGACGTGTTCCTGCGCCAGGGGTGGTACGCGGCGGCCTACCGCCAGTACAAGACGCTCACCGATCTCGAGCCGAAGAGCCAGTACGCGTGGCTGCGCCTGGCGGCGTCGGCGGCGGGCTCCGGGCGCGTCGACGAGGCGCTGCGCGTGGAGCGGGAGGTCATCTCCGGCGAAGGGACGCCAGGGCCGAAGGATCCGCGGCAGTGGGCGCGGCTCTGGTCGGCGAGCCGGCTCGGGCTGCTGCTGAACGATCCGACCGCGGCGGGCGGCGAGGCGGCGAAGGCCGGCATCGGCCGCAAGCTGAAGGAGCTGTCGCTCTTCAGCGGCAACGGCACCCTCGCGCTGCTCACCTGGGAGGACCTCGACGCGCGGCTGGTGCTCGCGTCGGCGGCCGAGCCGGGCAAGCAGGAGTCGCTCCTCGGCGAGGTGACCGACGCCGGGCCGACCGGCCTCTACTCGGTCCTCGCGTCGTCGGAAGCGTGGACGAAGACGAGCTGGGTCGCGCGCTGGCAGGCCGACGCGCCGATGGGGCGCGCGGTGAAGGCGCGGCTGGTGACCATCACGTGGGACGGCAAGGCGTTCTCGGTCAGCGTGAAGCCGATCGAGATCAAGGCGGAGGCGAAGTCGGTGGGGATCTAGGTCGGCGCGGGTTCGTGTCCGTGCTCGTGTCCGCGCTCGTGTCCGCGCTCGTATGCGGGCTCGGGCTCGGGCTCGGGCGATGGAATGGCCGGGGGGCCTCGCTTACTTGATCTCGAGGTGGTGGATCAGCCACTCGGTGTTCTCGAGCTCGAGCGCGAGCGCGCCGTCGGGCGTCCGCGCGACGCGCGTGACGCCGGGGAAGCGCTCCTCGGCCCAGCCGACCAGCGCGCGGCGACGCGCCTCGTGCGCCCCCTCGACGCGCTCGCGGCGCTGGCGCTCGATGCGCCCGGCGAGCGCCTCGATCGCCTCGCGGAACTGATCGGCGTCGAACGGCTTCACGAAGAAGCGCGAGACCTCTCCCTCGTTGATCGCGCGCATCACGCGCTCCTGCGAGGGGCTCGCGGTCAGCAGCATGCGCAGCGTGGCGGGGAACTCGACGCGCGCGCGCGCCACCAGCTCGAGGCCCGTCATGCCGGGCATGTCGAGATCGCTGATGAGCACGTCGATCGGCCGCTCTCGCAGCACGGCGAGTGCGGCCTCGCCGCCGTCGGCGGTGAGCACCTCGAACGGCGTCTCGTCGAGCACGCGCCGCACGGTCTTGAGCAGGGTCGGCTCGTCGTCCACGAAGAGGAGCGTCGGCTGCGTCGTCACGGCAGCCACCTGCGCCACGAGGGGCGCGCGGCGCCGGCGAGCGCGCGCTCGAGCTCGACGCGCATCTCCGACGCCGACTGGTAGCGCTCGCTCGGCGCCTTGCGCAGCGCGCGGGCGACGACGTGCGCGGCGCCGCGGGGGAGCGCGCCGTAGCGGCTGAGGAGCGGTGGCGGCTCCTGCGTGAGGTGCATGCTGAGCACCTGCTTCGGCCGGTCGGAGCGGAACGGGGCCGCGCCGTCGATCAGCTCGTAGAGGACGATGCCGAGCGAGTAGAGGTCGCTGCGCGGATCGCCGATGACCCCCTGGATGCGCTCGGGCGCGATGTAGGACGGGGTGCCGACGACCATCTGCGGATCGTCGTCGAGCGACTCGCGCAGCGACGCGGCGCCGAAGTCGATGAGCTTCACCAGATCGCGGGCCCCGGCCTCGGGCTTGCCGCCGTTCGCGCCGTTCGAGCCGTTCGAGCCGCGCACGGGCTCGTCCTGCACCAGCAGCACGTTCGACGGCTTCAGGTCGTTGTGCACCACGCCGGCGTCGTGCGCGGCGCTGAGCGCGTCGGCGATGGCGATGCCGATCCGGAGCGCCTCGTGGACGGGGAGCGGGCCGTCGGCGAGCGACTCGACCAGCGAGCTGCCGCGCAGCCGCTCCATGACCATGTAGGGGCGACCGTCGGAGAGGACGCCGAAGTCGAGCACCTCGACGATCGAGCGGTGGCGCAGCCGGCTCGTCGCGCGGGCCTCGAGCAAGAAGCGGCGCTCGGCGGTGGTCGCGCGCTTCACCGTCTGGTGCATGACCTTGATGGCGACCTCGCGCCCGAGCAGCGCGTGGAGGCCGCCGAACACGCGGCCCATGCCGCCCACGCCGAGCGTCGACTCGATCCGGTAGGGGCCGATGGTGCCGCCGACGCGCGGATCGTCGGCGAGATCGTGCAGCTCGCCGTCGTCGAGCTCGCAGCGATCGAGGTGACCGGCCTGAATGGCGCGGCAGCGATCGCAGCGGCGGAGCGCCGAGCGACCGGCGACCACCGGCTCGCGCCCATCGACCAGCAGCGCGCGCGCCTCGACGTCGAAGCCGGTGCCGCGCGCCGACACCGACACGAGCACCTCGGCCTCGCGACCGCCCTCGGCGCGCACCCGCACCCGCGAGACGGTGTTGGCGCCGTCGCCCTCGGGGAGCGGATCGAGCCCCGCCGCCGTCGCGAGCCGCACCACCGCGGCGGCCGCGGCCTCGTCGTCGACGCGGATCGCGCGCAGCACCTCCGAGCCGCGGAGGAGGGACAGCAGGTGCCCTTCGCCGCACGGCTCGAGGGTCACGCAGCTCACGCGCGCCGCCAGCGACGCGCCGAGCAGCAGGTCGCACAGGGCGACCGGGCCGATGCTGGCAGGGCTTTGCGTCGCGAATCTCGTCACGGGCTCCTCTGGCCCTCGCGCGCTCGGCGGGTCGGGCAATCTAGAGGGACGGCCGTGCGACCGCCGAAGTTTAGCAACCGGCGTCGAATCGCCGAGCTCGGGCCGCCGGCCGAGCGCTAGAAGTCGTTGAAGCCCACGCAGATCCCGGCCTCGTCGCAGCTGTAGCCGACGCAGCGGATCGTGCCGCAAAAGACGCCGGCGTCCTCGTTTCGCGCGCACAACGGCCACAGCCCGGAGACGTCGCAGGTGCTGCCGGGGTCGCACTGCAGCGCCTGGGGAGGGTCGCTGCCCGGCGGGAACAGCACGCAGTTGCCCCCTTCGACCGCCGGCGCGTCGTAGATGCCGATGTCGGCCGGCGCGACCTCGCGCGGCGGCACGTCCTGCAGCGCGTCGCTCGCGCCCGTGTCGTCGTAGGAGAAGGCCGTGTCGGGCGGGAGCGGGCTCCCCGACGTGGGCTCGCAGCCGAGCGCGGGCGCGCACACGAGGGCGAGCGTGAAGGCGAGCGCGAGCGCGGCCGTAGGTGCGGGCACGGCCGGGGCGAGTCGGGCGGGTGACGAGCGGGGCACGGCCGGGCGCATGGGGCTCCTCACCCCTCTTCGTGGAGCGACGCAAGCAACGCAGCATAAGGAGCGAAGAGCTTGGTCTCGTCGAGCGCGTGCGCCTCGTCGTTCCACGTCGCCACGACGCAGTGCACGTGCTTCGGCGAGGCGACGCGCGTGGTCATGTTGAGCACGCCGGGCTCCGAGCCGCCCTTGTAGGCCACGCCCTTCCAGTCGGTCGCCGTGGCCGGGCCGGGGTTGATCGACATGAGCGGGAGCGCGTGCACCTTCTCGATCAGGCCGCAGAGCTCGCGGGCGCTGAAATGCCACTCGACGTCGAGCGCCGAGGGGCGGTCGAGCTCGACGTCTCCGGCGGCGAGCGGCTTCGCGTCGACCTCGCTCAGCAGCGCGCGGCGCCCGGCCTCGTCCTCGGCGCGAAAGCGCGCGAGCAGGTTGCCGTTCGGTCGCCCCTTGAGAATGAAGAACTCGCGCGTGGCGAGGAACGGTCGATCGTGCTGCGCCCAGCGTTCGACCTCGGCACGGCCGAGCAGCGAGACGAGCTGATCGGTCGCGGTGTTGTCGCTCTGCGAGATCATCAGCGCGGCGAGCGCATGCACGGTGATCGGCGACTTCTCGGGCCAGGTCTGCAGGAAGCCCGTGGGCACGCTGCGCCAGCGCGCGTCGAGCTCCACGACGTCGCTCCACTGCCGCTTCTTCGCGTCGATCTGGCCGCGGAGCGTCTCCAGCACGGCGAGCTTGAACGCGGAGGCCACGGCGAGCGGCGCGTCGGCGTCGAGGCTCGCGCGCTCCTGCCCGTCCGTGAGCACGAGCAGGCTGACCTTGCCGGGGAGGGCGCGGACGGCGGCCAGCGAGGTCTCGATCGAGCGCCCCTTCACGCGCGGCGGGTGGAAGAAGAGGCGGACGAAGCGCCCCTGGCCGTCGAGGTGGGCCTCGGTCTGCACGAGCCCTTTCTCGAACTCGCACTCGTACGCGACGTCGGTGCGCCGGACCGCGCGCAGCGCGCCGAGCTCGTCCTTCATGCTGCGGACGAGCGTCCGGACCTTCTCGACCGGCACCTGCGCGGAGAAGCTCGGCGCGAACCACTCGCCCGAGGCCTCGGCGGGACCGAAGAGCCGCTGCAAGGCCGCCTCGGGGGTCGCAGGCATCACCGCCGTCGCGTCCGTCGCGCCGGTCACCGATCCGCTCGGCCCGGCGGACGACGAAGCCGCCTTTCCCAGGCACTCCTTGCTCGGCAACGGAGAGGACCCTGCGC
Source organism: uncultured delta proteobacterium (assembly GCA_903923175.1). GTDB lineage: Bacteria > Myxococcota_A > Polyangia > Polyangiales > JADJMO01 > CAIXWQ01. The sequence continues at coordinate 6,541 of CAIXWQ010000736.1, read as the reverse complement.
AACCGAGCGAGACCAGCGTCGCGACCCCGAGCGCGGCTCCGATCGCGGCGAATACGCGGCGCGTGGACGTCATGCGCGGTACGGTACGTCATCCGCCGCGAGCGGTCGCGCGCCCGCGGCCCCGCATCCGTCGGCGCCCGACGTACTCATGAGCGCTGCCTTCGACTCGAGCTCGATCGACGCGTGGGTGCTGCGCGCGTTCATCGCCTCTTCGAACTCGATCGAGGCGCTCGAGCTCGCCCTCGACGCGCTGCGCGACGCGGTCGGCGCGCGCGGCGTCGCGGGCTTCGGCGTGGAGCGCGGCGAGATCACCTGCGAGGTCGGAGAGGTCGGTCGCGGCGGCTTCGCCGTGGGCTCGTCGATCGATCAGGGGCCCATCGCCGAGGTCCGCGCGACCGGCCGCGAGCAGTGGGCGCCGGGCGCGCCCGCGATGCTGATCGTGCCGGTCCTCGGGGGCGAGGGCGTCTCGGCGGTGATCGCGCTGCTCGACCCCGAGGTCACCGCGCTCGGCGTGCCGCTGGACGAGACCAGCATCGCCGGTCGCAAGCTCGCGCAGCTGGTGGTCGAGGTGCGCTCCGATCGTCGGCGGCGCGCGGCCGAGGCGGCGCTCGCGCGATCGGAAGAGCGCTACCGGCTGGTGGCGCAGGCCGCCGGCGACGTGCTGCGCGTATGGGACGTCGCCGCCGACGCGATCGAGTGGAGCGACGGCCTCGCGCCGACGCTCGGGCTCGAGCCGGGGGCGCTGGCGCACCACGCCGACTGGCTCTCGCGCGTGCACGCCGACGACCGCGCGCGCGTCGACGACGGGCTGCGCGCCGCGCTGGAGCAAGGCTCGGAGGAGTGGTCGGTCGAATACCGCTTCGAGCGCGGCGACGGGCGCTTTCGCATCGTCACCGATCGCGTCTGCGTCGGGCTCGACGCCTCGGGTCGCGCCACGCTGGTCGGCGGCGCGATGACCGACGTCACCGACCGGCGCAAGATCGAGGGGCGCCTGATGCTCGGCGAGCGCCTCGCCGCGGTGGGCACGCTCGCCGCGGGCGTCGCGCACGAGATCAACAACCCGCTCTCGTTCGTGGTCGCCAACCTCGCGTTCATCGGCGAGGAGCTCGGCGTGGTGCTCGACGAACGCGGCACGCTGAGCGACGAGCAGGCCGGCATCCTCGAGGGGGTGCTGGAGGCGCTCGACGAGGCGCGCACCGGGCTCGATCGCGTGCGGAGCATCGTCAGCGATCTGCGCACCTTCGCCCGCGGCGACGGCGGCGGCGCGATCGGCGCGGTCGACCTCGAGGGGCCGCTCGAGAGCGCGCTCCGCATGATCGGCGGGCAGGTGCGCGGCGTCGCGCAGCTGGTCCGCCGCTACCGCAAGGTGCCGCGCGTCGAGGCCGATCCGGCGCGCCTCGAGCAGATCTTCCTCGCGCTGCTGGTGAACGCGATGCAGGCGATCGAGGAGGGGAAGCCGGAGGACAACGAGATCCTGGTGGCGACGCGGACCGACGAGCACGGCAAGGTCGTCGTGGAGATCGCCGACTCGGGCGTGGGCATGAGCCGCGAGCTGATGGCGCGCATCTTCGACCCCTTCTTCACGACCAAGCCGCTCGGGGTCGGCACCGGGCTCGGCCTCTCGATCTGCCACGGGCTCGTGCGCTCGATCGGCGGCGAGATCTTCGTCGACAGCCGCGTGGGCTTCGGCTCGACCTTCCGCGTGACGCTCCCGTCGACGTCGTCGACCGCCTCGGCCCCGATGTCGTCGTCGCGTCGCGCGAGCAGCCCGCCACCGATCCAGGGGCGCGTGCTCATCGTCGACGACGAGGCGAGCGTGCTCTCCGCGCTGCACCGCGCGCTCTCGGGGCGGCACGAGGTGATCGTGCTGCAGAGCGGGCGCAGCGCCCTCGAGCTGCTCTCGCGCGACGCCGACTTCGACGTCGTGCTCACCGACGTCTCGCTCCCCGATCTCTCGGGCGTGGAGCTGCGCGCCGCCCTCGCCACGCGCGCGCCCGCGCTCGCCGAGCGGGTGGTGTTCATGCTCGGCGACGCCCCCGACCCCGCCGTGCGCGCGGCGCTGCGGGCGCTGCCGAACCGCGCGCTCGACAAGCCGATCGAGCTCGGCGCCCTGCGCACGCTGGTGCAGGATCGCGTCGAGACGCGACGTCGATGACCAAGCCCGCAAGCCCGCCGCCGACCCGCGAACGCGAACGCGACCGCGCCTTCGCGAGCGCGCCCGCGACCGAGGCCACCGCCGAGCCCCCCGTCGAGTCGCCCTGGGCGCGCGCGATGGAGCTCGCCCTGGAGGAAGCCGACGCCGCCGCGCGCGACGGCGACGTGCCGGTCGGCGCGGTGCTCGTGCCGCCGACGCTGGAGGTCGCGGGGGCGATCCGCGGGCGCAACCTGCGGGAGTTCGCACAGGATCCGACCGCGCACGCCGAGATCGTCGCGCTGCGCGGCGCCGCCGAGCTCGTCCGTCGTTGGCGCCTCGACGGCTGGACCTGCGTCGTGACCCTGGAGCCCTGCCCGATGTGCGCGGGGGCGCTGGTCAACGCGCGCGTCGGGCGGATCGTGTTCGGCTGCCGCGATCCGAAGGCCGGCGCGGTGCGCTCGCTGTTCGAGATCACGAGCGACCCGCGGCTGAACCACCGCCTCGACGTGGTCGAGGGGGTGCTGGCCGAGCCCTGCGCGGAGCGGCTGAAGCGCTTCTTCGCGGAGCGCCGGCGCGAGGGGAAGAAGTAGGCGGGCCAAGCGCCGTCGGACGCGAGCTCCTTCGGATCTGCGGCGTTTGCGATACCCCCGGTCGGGAACTACATTCCCACTACCGATGGCCGTTCGCACGATCCTCCACTACCCGGACCCGCGCCTCCGCCAGAAGGCGGTCGCCGTCGCCGAGGTCACGCCCGCGATCAAGCAGCTCGTCGAGGACATGGCCGAGACGATGTACGCCGCGCCCGGCGTCGGCCTCGCGGCCAACCAGATCGGCGAGGCCGTCCGCATCTTCGTCATCGACACCGCGGGCGACGACGAGCCCTCGAAGCTGCGCGTCTTCATCAACCCGCAGATCGTCTCGAAGCAGGGCGAGCTCGTGTGGGAAGAGGGGTGCCTCTCGTTCCCCGGCGTCATGGAGGAGATCGAGCGCGCGGCCCACGTGCGCGTGAAGGCCATCGACCAGCACGGTCAGCCGTTCGAGCTCGAGGCCGAGGGGCTGCTCGCGGTCGCCATCCAGCACGAGAACGATCACCTCGACGGCGCGCTGATGATCGACAAGATGGGCGCCCTGAAGAAGCGCATCGTCGACCGCAAGATGCGCCGTCGCGCCGCGGAGCGCCCGGGCGCCTCCGCGCGCTGAACGAGCCTCGCTGAAGCCTCGCTGAAGGAAGCCCCGCGGGCCGTGCGGAAGGCCAGCTCGCGGAACTTCTTCGCCCACGGTCGCGCTTGGTGCGATCCTCGCAAGGTCGAGCTCGCGGTCGGAGCGTGCGTCGAAGGACGCGCGCGCCCGGCCGCGGATCCTTCGCCGCCGAGGTGCTCCGTGAACGCAGGTTCTCTCGCGCAAAGCCACCGCTGGGTCCACGTCGTCGCGTCGCTCGGGCTCGCCACGCTCGCCGCGCTCGGCCTCGGGGTCGGCTGCTCGGACGGCGGCAGCGGTGGCGGCAGCGGCTTCAACCCGAGCACCGCGCCGCCGATCGCGCAGGCCGACTACTGCGCGTCGAAGGCCAACGTGTACTGCGGGATCGTGCTGCCGTGCTGCCAGGCGGTCGGCTACCCGACCGATCGCGGCAAGTGCCAGGACGCGATGCTCGCCTCCTGCCAGAGCGAGGTCTCCACGAAGACCGCGGCGGGGCGCGCCTACGACGCGAGGGCGGCGGGCGTCTGCCTCGGCGGACTGCCGAGCGTCACCACCGGCTGCAAAGAGAGCGCGAACGATCCGGCGGCCACGGCCATCGGCGACGCATGCGATCGCATCTGGGTCGGCGCGGTCCCGATCGGCGGGACGTGCGCGAGCTCGACCGACTGCGCGGCGGCCTCCGACGGCTCGACGGTCTACTGCAGCGCGCCGGCGACCCCGGGCGACGGCGGCACCAGCGGCGGCAAGTGCACGGTGCAGCCGGTGGCCAAGCTCGGCGAGGCGTGCGGCACCAACACCGACGCCGGCGCGACGTACGTCTCGTGCGTGACGGGGCTCTCGTGCCTCTACGTCGCCGGGGCGGGCGTGCCGGGCTCGTCGCACTGCGTGCAGCTCGGCGACGTCGGCGCGCAGTGCCACACCGGGAGCGACTGCAAGAGCGCGCTCTACTGCGACTCGACGACGCTGAAGTGCGCGTCGCCCGCGCCCGTCGGCGCCGCCTGCGCGCCGAACGACACGAGCAGCTGCGCCACCGGCGGCTACTGCGACCAGACCGCGAAGAAATGCGTCGCGCTCCCCGGCGCCGGCGCTCCCTGCGCGACCTTCGCCTACCCGCAGTGCGCGGCCGACAGCAGCTGCGACGCGACCAGCAAGCTGTGCGTCGCCAAGAAGGGGAACGGCCAGGCCTGCAGCACGAGCTCGGAGTGCCTGAGCGGTTACTGCGGCGGCACGGCGACGAGCACGGCCAAGGCGTGCAACCCGGATCCGGGCATCGCGAGCGCTTCGACCTGCGCGGTCGCGAACGGCGCGGCGCCGCCGTTCTAGGCGTTCTGCCGAGCGGGGGGGGCGCCGCGCCGACGGCTCGCGCGGCGCGGTCGCAGCCGGCCGCCCCGCCGGCGCGCGCCTGGGCTATGAGCCAGCGATGCACGGCCGTGCCCTCGCGCTGACCGCCCTCGCCTGCGCGGTGCTGACTGGCGCCGCCTGCCCTGCCTGCACGGAGCGCAAGGAGCCTCCGGCGCCGCTCCCGACGGCGGGCTCGTCGACGAACGCCGCCATCGTGGGAGGCGCAGGCGCGGGCGCAGGGGCGGATGCGACGCCGGTCGGCGCGGGCGCGCCCTCGGCAGGCGCGAACGGCGGCGAGGTCGACGCGGGCGCCGAGGCCTCCGAGGTCGCGGGCGCGAGCGACGACGCGGCCGTCCCGGAGCTGCTCGCGCCCGACGGCGGCCCGCTGCCGCAGACGCACGACACCCCCTCGATCGAATCGGCGACCTACAAGGTCCGCCTCGCGCACCTCTGGCGCGCGATCGTGGAGGACAAGCCGGAGCTCGCCGACGACGCGTTCTTCCCGCTGATCGCGTACGGCCAGGTGAAGGCGGTGGCGAAGCCGGAGGTCGACTACGAGCGCCGGCTCGTCGCGGCGTTCCACCGCGATCTGCACGCGTATCACCGCAAGCTCGGGCCCAAGCCCGAGGAGACCAAGTTCATCGAGCTCGCGGTGCCGATCGCCAAGGCGGCGTGGGTGAAGCCGGGCGAGGAGTACAACAAGCTCGGCTACTACCGCGTGTTCAACTCGAAGCTGCGCTTCCAGCGCGCCGACGGCAAGGAGGGGAGCCTGCTCGTGCTCTCGCTGATCTCGTGGCGCGGCGAGTGGTACGTGGTCCACGTGGCCGGCATCAAGTAGTCGCGCGCGCGTCACGCGGTGCGGCGCGCACGGCGCGCGGTCGCAGCTTCGCGAGGCACGACGCGCACGCGCCGCCTGCTACCCTCGGCCGACTCGAATGCCGACGCCGACCAAGCCGCAGACGCCGCCGAAGCAGACGACGCTCGAGACCTGGGGCGCCTTCGCCGCCGGGCTGCGCGCCGAGCAGGTGCCGGCCTCGGTGCGCAGGCGGCTACGGCTGCAGGTGGCGAGCGTGCTCGCCGCGACGTTCGCGGCCAGCGTCGACGGCGGCGCCGAGGGGGTGACGCGCTGGGCTCGCCGCACGCCGGGGCCGCACCCGCTGCTGGCGACCGGCGACAAGGTGGCGCGCCTCGAGGCGCTGATCGCCTCGTCGGCGCGCTCGTGCGCGCTCGACTTCGACGACTACTGCCTCGTGGGGCACACCGGCCACTCGGCGGTCGTGGTGCCGCTGGTCCTCGGCGCCGCGGCCGATCTCTCGTGGAGCGATCTCGAGGTCGCGCAGGCCGCCGCGGTGGAGCTCGGCGCGCGGCTCGGGCTCGCGACCTTCCTCGGCCCGCAGAACGGCCAGAACCTGCCGTACGTGCACCACGCGGCGGCGGCGGTCGCCGCGGGGCGCGTGCTCCGGCTCGACGGGCGCGGGCAGGCCCACGCGCTCGCGCTCGCGCTCGCGCAGCCGGAGGCGCCGCTCTGGCCCGCGTTCCTCGGCGCGCACGACGGCAAGATCCTCACGCCCGCGACGGCGACCGCGCACGGCGTGATCTCCGCGGAGCTCGCGTTCGAAGGCGTGACCGGCGCGCTCGATCTGCTCGATCATCCGCGCGGCTTCCTGCACCGCTTCGCGTTCGTGCCGGCGCGCGGAGCGCTCGGGCGGCTCGGCGAGGTCTGGCTCGCCGACACGCTGCACGTGAAGGAGCACCCGGCCTGCGCGTACTTCCAGACGGCGATCGACGCGGCGATCGAGGTGGCGGCGCAGGCGCGCGCGATCCTCGGCCGACCGCTCGCGGCAGGAGACGTGCGGTCGATCGAGATCG
>CAIXWQ010000735.1 GCA_903923175.1 uncultured delta proteobacterium | reverse complement strand
GCGTGACCGGCGGCGACGCGCCTCGATGCCGAGGGGTCGAATACCCCGGAAGGGCACGCGCGCGCGAAATGTGGGACACCCGGCTTGTGCGTGACTCATAGGTGAGTTACCTCCCTGTCGTCGACGGGAGATGCCCTGTCGGGAGCGAGGTCCGCATGGTCAAGATCAGCGTTCGCAAGGCTTCCGCCGCATTGATCGGCGCAGCGCTCGTGCAAGGGCTCGCGGGCTGCGCGGCGGCCGAGAAGCGCGGGGCCGACGGCGCCGACGAGGCCGGCTTCGAGACCACGCTCGGCTCGGACTCCGCCGCCTACTCGGTCCCGACGCCGGGCGAGGGGACGCTCGCCCTCGACTGGGTCTACTCGCCGACCGGCTCGCAGAAGCTCCTCTACGTCACCGGCGGCTCGAGCGACGAGTTCGTGCGCAGCGGCGAGAAGCTCACCGCGACGCTCCCCGGCTGGATGGTCAGCTCCCTGGCGCAGACCGACGCCGGCACCGTCACGCCGGAGACGGTCTCGGGCGCGAAGGTGCTGCTGACCGTCACCTGGATGAAGGGGCCGGCGGTGCTCTCCACGCAGGTGGTGAAGGTCGCCTCGTGGAAGGGCGACCCCACCTACGGCTGGCCCGACGCCATCACCGAGGCGTTCGTCGTGCCCGCGGGCGCGACCGGCATGCGCGCCGCGATCGACGCGACCAGCCCCGACGGCACCAAGTCCGGCCACGACGTCACCGGCGAGACGGCCGTCTTCGGCGGCGCGCTGCCGACCAAGCACCTCTTCTACGACCTCGCGACCGACGGCTCCGCCCGCAGCCGCGTGATCGAGCGCGGCGCGCCCATCGTCGGCGCCGAGCTCGTGGTCGCCTACGCCGAGCCGCGCGCCGATCGGCTCGTCGACGCGGGCTCGATCGATCGCCGCATCGGTCGCGTGAAGACCTACAACCCGCGCTTCGGCACCACCGAAGGCGACGTCTTCGGCCAGCTCGTGCACGTGATCAGCGTCGGCTGGGACGTGGGCAACGGCTACCAGGAGCAGGCGCTGGTCACGAGCCCGAGCTCGTACGTGCGCGGCGGCGTCTCGCAGGAGACGCGCCTCGCGATCCCCGCGAAGGCGTCCAAGCTCTCGATGTACTTCCACGTGAAGACGTACCTCGTCGCGTCGTACCCGACGTACGGCGAGGTCACGCAGCGCAACTACGCGGACGGCCAGTGGGTGCTCGTGCGCGAGAAGTGGGACAACCCGAGCGGCGCCGGCTCGAACTTCGCGTTCGGCACCGACCCGACCGAGCCCCCGGCCGACGGCGTCGAGCGCACGGTCGTGTTCATCAAGGGCGAGACGCAGCCGGGGCAGGATCTCTTCGTGCGCGGCGGCATCGACCACGACGTGTCGAAGAAGCTGCGCTCCATCGACTGCGCGAACGCGGACGGCACGCCGAACTACGCGTGCGCGATCCCGATCGTGCACCGCAACCTGCGCAACCCGACGAGCAAGCCGTGGAAGCTCGGCGACACGATGCTCGACTGGTACGGACGCGAGCCGACGCAGATCCTCGCTTCGGGGTCCTCGAGCGGCGCGAGCGGCGGGCTCGCCCAGGGCACCGCGGCCGACTGGACCACCAACGCCTGGCCCGCGTCGTGGGGCGCGCAGAAGACGGTCGCCATCGACGGCTACGGCGTCGAGCCGCTGAACGCGGTCGGCCCGCACCTCTGGATGCTCGACGTCGACATGGACTGCACGCGCGCGTTCAAGGCCGCCGACGGCACGCGCTGGTTCGAGGTGAAGAGCTTCATCACGAACGGGCCCGGCTGGGAGCCGGATGCGAAGCAGGCGGGCGGGCCCTACGCCTCGCCCAACCACCTCGCGAAGTGCGGGCAGGTGAGCTACTTCGAGCGCGGCAGCTCGACGGCGACGTTCAAGCGGCTCCCCTGAGCGAGCCTTGCGCGGACGGCGCGCGCCGGAGATCGTGAGGCGTGCGCCAACCGGTCCGTCTCGAGCTCCCGGCGGGCGCGCGCCTCTACGGCGAGCTCGGCGATTGGCTGAACCCGATCGCCGGGCCGGGCGGGGCGTACGAGGCTCTTCTCTCGCCGGGGCTCTACGCGTTCAAGCTGCGCGAGGGCGAGGCGTGGCTGCCACCGCGCGACGGCGATCCTCGCGTTCGCACCCGCAGCGTGGGCGGCGCGCGCAACGAGGTGCTCGTCGTCGGCGGCACGCCCGAGCCGATCCTCTTCGCGCCCGCCGCGCCGTGCGTGAGCGAGGAGGCCGACGGCACGCTCCGGGTGCTGGTGGCGCTGCGTCGCGGGCACGGCGATCGGCTGCGCGTGCGCTGGCGTGAGGATCCCTCGGACGGCTTCGTCGCCGTCGACGCGACCCTCTTCGTGGAGGAGGACGAGCATCGTGTGTTCCTCGCCGTGCTCCCCGCGTCCGCAGCGGCCATCGAGCTGTTCTTCGAGCTCACGCGCGCCGAGGGCGCCGAGGGCGGCGAACGGATGGAGGGCGCCGAGCGGACCGCGCGCGCCGGCGCGTGCGTGCGCGTCGCGGGCGAGCAGGGCGCGCCGC
>CAIXWQ010000734.1 GCA_903923175.1 uncultured delta proteobacterium | reverse complement strand
CGAGGTTGCCGTCGGGGTCGGCGACCAGGCGCACCTCGAGGCCGGCGAGCAGCTCGAGCCAGCGCAGCGGCGCGACGTCGAGGTCCAGCGTCGCGCGCGGCGTGAAGCGCCACGCGACGCGCCGGCCGAGCCAGGTCGTCTGCAGCGGGTAGGACGCCGAGGCCTGCAGCGACCAGCGCGCAGAGAGGGCGAGCAGGGCCGCGAGGCCGGGCTCGAGGCCGACGCGGAAGGCGTTCGAGTAGCCGCTCTCGAGCGGCAGCAGCGCGCGGACGAACGGCGCGATCTGCAGTCGCGCGCTGCGCTCGAGGACGCCGTGCACGGCGAGCGTGACCGGCCCCGCGCCGAGCCCCTTGGCGACGATCGACGCGTTGGCGACGTAGTCGTAGCGGGCGACGTCGGCGGCGGCGTCGAGCCACAGCGACTCGCTCGGCGCCCACGTCCCCGAGAGGAGCGCCGCGCCGCGGAGCGCGCCGTAGAAGTCGGGCGCGGAGGCGGCGATCGCGGCGTCGGCGTGGAGGTCGAGCGCGACGCGCTGCCCGCCGCAGGCCGCGGCGCTCCCCGCGAAGTCGGCCCCCTCCGACGCGATCACGAGCGGCGCGCGCAGATGATCGTACGCGTCTCGACACGGCGTGGGCGTGTCGCCCGCCGCGCGCGCGGTCGGCGCGGCGAACGACGTCGCGGCGAGCGCGCCGAGCGCGACGAGCGCGCGCGTGCGCATCACGGCCCCGGCGGCGTCCAGCCGTCGCCCGCGCGATCGATGACGAACGGGTTGGTGAAGGCGAAGGGCCACGTCCCGGGCGCGACGACGTCGACGTGGAAGCGCGGCTCGTCGGGCTTCGCTGGCGGGAGCCCGGTCACGTTCGTGCCGTCGCCGGGCGCGCCGAAGCGGTCGGGGAAGCCGTCGCCGTCGTCGTCGGCGGTGGCGGGGAGCGCCAGGCCGGCCTCGACGATGAGCCACCCATCGCCGCTCCCGAGCAGGTCCGCGAGCGCGAAGGTGCCGGTGTAGCGGACGAGGCCGGCGGTGCCGAACGGATCGCTCGGCTGCGCGATCGCCGCGGCGGCGACGCGGCGCGCGACCTTGCCGTTCACCACGAGGCGCACCTCGTCGACGGGGATCCACGGCGCGGCGCGCACCGTGATCTCGAGCCGCGCGCCGTCGGCCGGGCGGAACGGCGCGATCGACGGGCCGCGACGGCCGCCCGCGTCGACGATCGCGGCGTCGACGAACGGGCCGTTGGTGCCGACCAGCTCCCCGCCCTTCACCGCGGCGTCGAACCCGGCGCGATCGAGCGGCGCGCGCCCGAGCGGCCGGAGCACCACGTTGCGCGGGTAGCCGAGCCCCTCGATGCGCAGCGAGTGGCTGTCGCTGTTCGCCGTCCCCGCGCGCAGGATCCCTTGTGAAAGGAACGCGTACCACTGCGCCCGCGAGGCGAGGTTCAGCAGCACGTCGCTGCCGTTCATCGCCTCCTGCACGTCCCAGTCGAGGTTGCGTGCGCCGCCGGCCGGGCGTGCCCAGAGCCGCCCGAGCGCGGTGCCGTCGTCGCGCATCGGGAGCGTCGCGGTGGGGTGGTAACCCATCATCCGCAGGTAGCCCTCGTCGCGGAAGATCTTCGATCGCGCGAGCGGGTGGTTCAGCTGCGCGACCCCGCCCGATCCGCTCGAACCGCCCGCGCTCGACATGAGCGGCCGCAGCTGATCGATCAGCGCGCCGGGCTCGAGGTATTCGTCGGACGGCAGGCCGTTGCGCGGCGCGCTCGGATCGAGCGCGAGCGGCCAGAAGTTGAAGTGGCCGATCACGGTCGGGCCGTCGATCCCCGGCGGGTAGAGCCAGGGGATCATCTGCGTCGTCTCGGCGCCGGCGATGACCGTGAGCTTCGCCTCCAGGCCGAGCGTGCGCAGGGCGTCGGCGTAGTCCCACACGACGTCGTGCTCGGTCGAGATCAGCACGTCGAGCCCCGACGCGGAGAACGCGAGGACGCGCGGCTCGTCGGCCATCGCGCCGGTGTCGAAGCTGTGGCCGCCGTGCACGTGGAAATCGCCGGTGAGCGCGTCGCTCGGGAAGACCGCGAGCGCGCGCAGCGCGAGATCGACGCGCGCGGCGTCGCCCTCTTCGAGGTCCACGACGGCGCGGGCCAGCGTGCGCGCCGGGCCGGCCGTCGCGTAGAGCCAGTAGCTCCCGGGCGGCGCCGAGAAGCGGACGTGCCCCGCGTGGACCAGCGCGCGGTTGCACGCCGGCGAGGCGCCGTCGGGGACGCCGAGGAACGGCGCGCATCCAGCGAACGCGCCGTGGAGCGAGCCCGCGGTCGAGGCGGCGGTCGCGTCGTCGCGGGCGACGAGCACGAGCTCGGCGTCGAGCGGCGCGCCGG
>CAIXWQ010000733.1 GCA_903923175.1 uncultured delta proteobacterium | reverse complement strand
CTCCTCGAGGAAGTCGTTGCCTTTGTAGAAGCTCGAGAGACAGAGAATCGTGGGTTTGCCGGGCGAGCGCTCGTTGGGCATGCGTCGGCCAGGGTACCCCAACTCGTCGTCGTTCCAGTGGGGCTTGTCGGGAGCGGCGAGGACGGATGCGAAGCGCGCCGCGGGGCGGCGGTGGCTGCTCAACTGCCGTGCTACGGTAACGCGCCGGCGGCGGGCTCACGGGCGCTCGATGCGGCGGCAGCCACAGGAGGGTTTCTGATGGGTCGCTTGGCTTCAGGGGGCTTGTGGGTGCTGGTCGGCGCGACGGCGTTCGCGGGGACGGTGGCGGCGTGCTCCGCCGGCAAGGACAACGGCGGAACCATCGCCAAGACCGACAGCGGAACGACCGATGACGAGACCGGCTTCGACCTCGACGCCAATGGGTCCGACTCGCCGGGCCCCACGACCGAACCGACGACCTGCATGGAGGCGGCGGCCGCCAAGTCGTACGTCGGCTGCGACTACTGGCCGACGGTCACCGCGAACAACGTCTGGTCGATCTTCGACTTCGCGGCCATCGTCGCCAACGCAGGGGCCAACCCGGCGGACATCACGATCACCGGCCCGAACGGCGTGAGCATCACCGGCACCGTCCAGCCGGGCACGCTCGAGAAGTTCTACCTGCCGTGGGTCCCTGCGCTCAAGGGGCCGGACACCGACTCGTGCGGGCAAGCGGTTTCGCTGCCTGGCTCGGTGCTCGCGAAGAAGAGCGCCTACCACCTGATCTCGACTTCGCCCGTGACGGTCTACCAGTTCAACGCGCTCGAATACGGGCCGAAGGGCGGCCCGGCGAGCAAGAACTGGGGCTCGTGCCCGGGCACGACGACGACGTGCGCGAGCTACGGCAAGCCGATCGGCTGCTTCTCGTACTCGAATGACGCCTCGCTGCTCCTGCCGAGCACTGCGATGACCGGCAACTACCGCGTCCTCGGGCAGCACGGCTGGTCGATCACCGACCTCACGGGGACGACGCAGATCAACGCGGCGTTCGTGACGATCACGGCGACGGCCAACGCGACCAACGTGACGATCACGGCGGCGAAGGCCTGGAAGATCGTCGGTGGTAGCGGCGTCACCGCGACGGTGGCGGGCGGTACGCTGAAGCTCACGCTCGACGCCGGCGACGTCGTCGAGCTGATCGGCGAGAAGCTGCAGACCTCCGACCCGAGCGGATCGCTCATCCAGGCCAACAACCCGATCCAGGTGATCACGGGCATCCCCTGCATCAACCAGCCGGCCGACAAGTCCTCGTGCGATCACACCGAGGAGTCGGTCTTCCCCTACGAGACCCTCGGCTCCGACTACGTCGTGACCATGCCGACGGGGCCCAAGGGGAACACGCCCGGTCACAACGTGCGCATCTACGGCAACGTGAACGGCACCGTCCTCACTTACGGCGGCGCGAAGCCGGCTTCGGCGCCCAACACCATCAACGCAGGGCAGGTCGTCGACCTGGGCACCGTGACCGGCGACTTCGAGGTGAGCGGCACCCACGAGTTCGGCGTCGCTTCGTTCATGCTGGGCGGCACGATCGTCGACCCGGCGCCGGATCCGAGCAAGCCATACGACTCCAAGGGCGACCCGTCGCAGAGCCTGATCGTCGCGACCGCGCAGTACCGGACGAACTACGTGTTCCTCGCGCCGAGCGACTACGACGTGAGCTACGTCGACATCGTCTCGCCCACGACCAACTCCATCACCATCGACGGCGCGGCTCCGAAGTCGTCGCCCAAGGCGATCGCGGGCGACTGGGTCGTCTATCGCGAGCCGCTGGGCGCCGGCAACCAGGGGGCGCACACCCTCCGGTCGACGCAGCCGGTCGGCATCCAGGTCGTCGGCTACGGGACGGCGACCAGCTATCAGTACCCGGGCGGGCTGAACCTCAAGGGGATCACCGCCGCGCCCCCGCCCCCGATGTGAGCGCGCTGCGCTGACGTTCGAGCCGCCCCTCCGCCGCGCCCTGCGCGCGCAGAGGGGCGGTCGTTCTTTGTCCGGGCCCCACTTTCCAAGCCCCGGGGCGGCGCCGCACGCTCTTTCGCATGCAGACGCGCGTCTACGTCGCTGCCCCCTTCGGTCGAGGCCCCTTCGTCGCGCGCGAGGTGCACCCTGCCCTCGCGGCGCGCGGCTTCGCCTGCACCTCCAGCTGGTGCGCCACGGCCGACGGCGCGCCCGAGCGGCTCGACGAGCTGCCGATCGAGCGGGTCCGCGCGATCGCCGAGCGCAACGACGGAGACCTCGCCAGCTCCGACGCGGTGATCGTGCTCGGCGAGCTCGGCACCGGTCGGGAGATGTACGCCGAGGCGCGCATCGCGATCGCGCTCGGGCTGCCGGTGGTGTGGGTCGGCCCCCCCTTCCCGCTCAGCGCCTACCGCGAGGGGGTCGTGCGCGTGCGGAGCCTCGAGGAGGCGCTCGCGGCGCTGGAGTCGCGGGAGGCGCTCGCGAGCCGGGCGCGCCCCGAGCACGCGCCCCTCGCGACAGGCAGCGGCGCTCGACGCTGACCGCCGAGCGGGTGCGACGTCGCGGGGGCGCGCGTACACTTCGGCGCCATGGCGACGAGCACCGCATCCCTGTACGAGGACGAGTCCCACGCGCGGCTGCGCGAGCAGGCGCGGAAGTTCGCCCAGAAGGTGATCGCGCCGAACGCGCACGCCTGGGAAGAAGCCGAGGAGTTCCCGCGCGCGCTGTACGCGCAGTTCGCCGAGACCGGGATGCTCGGCACCGGCTATCCGGAGGAGGTCGGCGGCGCCGGCGGCGAGATCTCGCACACGCTCGCGGTCGCCGAGGAGCTGGTGCTGCACGGCAAGTCGGTCGGCACGGTGGTCGGCCTCGGCAGCCACGGCATCGCGCTGCCGCCGATCGTGCGCTCCGGCACCAAGGAGCAGATCGATCGCTTCGTGCGCCCGACGCTGCGCGGGGAGAAGATCGCGGCGCTCGCGATCACCGAGCCCGGCGGCGGCAGCGACGTCGCGCGGCTCGCCACCCGCGCGAGGCGCGACGGCGACCACTACGTCGTCGACGGCAGCAAGACCTTCATCACCTCCGGGGTTCGCGCCGATCTGGTGACGGTCGCGGTCCGCACCGGCGGCGAGGGGCACGGCGGGATCTCGCTCCTCGTGATCGAGCGCGGCACGCCGGGCTTCGGCGTCGGCCGCAAGCTGCACAAGATGGGCTGGTGGGCCTCCGACACCGCCGAGCTCGTCTTCGAGAATTGCCGTGTGCCGGCGGCCAACCTGATCGGCGAGGAGAACTCCGGGTTCCTGTCGATCATGCTGAATTTCGCCAGCGAACGCCTCTTCCTGGCCGGCAACTGCGTCGCGATCGCCGAGCTCGCCTACCGCGAGTCGGTCGCGTACGCGCGCGATCGTCGCGCCTTCGGCAAGAGCCTCTCGGGGCACCAGGTCGTGCGCCACAAGCTCGCCGACATGGCCGCGCGCATCGCCGGCGCCCGCGCGCTGACGCACGAGACCGTCGAGCGCTACCGCCGCGGCGAGGGGAACCCCGGCTTCGCGGCGATGGCGAAGAACGTCGCGACCGACATGGTCACCGCCGTCTGCGACGAGGCGGTGCAGATCCACGGCGGCGCCGGCTACATGCGCGAGTACGTGGTCGAGCGCCTCTATCGCGACGCGCGGCTCTACGCGATCGGCGGCGGCACCCGCGAGATCATGAACGAGATCATCTCGAAGACCGAAGGCTATTAGCGCCGCGCAATTTGGGATCGCCCTCTCGCCGACGGCGGCGTAATACGGCCCGGTGAACGACCTCCTCGAAAGCTCTGCCATCCCCGAGGCTCTCGCCGCGCGCGTGCGCGCCTGGCACGACGACGACTTCGATCCCGAGACGCGCGCCGAGCTCGAGCGCCTGCTCGCGAGCGGCACCGGCGCGGCGCTCGCCGAGCTCGAGGACCGCTTCGCCGGAGAGCTCGAGTTCGGCACCGCCGGCCTGCGCGGCCTGCTCGGCGCAGGGCCCAACCGCATGAACCGCGCGGTCGTGGTGCGCACGTCCGCGGGGCTCGCGGCGTGGCTGCGCGCCAACCTCGCGGGGGTCGAGCAGCGCGGCGTGGTGGTCGGGCGCGACGCCCGGCGCGGGAGCCTCGAGTTCGCCGAGGAGACCGCGGCGGTGCTCGCGGGCGCCGGGATCCCGGTGCACTACTTCGACGAGCTGAGCGCGACGCCGCTCGTCGCGTTCGCGGTAAAGGAGCTCGGCGCCGCGGCCGGCGTGATGGTGACGGCGAGCCACAACCCGCCGGAGTACAACGGCTACAAGGTCTACGCGCAGAACGGCGCGCAGATCATCCCGCCGGTCGACGTCGGCATCTCGAAGGCGATCTCCGAGGTCGGCCCCGCGCGCGTCGTCCCGCGGCTCGCGCAGGCGCAGGCGCGCGCGGACGGGCTGCTGCGATCGATCGGAGACGCGCTGATCGAGCGCTACTACTCGGCGGTCGCCACGCTCTCGAAGCGAAGCGAGGGGCGCGCGGCGCTGAAGGTCGTCTACACGCCCATGCACGGCGTGGGCGATCGCTTCGTGCACGCCCTCTTCGCCCGCCTCGGCTTCCCCGACCCGATTTCGGTCCCCGAGCAGGCGAAGCCCGACGGCTCCTTCCCGACGGTGCGCTTTCCCAACCCGGAGGAGCCCGGCGCGCTCGACCTCGCGCTCGCGCTCGCGAAGCGCGAGCACGCCGACGTGCTCATCGCCAACGACCCCGACGCGGACCGCCTCGCGATCGCCACGCCGCGCGCGGGCTCCTTGGGCCAGGACTGGGTCGTGCTCTCGGGCAACGACGTGGGCGTGCTCCTCGCGCACTACCTGCTCACCGAGGACCCTCGCCCCGCGGCCGATCGCCTCGTGGTCACGACAATTGTGTCGTCGACGCTCCTCTCGGTGATCGCGCGCGAGCTCGGCGTGCGGTACGCCGAGACGCTCACCGGCTTCAAGTGGATCACCAACCGCGCGCTGGATATCGAGGCGGAGACGGGCTCGACGTTCGTGATGGGCTACGAGGAGGCGCTCGGGTACACGGCCGGCACGGCAGTGCGCGACAAGGACGGCGTCTCGGCGGCGGCGCTGTTCGCCGAGATGGTCGCGTCGCTGAAGGCGCGCGGCGAGACGCTCCTCGGGCGGCTCGAGGCCATCCATCGGCGGTTCGGGCTGGTGCTCGCGCGCCAGCACAACGTGACGCGCAAAGGGGCCGACGGCGCGGCCGAGATCCGCGCCGAGATGGAGGCGATGCGCGCGACCCCGCCGTCGCGGATCGGCGCGCACGCGGTGGTCGCGATCGCGGACTACGCGCGCGGCACGCGGACCGACGCGGCCAGCGGCGCGCAGACCTCGCTCGGGATGCCCTCGAGCAACGTGCTCGCGTTCCTGCTGGAGGGGGGCTCACGCGTCACCATGCGGCCGAGCGGCACCGAGCCGAAGATCAAGTACTACTTCGACCTGCGCGAGCCGATGCGCGAAGGCGAGCCCTACGGCGAGGCGCGGGCGCGCGCGACGACGTCCCTCGATGCGCTCGAGCGCGCGTTCGTCGAATGCGTGGCGCTCACCAAAGGGCGCGGCTGAGGCGGCGATGCGCGTCGTCCCGATCGCCTGCCTGCAGGACAACTACGCCTATCTCCTGATCGACGATCGCGCGCGCGTGGCCGCGGTGGTCGACGCCTCCGAGCCCGAGCCGGTGCGGGCCGTGCTCGCGCGCGAGCAGGTCGAGCTCGTGGCGGTGCTGGCGACGCACCATCACTTCGATCACGTCGGCGGCAACGAGGCGCTGGTCGCCGCGGCGCCCGGGCTGGCCGTCTACGGGCACCGCAGCGACGCCGCCCGAACGCCGGCGATCAACCGCCTCCTCGACGATGGCGACCGGTTCTCGGTCGGCGCCATCGAGGTCGAGGCGCTGCACGTCCCCGGGCACACGCTGGGCGCGTTGACGTATCTGGCTCGTGAGGCGGACGACGCGCGCCATCCGCGCGACGGCGCGCACGCCTGGGCGTTCACCGGCGACACGCTCTTCCTCGGCGGCTGCGGGCGCATGTTCGAGGGGACGCCCGCGCAGATGCACGCGTCGCTCCGCCGGCTCGCCGCGCTCCCGCCCGGCACCAGGATCGCATGCGGACACGAGTACACCGCGTCGAACTTGCGCTTCGGCGCGCACGTCGAGCCCGCCAACGCCCAGCTCGCCGAGCGCGCGGCGCACGTCGCGACGCTGCGCGCGACCTCGGCGCCCACCGTCCCCGGCACGGTCGGCGAGGAGCGCGCGACCAATCCGTTCCTGCGTACGGACGTCGCGGCGGTGCGCGCCCACGTCGGGCTCGGCGGGGACGCCGACGCCGACGAGGTCTTCGCGCGCCTGCGCCGCGAGAAGGACGGCTTCCGCTGACGCCGCGCTCGGCCCGTTCGCCCTCTCACTTCCGGTCGCGCACCCAGCGGTCGAGGAACTGGCCGATGGCCGGGTAGGCGACGTGGCGGTTCTTGCTCTTGGTGAGCCCGTGCCCCTCGTCGTCGAAGATCATCAGCTCGACCGGCATGCCGCGCTTCGTGAGCGCGTCGGTGATCTGCACCGCCTCGCCGACCGGCACGCGCGGGTCCTGGCGGCCGTGCACCACGAACAGCGGCGCGCGAATCTTGTCGACCTTGTGGATGGGGCTGAGCCGGTCGAGCAGGGCGCCGTCCTTCGCGAGCGAGCCGTACTCCGCCTCGCGCAGCGCGCGCCGATAGGGGGCGGTCTGCTCGAGGAAGGTGCGGAAGTTCGCGATGCCGACGACGTCGACGCCAGCGGCCCACTGGTCGGGGAAGAGCGTGAGCCCCGCCAGCACCATGTAGCCGCCGTAGCTGCCTCCGTAGAGCGCGATCCGGTTGCCGTCGACGTCGGGGCGCGCG
This sequence comes from uncultured delta proteobacterium, assembly GCA_903923175.1. GTDB lineage: Bacteria > Myxococcota_A > Polyangia > Polyangiales > JADJMO01 > CAIXWQ01. The sequence goes on along the minus strand of CAIXWQ010000733.1, from coordinate 4,767 downwards.
GCCAGGTACTTCCCGCACTCGCTCAGATCGCGGACGGCGTCCTCGCGCTTGTCGCCGTCGTCGAGGTGGCTGAACGTCTTGCCGTAGCCGATCGACCCGCGCACGTTGGGCATCGCGACGCCGTAGCCGCGCTGCGCGAGGTACTGCGTGAAGGCCGAGAAGTGCGGCTGCGCCTGCGCCTCGGGGCCGCCGTGGATGCTGATCACGACCGGACGCTTCTGGCCCGGACCGAGGGGCCGCGCGAGCCAGATCATCGAGATCTCTTTCTTGTCGAAGGTCTCGTACGTCAGCGTCTCGGAGGGGACGAGCTTGTCGACGTCCACGCCGGCGTGCTCGCTGAAGGTCGCTCGCTGGGTCTCGCCCCCGTCGAGGAACACGCGGAAGATCTCGGGCGGCAGATCGGCGCGCTCGAGCCCGACGTACGCGACGGAGCCGTCGGGCGCGAGGTCGATCGAGCCGACCACGCCGCGCAGATCGGTCTTGATGGGCGCGCCGAGCTTGCGCGCGCCGCCCGCGGGCGTGATGGTCGCGACGAAGACCTCGTGCACCCCGTCGACGTTGGTCGCGTAGACGATCACGTCGGCGGGCGGCGGCGGCGCCTTGCCCTTGAGCGGCGCGGCCGGCCGCGGGCGGGACAGCGCGAACTGATCGACGTCGCTGGCGCCCTCCAGCAACGGCGTGCGCTTGTCGGTCGCGAGCTCGATCGCGACGAGCGCCACGAGCTCGCGACCCGCGTCGGTGAGCGCGTAGACGAACTTGCCGTCGTGCGAGAAGCGCGCCCCCTCCCAGCGCTCGTCGCCGGTGTGCTTGGTGAGCAGGCGCTTCTGCTTGGTCTTCGCGTCGACGAGCCAGAGGCTCGCGTCGACGTTCGAGCGCTGCTCGGTCACCAGCACTCGATCGCCCGAGAAGTCGCTGACGAAGTGGCTCCCCGCGAGCTCGACGAGCGGCTTGCGCGGCTTCTGCCCGGCGTCCTTGGCGAGCGCGTCGAGGTCCTCGACGTAGAGATCGAGGTCCTTGCCGTTGCGCGCGTTGGAGGTGAACGCGACGCGCCGACCGGCCTCGTCGAACGACGGCGCGGTGTGCTTCACCTTGGGCTGCGCGGTGAGCGCGAGCGGCGCGGCAGGCTTGTCGTCGGCCGTCTCGGGGATGGTCGCGAGGTAGAGCTGATCGTTCTCGTCCCCCCCTTGATCCTTCAGGAAGAGCACGCGCTTGCCGTCGGGCGTCACGCGGTAGTTCGCGATTCGATCGGCGTAGGCGGTGAGCGGCGTGACGACGTCGCACACCATCGCGCCCGGCTTGCACATCGGAGACGTGACGATCTGCGCCGAGCCGCTCGCGTCGCTGAGGTTCAGGAAGCGCTTGTCGTCGAGCGCGCGCGCCGCGAAGGCGCGCTTGACGTCGAGCAGCTGCTCGATGGTCGGCAGCGCTTCCTTGGGCGCCTCTACGACGCTCGCGCTGGAGCTCGCGCTCGCGGAGACGGCGACCGGGAGCGCGTTCGGGGTCCAGGCGGACGCGACCGGCGCGCACGGCGGGATCTTCGTCTCGGCCGGACAACCGAGCGCGAGGAGCGGGACCGACGCGGCGAGGGCGAGCAGGGCGGGCGCGTGCGAGGCGCGGGCGGGCATCGGCAACGACTCGTCGCGCGCCCGAGGGGGGTCAATCGGGACGCCTCCGCGCGGGCTCGCAGGGGCGCGACCATGCGCCCGTGCGCCCGTGCGCCCGTGCGCCGGCGCGAGCCGCGCTCAGTCGAACGTGCGTTGCTCGAGCGCGCGCGCGCCGGCGCCCGCCTTGACCTCGATCGCCGCCACGCCGTCGCGGGCCCAGCGATCGCGCACCGCGCGCGCGTCGTCCATCGCGCCGCTGCCGGGGACCGCGAAGCCCACGACGAGGCAGGCGTCCGACCAGGCGGGCATGACCGCGTAGGCCGCGAAATAGCGCTTCGTGCCGAACACCGAGCGGCGATCGGCGTCGATCACGTAGACGCGGGCGCGCCCCTCGGGGCCGGCGCGCCAGGCGAGCTCCTCCACGCGCGGCTCGCCGAGGATCAGGTCGAACCGCTTGGCCTTCGTGCGCCCCCACTTCGCGAAGCGCTCGCCGCAGCCGTCGACGGTCGCCGGGAGCGCGGGCGGCGCGAAGCTGAACGCGGCGGCGACGGCGTGGTGCTCGTCGCCGTAGCGCCAGCCGGCGAGCGCCGTCACGCCCCAGTAATTCACGTGCGTCCACGCGGCGGCGTCGGCCAGCGGGACCACCACGAGGCTGCGCTTGTCGACCCGCGGACCCCACGGCGCGCCGGCCAGTCGCGCCACCGCTCCGGCATGGTCGCTCGTCGGCCCCGAGGTCGGCGTCGCCACGGGCCCGGCCGGGGCGTCCGGCGAGGTGACGCGGGAGGGCTCTGGACGCGGCGGCGCGGCACAGGCGACCAGCGCGAGCGCGGCGGCGCCGACGCACCAGACGCGAGCGAGCCGCGCGGCGAGCGCGGAGCCGAGGGAGGGACGGCGCACGACCGTTGGACGGCGCAGGCGCGCGTCCGATGCACGCGCGGCGCGCGCCGCGACCGTCGCCCTTCTCGTCTCGGCAGCCACCCGCTAATTCTGACACCCGATGAGCGCCACGTCCCGTCCCGACGCGAAGCAGCCGAGCGAAGGGGAGTTGCTCGCCGAAATCGACCTGGTCACCTTCGATTGCTTCGGGACCCTGATCGACTGGGCGACCGCCCTGCCCGCGCTCGGGGTCGAGCCCGGACGCATGGCGCAGTTCCGCGCCGAGAGCGAGCGGCTGCAGCGCCCGTCGCACCGCGACGCGCCGTTCCTGTCCTACCGCGAGGTGCTCGCCCGGGTCGGCCGGGTGCTGCGGCCGGAGCTCGATCCCGTGCGCCTCGCGAGCTGGGCGCGCAGCTTCGGCGAGCTCGCGTTCTTCGACGACACGGTCGCCGGCCTGCGCCTGCTCGGCGGGGTCGTCGACGTCGGCGTGATCTCGAACTGCGACCTCGTGCATCAGATCGACGTCGAGCGGCGGCTCGGGCGCGCGTGGGACGTGTGCGTCACCGCCGAGGAGCTCGGCGCCTACAAGCCGACCGATCGCGCGTGGGACGCGGCGATCGCGCGGGTGCTCTCCCGCGGCTACGAGCTCGACCGCTGGCTCCACGTGTCGAGCTGGGACGACGACGATCTCCTGCCGGCAGGCGCGCGCGGCGTGCGCACCGCGTACGTACCGCGCGCGGCCGGCGGGAGCGGGAGCGCGAGCGCGAGCGCGCCCGCGGCCGACGCGGCCGACCTGCGCTTCTCCGATCTGCGAGAGCTGGCGCGCACCGTAGCGGCGGCCAAGCGCGGGCCGATCGCGTACGACGTCGAGGTGGAGGCGCGCAGCGCGGAGATCGCGGCGCGCTACCACGCCTGGATGCTCGGCGAGCACCTCGGCGCGGTCCGCGCCTGCCCCGGGGTGCGCGCGGCGGAGCTGCTGCGGTTCGACGAGCGCCGCTTCCGCTCGACGTACCGATTCCGCACGCGCGCCGCGTACGAGCGCTATCTCGAGCGCGACGCGCCCCGCCTTCGCGCGCGCGCCCACGAGCTCTTCGCGGAGGACGAGCTCGTCTTCCGGCGAAGCGAGGCCCTGGTGCTCGCGTCGACGTGATGCCCCGGCGCGTGCGCGCGTGAGCACGCATCGCGCGTGCGCCGCGCCGCCGCCCTTCGATCCTGCGAGCCAGGGAGTCCGCCGATGTCGTTTCCGCCGATCATGTGGGCAATCTTCGCGCTCGGCCTCGTGTTCCTCGTGCTGCGCGTGTGGGCCGGTCGGGCCGACGAGCGGCGGCGCGCGGCGCACGAAGAGCGGATGGCGCGCCTGCTCGCGGAGCGAGAGGAGGCGCGCCAGGCCGAGCCCGCGCCGCACTCGCTCGCCGCGCTGACGAGCGACGCGGCGCAAGACGAGCGTGGGCCGCAGCCGGCGAGCGCGAGCGCGTCGCCGGCCGAGGCGATCAAGGTCCGCTGCCGCGCGTGCAAGGCGCTCAACGACGAGTCGAAGGCGACCTGCGAGCGCTGCGGCGCGGAGCTGTAGCCGCGAAGCGACGACCGCGCGGCGCTACTCGGCCGCGCTGCTCATCCGGCCCGACGAGGCGGCCGTTGCGCGCGCGAGGCGCTCCGCGACGTGCTCCTCGAGCGCGCCGTTCAGCGTCTCCTCCGTCGCGAAGCGCGCGTCGGCGACCTTCTCGCGCGTGAGCCCGCGCTGCTCCTCCGCCTCGAGGAAGACCATCGGCACCGCGCGCGTCACGCGCAGATCGCGCAGCGCCCGGGCCACGTCGCGGCCGTGCGTCGCCTTCTTCCGGAGGTCCACGACGAGCACGTCAGGGACGCTCGTGCGCACCCGGCGGAACGCGCGCCCGCCGTTGTTGCTCTCGACCTCCACGCGAAACCCGAGGCCTCGGAGCCCATCGGCCCGAACCTCCGCGTGCGCGACGTCCCAGTCGATCAGGAAGAGCGTCCCCTTCGGCATGATTCCCCCCTTGGGTCGCGCGCGGTCGACCGACGGCGCCGGCACTCGAGTGCGACCCGCCGAGCGTACGAGCCGCGGGCGGAGACGCTGCCGTGGGCGAGCCGGGATCCGTCGGGAGCGGGACCATCCGTCCATCGCCCGACGCGACGACGCGGCCGCACGCGCGACGACATGTGCGCGACGCGAGGCGTCGCTGCTCGCGGCGAGCGCGGGCGCGAGGAGCTCGAGCCGCACGAGGCGACGCGCGACCTCCGCGCGCGCCCTCGAGCGTCGCGCGCGCGG
>CAIXWQ010000732.1 GCA_903923175.1 uncultured delta proteobacterium | reverse complement strand
GCTCGGGGTCGCCGCCGCCGCCGCGCTGCGCAGCTGCACCGCGATCAGCGGCCTCGGCGGGCTCGGCGCGGCCAAGACCCGCACGCTCGTGACCACCGCGAGCCTGCTCGGCGTCGCCTGGATCCTCGACGCGCTCGTCGAGGCCTCGACCGCCCTCGCGCCGTTCGTGCGCGTCGCGGGCATCCCCCTCGACGACCCGCTCGTCGGCGGCACGCTCGCGACGACGCACCTGGCGCTGGCAGGGCTCACGGTCCTCCACCTGCTGGTCGCGCGCTGGATCCGCCGCCACGAGCTCGGCGCCTTCGAACGGCACGATCTGGTCCTCGGCGCCGCCGCCGTCTCCGCGCCCGTCAGCGCGACGGCCGCGATGGCGCTGCTGCCGTTCGATCCCGTCACGCAGCTCGACTCTTCGACCCTGCTCGCGACCGCGGCGATCGCGCTGCTCGTGGGCACCACGGTGGCCCAGCTGGTCCGCGATCCGATCCTCGCGTCGACGTGGATCGCGCGCCTCTGGGTCGCGATCGTGTTCGGCGCCGTCGCCTGGGTCGCCGCCGAGATGACCGCGCCCTACACGAGCCCTCGCGAGCTCGTCCCGATCGTGCTCGGCGTGGTCGTCGGCCTCTCCGCGGCCGCGCTCGGTCGCGCGCTCGGCGTCACGGAGCGTCACGCAGCCACGATGGAGGACGCGCTCCTGCGAGCGCGCGCCGCCGCCGCCTCGACGACGAACGACGACGTCGCGCGCGAGACCCTCCTCGCCGCCCGGGTGCTCGCGAACGGTCACACGCGCTTCGTCCCCGGCATGGCGACGGCGCGCCTGCTCACGGTCGCCCCCCTGCGCGAGATCTGGCTCGACGGCGCGGGCGAGGCGCGCGCGAAGAACCCCACGCCGGACAGCGGCGGCGTGATCGACGAGCTGCGCGATCCGAGCCTTCCGTCCGAGATCGAGCGCGCGGTCCCGCGGGCTGCCCTCGAGCTCCTCGGCTCCGAGCCGCTCGGCGTCGTGCGCACCGAAATTCTCCGTGAGCTCGAGGTGCGCCGGCCCGACCTGCGCGAGACGCTCCGCTGGTGCGATCGCCTCGAGGCCGCGGCCGCCATCGCGCTCGTCGCCGACGGCGAGCTCGAGGGGATCTTGCTCGTGCCCCACGGCCCGCGCGTGGGGCGCATCGGGCTCGTCCACGCGCGCGTGTTCCGGACCCTCGCGCGCACGATCGCGAGCCGCCTGGCCCTCGGCAACGCGCTCGCACGCGAGTCGCACCGCGCGCGCCACGCCGAGCACCGCGCCGGCGAGCTGGAGCACGCGCGCGATCGCGCCGAGGCGCGCGCGGATCGCCTCGCCCACGCGGTCGAGGGGACGGCGCTGCCGCTCGCCAGCCAGATCGAGGCCTCGGGGTACGCCCCCGCGTCCCGCTCGCTCCGCGCGGACCTCGACGCCATCGCCAAGACCGACGCGAACCTCTTCCTGCTCCACCGTCCTGGCACCGATCCGAGCCCATGGGCCGCGCGCCTCCACCGCGAGCACGGCCAGCCTGGCGCGTTCCATGTGACCGACGCCGCGCGCACCGACGGCCGCTCGCTCGAACGCTGGCTCGATCCGTCCACGTCGCCGCTGGAGCTCGCGCGCGACGGCACGCTGCTGGTGCTCGCCGCGCACCGCCTCCCGGCCGAGCTGCAGTCGTTGATCGTCCACGCGCTCGCCTTCCACGAGGGCCCCGCGGGCGACCCCACGCCGCTCACCGTGCGCGTGGTGCTCGCGGTGCCGGTCGACGATCCGGAGGAACCGGAGGAGTCCTGGCGAGCGACGCTCGACCCGCTCCTGATCGAGCGCCTGCGCGATCGCCCGCTCGCCATCCCCAAGCTCGCCCGCCGCACCGAAGACCTGCGCGCGCTCACGCTCGATCGCCTGGCGGCGCTCGGCATCGCCCGTCGCGGGGAGCCGCTCGGGGTGAGCGACGAAGCGCTGCAGATGCTCGTCGAGCACCCCTGGCGCGGCGACGACCTGGAGCTCACGACCGTCCTGGTGAAGGCGGCGCAGCGCGCAAGTGGGCAACGCGTCGAGGCCTGGGACGTCGCGGCAGCGATTCGCGGCGCCTGAACCGGAACCTCTGGCGGTCCTGCTTGACCCGCCCGCGGTTTCACCTGTCAAATGACCGTGATGTCCGAAGAAGTCCCCACGATCCTGGTCGCCGATGACGACCCCGACATGCTTGCCCTCGTGACGCGACACCTCCGCACGATGAAGTGCAAGGTCGTCGAAGCGAGCGACGGCGAGGCCGCCCTCGAGCTCGCGCGAAAGGAGCTGCCCGACCTCATGATCCTCGACGTCATGATGCCGGGTCGAAGTGGCTGGGAAGTGTGCAAGGCCGTCCGCGAGGACGAGACCCTCGCGGAGACGGCGGTCATCGTCCTCACCGGGATCGGCGAGCAGCTGAATTCGCTCACGTCGCCGCTCTACGGCGCCGACGCGAGCATCGACAAGCCGTTCGACTTCCCCGAGCTCGACTTCAAGATCCGCAAGGTGCTCTCCGATCGCCGCCGCGCCAAGCGGACGACGCCGGAGAAGAAGGCCCCCGCGGCCAAGGCCAAGCCCGCCAAGACGCTCTGACGCCGAGCGACGCACGCGCGCGGGCTCCGACCGGGGCGCGCGCTCTTTTTTGTCCGAGCGGCGAGTCGAACCGCGGTGACAGGCCGGCGGCCGACGGCACCGCGCGAAGCCCGAGGAAGCGCGGAAAGACGAAACGCACGTTTGCGCCTCGCCGCCACCGTGACTAACACAGGCGGATCATGCTCCGCTGGGCGTTCAAGACTTTTATCGGCACGAAGCACGACCGCGACCTCAAGCGGATGCGTCCGATCATCGAGGCCATCAACGCGAAGGAAGAGGCGCTCAAGAAGCTCTCCGACGCCGACCTCCAGGCGAAGACGCCCTGGCTCAAGGAGAAGCTCGCGAACGGCGCGTCGCTCGACGACATCTTGCCCGACGCGTTCGCGGTCTGCCGCGAGGGGAGCCGGCGCGTCCTGAAGATGCGCCACTACGACGTGCAGCTGATCGGCGGGATGGTGCTGCACTCGGGCAAGATCGCCGAGATGCGCACCGGCGAGGGGAAGACCCTCGTCGCGACGCTCCCCTGCTACCTGAACGCGCTCGAGGGCAAGGGCGTCCACGTCGTCACCGTCAACGACTACCTCGCCCGCCGCGACTGCGAGTGGATGAGCCGCCTGTACAACTGGCTCGGCTTGACCACCGGCGTCGTCGTCAACCAGCAGGGCGACGACGAGAAGCGGCTCGCCTACCGGGCCGACATCACCTACGGCCAGAACAACGAGTTCGGCTTCGACTACCTGCGCGACAACATGAAGTTCAGCGCGCTGGAGTACGCGCAGCGCGAGCTGAACTACGCGATCGTCGACGAGGTCGACTCGATCCTCGTCGACGAGGCGCGCACCCCGCTGATCATCAGCGGCCAGGGCGAGCCCGCTTCGCAGAAGTACCGGACGATCAACGAGATCATCCCGAAGCTGCGCAAGGACGAGCACTACGTCGTCGACGAGAAGGGGAGCACCGTCACGCTCACCGAGGAGGGCATCGACGCCGCGCAGGACGCGCTCGGCATCGACAACCTCTACGAGCCGGCGAACCTCGACTCGCTCCACATCCTCAATCAGTGCCTCCGCGCGCACACGCTCTACAAGCGTGACGTCAACTACATGGTGTCGGCGGACGGCAAGATCCTGATCATCGACGAGTTCACCGGCCGCGTGCTGGCGGGGCGTCGCTGGAGCGACGGCCTGCACCAGGCGGTCGAGGCGAAGGAGCACGTGCGGATCCAAGAGGAGAACCGCACGATGGCGACCATCTCCTTCCAGAACCTCTTCCGGCTCTACAAGAAGCTCTCCGGCATGACCGGGACCGCGGCCACCGAGGCCGAGGAGTTCCACAAGACCTACAACCTCGAGGTCATGCCGATCCCGACGAACAAGCCGATCATCCGCGAGGACTCGCAGGACGTCGTCTACAAGACCGAGAAGGAGAAGTTCCAGGCGGTCTTGCAGGAGATCGAGGAGCAGCACGAGAAGGGGCGCCCGATCCTCGTCGGCACCGTCTCGGTCGAGAAGAGCGCGGCGATCGCCCGCATGCTCGAGAAGCGCGGGGTCAAGCACGAGGTGCTCAACGCGAAGCACCACGAACGCGAGGCGTTCATCGTCGCGCAGGCGGGGCGCCGCGGCGCCATCACCGTCTCGACCAACATGGCCGGCCGCGGCACCGACATCATCCTCGGCGGCAACCCCGAGATGATGGCGAAGAACGAGTACAACGAGGCCGGCCGCCACGACGAGATCGACAGCGACGCGTTCAAGGCGCGCGTCGAGGAGATCGAGAAGGAGTGCCTGGCCGAGCGCGGCGAGGTGGTGAACGCGGGCGGCCTGCACATCGTGGGCACCGAGCGCCACGAGTCGCGCCGCATCGACAACCAGCTCCGCGGCCGCGCGGGGCGCCAGGGCGATCCCGGCTCCTCGCGCTTCTTCCTCTCGCTCGAAGACGAGCTGATGCGCATCTTCGCCGGCGACCGCGTGAAGTCGCTGATGGAGCGGATGGGCATGCCCGACGGCGAGCCGATCGAGCACCCCTGGGTCACCAAATCGGTCGAGAACGCGCAGCAGAAGGTCGAGGCCCGCAACTTCGACATCCGCAAGCACATGCTCGAGTACGACGACGTCATGAACCAGCAGCGAAAGACGGTGTACTCGCTGCGCCGCGCGCTGCTCGACGGCGTCTACGAGCCGGAGGACATCGAGGAGGACGGCAAGCCGACGGGCAAGCCGCGCGTGGTCGTCACCTCGAAGAAGATCGAGGAAGAGATCGCGGCCGACGTGAAGCAGCTCGTGGTGCACTACGGCACCAACCCGAACGCCTCTGGCGAGCCCCCGAAGGAGCTCGCCGACGTCCAGAAGATCTACGACGTCGAGTCGCTGATCCAGGACGTCTACCACTACTTCGGGCTGCGCCTGCTGACCGACGAGATCGACGCCGAGGAGCCCCGCGAGACGCACGCGATGCTGCTCGAGCGCATCGCCGCGTCGCTGTCGCAGCAGCGCGAGCGCGCGCTCGATCTGCTCGAGGCGATCGTCGCCGCGATCCTCCAGGACACCTGCCCCGAGAACCTTCCGCCCGAGGACTGGGACTGGAAGTCGATCATGCAGGGGACGAAGGAGTCCTTCGACCTCGTCATCGATCCCGAAGACTACGTCGCCATCCACGACGTGCAGCGGCTCGCGCAGCGGCTGTACGATCTCGCCAAGGAGAAATTCGAGGCGAAGGAGAAGGAGGTCGGCGCGGCGCTCTACATGCGCATCTTCCGCACGATCTACCTCGAGGAGATCGACCGCGCGTGGGTCGACCACCTGACGAACATGGAGCACCTGCGCGACGGCATCGGCCTGCGCGGGTACGGCCAGCGCGATCCGAAGCTCGAGTACAAGATCGAGGGCTACGAGATCTTCGTGAACATGATGGCCGCGGTGAGCGGCGGCGTGTCGTCGAAGCTCTTCCGCGCCGAGGTTCGCCGCGAGCAGGCCGAGAAGCAGGCCGATCAGCTCGAGATGGAGCGCCTCGCCGAGCTGCAGAAGGCGCTGCAGGGGCTCGTCACGCGGCACGACAACCCCGATGGCACCGAGCCCGAGGGGCCGCCGGAGTCGGCCGAGGACTTCGCCCGCGCGCTCGCCAAGGCGCAGCGACTCCAGGACGAACGACGCAGGCAGCTCGGCGGCCCGAACCAGGCCCAGGCGAGCGCCGGCGAGCGGATGGCCTCGGTCATCGACGAGCCCGAGCCCGCCCCGGTCGCGCCCGCGGTGACGCGCGAGGAGCCGTGCCCCTGCGGCTCCGGCGAGCCGTTCAAGCAGTGCCACGGCGCGTTCCTCGAAGACGACGCGTCGCCCTGAGGCTCTCCCGATGACCGGCGGTGGACGCGAGATCGAGCGGAAATTCCTGGTCGATCGCGCGCGTCTGCCGCCGCTCCTCGGCGGCCGTCGGCTCGTGCAGGGCTACCTCGCCGAGCGCCCCACGGTGCGCGTGCGGATCGCCGACGACGGCACCGACTCCGCGCACGCGTGGCTGACGATCAAGGGCCCTGGGCTCATCGATCGCGCGGAGCTCGAGTACGAGATCCCGGTCGTCGACGCACGGGTGCTCCTCGAGATGGCGCACGCGCAGCTCGAGAAGACGCGCTACGAGCTCGATCACGCCGGCAAGCGCTGGGAGGTCGACGTCTTCGCCGGCGCGCTCGACGGGCTCCTGCTCGCCGAGATCGAGCTCGAGGCGATCGACGAGCCGTTCGAGATCCCGACGTGGATCGGCGGCGAGGTCTCGCACGATGCCCGCTACAGCAACGGCGCCCTCGCCCGCTCGCAGCGCGTCCCCTCGGCCTGACCCGCCGGCGGCCGCCGGCGCCGCCGCCCGCGCGAGCCCACGGAGCCCTCGAATTCGAGGGCATTCACGCGCCCCCGGCGGCGGCACGCCGCGCGCTGAAGCCCTCCTCGCCGCGCCCTGTCGCGCGGCAGGAGGTCCCATGTCCCACGCACGTACCGTCTCCCTCGTCACGCGCCCCATCGGCGCGCGGGTCGCCTCGCGCGCCGCGCGCGCGTTCCTCAAGCTCGGCGTCGCCGGCATCTTCCCGCTCGCCACCGCGTGCAGCGCCTCGCACGACGCCGACTCGCTCGGCCCCCAGACGGTCGACGAGCCCGCCGATGGGCCGCCGGTCGCCGTCGACCAGGCGATCGTCCACGGCGCCGCCGACAAGGGGCGTCACCCGTCCGTGCTCGCGCTCCTCGCCCAGGACGCGCAGGGGACCGCGCTCTGCACCGGCGCGCTGGTCGCGCCCGATCTCGTGCTCACCGCGCGCCACTGCGTCTCGTACCTGCGGAGCGAGAGCGTGCAGTGCCCGAGCAGCGCGGCGCAGATCACCGGCGATCGGCCGCCCGGTAGCATCCTCGTGCTGCGCGGCGACGACGCGCGCACGGCCCAGCCGATCGCCAAGGGGGCGGAGATCCTCGCGCCGAGCGGCAAGGTCCTCTGCGCGAACGACATCGCGCTGCTGCGCCTCGATCGGCCGATCCACGATCTGACGCCGCTGCGCGTGGCGAAGGCGGCGCCCGCGCTCGGTCACACGATCACCGCGGTCGGCTTCGGCCTGACCGGCACGGGCGGCACCGCCGGCGCCAAGCGCTTCCGCACCGGCGTGCCGATCCTCGAGGTCGACGCGGCGGAGTTCCTCGTCGGCGAGGCCACCTGCAGCGGCGACAGCGGCGGCCCCGCGCTCGACGAGACCAGCGGCGAGATCGTCGGCGTCGTGTCGCGCGGCCCGCAGCCGTGCGAAGGCGCGAGCGCCGGCAACATCTACACGCGCGCAGGGCGCGTCGCGGAGACGATCGCCGCACACTCGAACCCGACCGCGCCGAGCGCACCGTCCGCGCCCGACACGCCGACGGCGGACGCCGGGGCGAGCGATCCGGCGGGAGACCAGGGCGATGCGTGCGCGTCCGGCGCGAGCTGCGCGAGCGGGCTCTGCGTGCGCGTCGGTGCGAGCGGCTACTGCTCGCGGGCCTGCGGTGGCGACGCGAAGCGCTGCCCCGCGGGCTACCACTGCGCGAAGACGTCGGACGCCGGCAGCGCCGGCGTGTGCGCGAAGGTGCAGTAGGACTACAGGCCGACCTGGGGATCGCGCGGCGCGCCGAGCAGCTCGCCGCGCGCCTCTCCCACGAGGTAGAGGCTCCCGGCGACGAGCACGAGCCCCTCGCGCCCCACGCAGGCGCGCGCCTGGGCCAGCGCGTCGGCGACGTTCACGGCACGCCGACCATGTGGATCGAGCGGCGAGTACGCCGCGGCCTCCGTCGCCCGGCGCCCCCCGCCCGAGGCCTGGGGCTCCACGTAGACACGCGTCCCGGCGCGCGGCAGCAGCGGCCCGAGCATGGGCGCCCACGGCTTGTCGGCCATCGTCCCGAAGACCAGCGCGCGGGCCGCCGCCGGCTCGAGCCTCGCGTCGAGCGCGGCCGCGAGGGCCGCGCAGCCTTGCTCGTTGTGCGCGCCGTCGAGCAGGTACGTGCCCGCGAGCGCCCCGGCTTGGACGTAAATCGTCTCGAGGCGCCCGGGCCAGCGGACGCTCGCGAGCCCGCGCGCGATCGCGACGTCCTCGATCGCCAGCGCCTCGTCCACCTGCGCGCCGACGGTCGCGGCGCGGAGCATCCAGGCGATCCCGACCGCGACGGCAGCGTTGTCGTCCTGGTGGGCGCCGACGAGCGCGGGCTGCACGACCACCGAGCGCTCGCGCGGCCCGCGCACCACGAGGCTCGCGCCAGCCCGCTGGTGCGAGAGCTCGTGGCCCAGGCGCCAAAGCGGCGCCGCTCCCTCGCCGCGCGCGCACGCCTCCACGACCTTCGCCGCCGACGCCGGAAGCGCGCCGGTCACGAGCGGGGCGCCGTGCTTCACGATGCCCGCCTTCTCGCCTGCAATCGCCTCGAGGGTGTCGCCCAGGAGCGCGGTGTGGTCCAGCGCGATCGATGTGACCGCGGTCACCAGCGGCCGCTCGACGACGTTGGTCGCGTCGAGGCGCCCGCCGAGCCCGACCTCTAGCACCACGAGATCGATCGCCTCCTCGGCGAAGATCAGGAACGCTGCGAGCGTCGCGACCTCGAAGAACGTGAGCGTCGGGTGCGCGTCCATCACCCGCGCGAGCGCAGCGTCGAGGCGCGCGTCCGACACCGGCTCGCCGTCGACCTGGATGCGCTCGGCGAACCGCAGCAGGTGAGGGCTCGTGTAGAGCCCGGTTCGAAGCCCCGCGGCGCGAGCGATCGCCTCGACCGACGCCGCGACGCTCCCCTTGCCGTTCGTCCCCGCGACGTGGACGACGCGCAGCCGACGCTGCGGATCCCCCTCGGCGGCGCACGCGGCGCTCATCGGCTCGAGCCCGAAGCGGGCCCCGCGCGGGGCGAGCGCATAGAGGCGAGCGAGCGTGTCGCTCAGGTGCGCGCCCGCGCTCTCGGCCCGCCCGGTCATCGCCGGAGGTGCCGCAAAATCGTGGCGATCTCGGCGCGCATGCTGGTGCGCGGCACGACGCGATCGATCATGCCGTGCTCCAGCAGGAACTCCGCGCGCTGGAACCCTTCGGGGAGCGTCTGGCGGATGGTCGACTCGATCACGCGCGGGCCCGCGAACCCGACGAGCGCCTTCGGCTCGGCCATGTTCACGTCGCCGAGGAGCGCGAAGCTCGCGGCGACACCGCCGGTCGTCGGGTGCAGGCAGACGGAGATGAACGGCAGGCCGGCCTCGCGCAGTCGGCCCAGCGCGGCGACCGTCTTCGCCATCTGCATCAGCGAGAGGATCCCCTCCTGCATGCGCGCGCCGCCCGAAGCCTGGAGCAGCACGACCGGCAGCGACTCGGCGGTCGCGCGCTCGAAGAGCCGCGCGATCTTCTCGCCGTCGACGGAGCCCATCGAGCCCCCCATGAACGTGAAGTGGAAGGCCCCCCACCCGATCGCGAGCCCGTCTATGTGGCCGCGGCCGATCTCGATCGCCTCGGTCGCGCCCGTCGCCTTCTGCGCCGACGCGATGCGCTCGCGGTAGCCACGACCGTCGCTGAACTGCAGCGGATCGGCGGGCTCGAGGTGGCGATCCCATTCGACGAGCTCGCCCCGATCGAGGATCAGCCGGCGCCAGCCGTCGTGCCGCAGGCGGTGGTGCGCGCCGCAGCTCGGGCAGACTTCGAAGTTGTTCTCCAGCACCTCGGCGAGCAGCGTCTCGCCGCAGCCGTCGCACTTGCGAAAGACGCCCTTGCCGGCCGAGCGCTTCTCGCTCGCGTCGGTCTCGGGTCGAACGCGCTCGTTCCAGGCCAACTGCTACCTCACTCGTCCGAGGCGAAGTGTGCGATCGAAATGCGAAAGCGCGAAGGCCTCGGTGCCTCCGCGCCTCGCAGCACGCGTCGGAGCTTCAGCTCACCGCGATCTCGCGGAGCTCGGCGTCGACCTTGAGCGTCGGCTGCGTCTTCTCCTGCACCTCGCGCGCGGAGATCCCGGGGGCGACCTCGCGCAGGAACATCCCGTCGGGCGTGACGTCGATGACCGCGATCTCGGTGATGATCCGGTGCACGACCTTCTTGCCGGTGATCGGCAGATCGCACTGCTTGAGGATCTTGGGCGAGCCGTCCTTGGCCGCGTGCTCCATGATCACGACCACGCGGCGCGCGCGCGCGACGAGATCCATCGCGCCGCCCATGCCCTTCACCATCTTGCCGGGGATCATCCAGTTCGCGAGATCGCCGTTCTCCGCCACCTGCATCGCACCGAGGATCGCGAGGTCGATGTGACCGCCGCGGATCATCGCGAACGACTCGGCGCTCGAGAACGTCGATGACCCCTTGATCATCGTGACCGTCTCTTTGCCGGCGTTGATGAGATCGGCGTCGACCTCGGCCTCGGTCGGGTAAGGCCCGATGCCGAGGAGGCCGTTCTCGCTCTGCAGCACGACCTCGACCCCCTCGGGGATGAAGTTCGCGACGAGCGTCGGCATGCCGATGCCGAGGTTGACGTAGTAGCCGTCGCGAAGCTCCTGCGCGGCGCGCTTGGCGATCTGATCACGGGTCAGGGCGGGCATCTGGTTCTCCCTCGGCTCGTCAGCTCTTGCGAAGCGTGCGGCGCTCGATGCGCTTCTGGTAGCCCTTGCCGTGCACGATGCGCTGCACGTAGATCCCGGGCGTGTGCACCTGATCGGGGTGGATCTCGCCGACCTCGACGAGCTCCTCGACCTCGGCGATCGTGACCTTCGCGGCCGTCGCCATCATCGGGTTGAAGTTCGCCGCGGTCTGCCGGTAGACGAGGTTGCCGAAGCGATCGCCCTTCCAGGCCTTCACGATGGCGAAGTCACCGGTGATCGCGCGCTCGAGCATGTACTCGCGCCCGTCGAACTCGCGGACTTCCTTCTTCTCGCTCGTCTTGATCACCTTGCCGGCCGCGTCGTGCTCGAGCGGCATGCCGCCCTCGCTGATCACGGTCCCGACGCCGGTGGGCGTGTAGAAGGCGGGAATCCCGGCGCCGCCGGCGCGGAGGCGCTCGGCCAACGTCCCCTGCGGCGTGAGCTCGACCTCGAGCTCGCCCTTCAGGTACTGCCGCTCGAACTCCTTGTTCTCGCCGACGTACGACGAGATCATCTTCCGGATCTGCTTGTTCTGCAGCAGGATCCCGAGGCCGAAGTCGTCGACGCCGCAGTTGTTGCTGACGACGAGCAGGTCCTTGGTGCCGAGCTCACGGAGGGCTGCGATGCACATCTCGGGGATGCCGCAGAGCCCGAACCCACCGGCGAGCAGCGTCGCGCCGTCGGGGATGTCCTTGAGCGCGCTCTTCGCGTCGGGGAACACCTTGTTCATGGCGCCGTGGCGTAGTCCAACCGCGGGGCGGGCACCATAGCCGCCGCGATGACGCGCGCCGCTACGCACGGTGCGCAGAGACGTTCGCGGCACGCGGAGGCGAGGCAAGTCGCGGTCACGGCCATTCGCGCGCAGGGAGCGAGGAGCGACGCGGCGACGCGCGCGGACGACGGCGGCAGACCGCGCCGACCACCGACGACGCGCGCTCGCGCGCTCGCTCCGCTCGCCGGCTCGTCAGCCCGCGAGCACGTGCCGCGCGATGACCATGCGCTGGACCTCGCTGGTCCCCTCGCCGATCTCGCAGAGCTTCGCGTCGCGCAGGTGACGCTCGACCTGGTACTCGCGCGTGTAGCCGTAGCCGCCGTGGATCTGCAGCGACCGCTGGCAGGCGCGCGTCGCGGCCTCCGAGGCGTACAGCTTGCCCATGCTCGCCTCCTTCGAGAACGGCCTGCCCGCGTCGGCGAGGAATGCCGCGCGGTAGATGAGCAGCGCGGCCGCATCGAGCTCCGCCTTGCTGTCCGCGATCATCCACTGGAGCGCCTGGAAGTCCGCGATCGGCTTGCCGAACTGCTTGCGCTCCTTGGCGTAGGCGATGCCGAGCTCCTGCGCTCCGCGGCCGAGCCCGAGGGCGAGCGCGCCGATGGAGATGCGCCCCTTGTCGAGGATCTGCAGCGTGTCGAGGAAGCCGCGATCGACCTCACCGAGGCGCTGGGAGTCGTGGACGCGGACGTCCTCGAACGAGAGCTCGCAGGTGTCGCTCGAGCGCATGCCGAGCTTCTCGAGGTGCTTCGACGCGCGGAAGCCCGGCGTTCCGTGCTCGACGATGAACGCCGTGATCCCCTTCTGCTTCTTCTCGGGCGACGTCTTCGCGAGCACGACGCAGAAGCCGCCGACCGACCCCTGCGTGATGAACATCTTGGTGCCGTTGATGATCCAGTGATCACCATCGCGCTTCGCGTTCGTCGCCATGCCGGACGCGTCCGAGCCGCTGCCGGGCTCCGTGAGCCCCCACGCGGCCAGCCACTCGCCCGAGCAGGCCTTCGGCAGGTACTTGCGCTTCTGCGCCTCGTTGCCGAACGCGAGCACGTGACCGGTGCCGAGGCCGTTGTGAGACGCGACCGTCAGCGCGAGCGAGCCGTCGACACGCGCCAGCTCCTCGACGCAGATCGCGTAGGACGTCGTGTCCATCGCGGCGCCGCCGTACTCCTCGGGCACGCGGATGCCGAGCAGCCCCATCTCGGCGAGCTTCGGCACGATCTCCGTCGGGAACCGCTCCTCCTTGTCCCACTGGATCGCCTTCGGCCTGACCTCGCGCTCGGCGAAATCGCGGACGCTGTCACGAAGCTGCTGGTGGGTCTCGGAGTGGTCGAAGTCCATCGTGCGGGGCATGTACGGTCGCCGCGGATCACGGTCAATGCGCGCAGCGTCGGTCCGACGAAACCGGACCCATCCGAGCTCGCCTTGACGCCTGGTCCGCAGCCGCTCCGACCCGATGCCGGCGCGTGGAGCGAGGTGTAGAGTCACTCCGATGGCCTACTATCCGCCGCCGCCTCCGGGGGGTGGGTTCCCCCCTCCTCCGCCGCCCGCCGACCCGTACGCGCCCGAGCGCGCCTTCGCCGAGTGGGCCCGCCAGCGCGGCTATTTCCTGACCGCGACGCCCGACCTCGCCTGGTACCAAGCCTGGGCACCGTTCACCTACCTGTTCCGGATCCAGCGCCTCGGCCGCGAGCTGCGCATGACCGCGGGCGAGGCGACCGTGTGGGTGGTCGAGGCCTTCGAGGGGGACGCCGTGAAGGAGGTGGCCGGAGAGGACCGCCACGTCACGTGCTTCCTCACCTCGCCGCGGCTCGCGTATCGAGCAGCGATCCGTTCGAAGACCAGCGGCGGCGTGGTCGCCGATCTCTCTCGCGGCTTCGACGACCTGTTCGGCAGCGCGAAGCCGATCGCCGGCGCGATCCTGGGCGATCCCACGTTCGAAGCGCGCTTCGACGTCGCGGTGCCGACGCGCGACGAGGGGAACGCCGCCCTCCCCGTGCCGCTCCGGCAACAGTTGCTGCAGGCCGGGTTCCGCGGCGTCCTCGAGCTTCGCGCCGGCGGGCTCGTGTGCTCGATGAACGATCGCCCCGGCTTCGACCCCGCCTCGCTCGACGCGACGCTCGCGGTGGTCGGCCAGATCTACCGCGCCGCCACCCAGTACCCGCACGCCGTCACTGCGCCCCCCTGACCGCGGGGCGTGACGGGGGCCGGTTCGCCGGTGCTACCCTGCGCCGACATGGCCTCGATCTATCCGCCGCCTCCGCCGGGATGGGACAAGCGCGCGCTCGCACAAGAGCCGATGGATCCGATCGCCGCGCGCCGCGCGATGGAGGCGTGGGTCCGCGCACGCGGGTACGAGTACAACCCCGCGCCCGACGTCACGTGGTTCCAGCAGTGGTCGCCCTTCGTCTTCCTGTTCAACCCGGTGCAGATCGGCCGCGAGATCCGCGCGAAGTTCAGCGACTCGTGGCTCTGGATCGCCGAGCTCTTCGCCGAAGGCGGCGCGGGCAAGCCGCTGCAGCCGTTCATCGTCTACTTCCTCACGAGCGAGAAGCTGCAGTACCGCGCCGCGATCCGCTCGCGCCTGCAGCCGGAAGCCATCGAGGAGCTGCGCGCGATCTTCAACTCCCGCCGGACGCCGAGCACGCTGTCGCGCTGGCGCTACCGTGAGCGGCAGAATTTCATGCGCCGCACCTACGGTCGCGGCGTGCGCGGCACCGTGGCCGACGCCGTCTTCGAGGCGCACTTCGAGATCGCGACCCCCTCGCGCGAGGAGGGGCTCATGGCGCTGCCGCTGCCGCTGCGACAGCTGCTCGTGCAGTCGACCTGGCGTGGAATCCTGGAGGTGCGTCCCGGCGGGCTCGTGGCGACGAACTACGGCCCGCCGCGGTTCGAGCCGCAGATCCTCGACGAGCAGATCGCGACCCTGAGCCAGATGTACGGGACCATCACGCGCTCGTCGTACCAGCCGCCGCCGTCGAGCGGCCCTGCGTCGAGCACCCGCTAGCGCGCGCCGCCGCTACTTGATCGTCGCCTTGAGCTTCGCCGCCTCGGCGTTCTTCGGATCGAGCTTGAGCGCGGCGTCGAGCTCGCTCTTGGCCTTCGCGCCGTTCTTCTCGAGCGCGTAGATCCGCGCCGACTCGACGCGCAGGTAGGCCTCGCCCTCGGGCTTCGGCGCGGCCGCGAGCCCGCCGTCGATCTCGTCGTGCGCGTCCTTGTAGCGCCCCTTCATCGAGAGCGCGCGCGCGTAGCTGCCGTGCGTCTCGGGCGCGTAGACGTCGACGAAGATCGCCCCCTCGCCGAGCTGGACGGCCTCGTCCCAGAGCCCGCGCTTCACGAGCTCCTCCATCAGTTTCTTCCAGGGGAGCCGCTCGTGCGGATCGAGCTTCACCATCTTGCGCAGCAGCTCGAGCGCGTCGTCGTCGCGCTTCTCGGTCACGGCGAGCTCGTACAGATCGACGTAGGGGCCGAACTGCGTCGGGTCGAACTTGATCGCCTTCTCGAGCGCGGCGCGCGACGCCTTCGGTTCCTTCGACGCCTCGCCGAGATCGGCGAGCATGTTCTCCACGGTGAACCCGTCGCCGCCGGCGCCGATGATCGCGGTCACGTGCGCGCGCGTCTCGTTCGCGTCCTTGCGCAGCCCGAACGCGAGCTTCGCGAGGATGTAGTGCGCGAGCTGCTGGTTCGCGTCGAGCCCGATGGCTTCCTTCGCGACCGTGTCGGCCTCCTTGAACTTGCGCTCCACGAACAGCGCTGCCGCGTAGTTCGCGCGCTTGTTGGCGTCCTTCGGCGCAGCGTCGCTCGCCTTCTTGGCGTCGTCGAGCTCGGGTAGCCCGGCCGGATCGAACATGAACTGCCCGTCGTAGCGCGCGAGCTTCTTCTTCACCCAGCTGCGGAAGTCGGTGTCGAGCTGATCGGCGGAGACGCCGAGCGCGGTCTTCACGACGTCGACCGACTTCTTCCCCTCGCCCCAGAGCTTGAGCATCTCGACGATCTTCGGGAAGCCGTACTTCTCGGCGATGTAGACGATCATCTGCGACGACGCGTAGTACGCGACCACGACGTCGCTCTGCGTCTTGGCGTGCGTGAACGCGCGGTTCATGTCGGCGACCTTGGGCAGGCGGTTCGCCTTCAGACCGAGCCACAGCTGCGGATCGAGATCGCGGTGCCACTCCGGCCGCGTGACGATCGTCTCGTACTCGCTGAGCCCTTCGGTGAACCAGCGCGGCACGTGGTTCTTCGACAGCTGGATGGCGAAGACGTGGCCGAGCTCGTGCCAGAGCACGAGCCCCCAGTTGCTCGCTTCCTTCTTGGGCGACACCGCCGTGATCACGCGCCCGAAGCACACCCCCGCCGGCCCGATGCTCGGCAGCCCCGCGGTGCGCACGCTGAAGTGAGAGCGCTCCGGGTAGACCTCGATCTGCACCGGGTTCTTCGGCGTGAACCCGTACTTCTTCACCATCACGCCCCAGGCGTTGCCCAGCGTCTTCGGCAGGTAGCGCCCGAGCAGCGGCGCTTCGTCCTTCTGGAAGCGGAAGCGGAGCGTGCTCGCGGTGCCGGTGCCGTCGTAGAGCGCGAACTCCTTGTCGAGCGTCTTCTCGTACAGGTTCAACATGTTCACGAGGCGGACGTTGAACTTGTCGACCTTGTAACCGCTGTCGAGCGCGGCGCGCCCCTCCTTCTCGTCGCCGCGTCGGAGCAGGTTGAACCCGAGCTCCGCCCACGCCTTGCCGTTGCGCGGGTCGATCTTGGTCGCCTCCTGCATCATCGTGACGAGGTCGTCGTAGCGGTGCTCCCACTCGGCGAACTCGCCGACGATGACGAAGAAGTTCCCGAACCCGGCGTTGTGCTTCTTCAGCACCTCGTCCTTCGCCTTCGCGTAGCCGGCGAGGTCGTCGTCGAGGAAGCGCGCCGCCGCCCGCAGCGAGAGCAGCTCGAGATCGTTCGGATCGATCGCGAGCCCCTTGGCGATCTCGGCCTCGGCGTTGGCGATCTCGAGATCGTGGAGCTTCAGCGACGCGCGCACGAAATAGGCCCGCGGGAGCTTCGGATTGATCTTCAGCGCGGTGTCGATCTCCTTCTCGGCCGCGTCCCAGTCGAAGCTCTGTTCGAGCTTGATCTCGGCCTGGAGCACGTGCGCCATCGCGTTGTTCGGCGCGACGGCGAGCGCGTCACGGACGCTCTCCTCGGCGTGTCCCGGATCGTAGTAGTCGAGGAACAGGCGCGCCCAGTACAGGTTGGTCTCGACGTGCTTCTTCTGCGCGCGCTGCGCCTCCTTGAAGGTGCCGTTCGCGTACTTGACGTCACGCACGAGGTACGAGACCCGACCGACGCACGCGAGCCCCCACGGCGTCCTGTAGACCTCGTCCGAGTCCCCCTCGCTGTCCGCCTGGAGCTTGTCGGCCGACTTGCGCGCGTCGTCGCGCTCGCCCTTGCGCACGTAAGCGTCGACCAACACCATCCGCGCACGCGGCGCCTTCTGCTCGTCGTCGAGCGGCTCGGTGAGCTTGATGGCGTCCTCGATGCGCCCCGTCGCGAGCATCGCCATCCCCTGCCAGCCGATCGCGTCGAACTTCGTCTCCGCGTCGGTGCCCGCGAGCGTCGCGGCCTTCTTCGCGAGCGCCTCCGCATCGGCGTGCTTGCCCGTCTCGTACGCGAGTCGCGCGAGGCCGACCGTCGCCTTCGCGACGTCCTTGCCCGTGACCGCCTTGAGGTCGGCCTCCGCCGTCGCGTAGTCGGACTTCTCGAGCGCCTCGAGCCCGGAGCCGAGCTTGCCGGTCGGCAAAGGACGCGCGCTGGTGGAGCCGGCAGGCTTGATGCCCGCCTCGCCGGGGCCCGCGCTCGCCGCGGGCGCGAACGCGATCAGCGGCAGGAGGAGCGAGAGCGGCGCGAGACGACGGAGCAGGCGGAGCGACGAAGTGGTCATGGGCGGTTGGTCCTCAGCGTAGGACGTTCGAGCGTCGCGAATCATGGAGCACGTCGGCGTGGCCGCGGTCGGCCCCACGGCGGCGTCGTTCCTCCGGGGCGGCGCGCTCCGCGACGGGAGCGCCGGGGGGAGCGGACGTACAGTGCCCTTGACGATCCCGGCGGTTCCGCTATGTTGCCGCGCCCTGACTTCCGCCGCCTTTCCCAGACCGACTCGGTCGGGGGGTGGAACGACGTCCCTGGAGAGCAATCGTGGCGAATCACCCGTCTGCCGAGAAGCGCAACCGTCAGCGCATCGTCCGCACCAACCGCAACAACGCCGTCACCAGCGCGGTGCGCACCTTCGTCAAGAAGGTCCGTGCGGCGGTTGCCGCGAAGGACAAGGGCGCGGCGTCGGCCGCCCTGAAGGACGCGACCCAGAAGCTCGATCAGGCGGCCACGAAGGGCGCGATGCACCGTCGCGCGGCTTCGCGCACGATCAGCCGCCTCGCGTCGCAGGTCTCGAAGCTCGCCTGATTCGCCGCGGGGCGTTGCGAGACGCCCCGGCGCGAAAAATGGTCCCCGAAGCCGGCCGTGCATCGCACGGTCGGCTTTCGTCGTTGATCGCGGGATCGGCGAGAGTGCCGAGGCGTGCCACTCGGGACGCGCACGCCATGGGTCGCGTACGACCGCCAAATTTCCGGCAAATTTCCCGCTCCGGAGGCGTGCCGTCCTGCTAGGTTCCGCGGGCCGTGGACGCCGATAGCGAACAGCCTGCCGCACCGCCGGAGCCCTCTTCCCCGAACGACGAGGAGGCGCGCGAGCTCCCCCCGCCGTCCAAGCCCGCGGACGCCGAGCCGCCGGCACCGCCCGAGCGCGAGGTCGTCGCGGGTGAGCCGGCGCCGCCGCGCAGCTCGCGCAAGCTGCTGATCGCAGCGGGCGCCGTGCTCCTGATCGCGGGCTTCTTGCTCTTCCGCGGCATCACCCAGCTCGGCATCTGGGATCCCTACGAGCTCACGCTCGCGGACCTCGGCTGTCGGCGCGCCGCGTCGGCGGGCAAGTTCGAGCTCTCCGCCTGCGGCGTCGACTCGGCTGGACGCGCGGGTGACGTCCGCTCCGCCGTGATGGTCCAGACCGTCGCGCTCGGTTTCCGGATGTTCGGCGTGACCGAGTCGGCGGGGCGCATCCCGCTCGCGATGTGGATCCTCGTCGGCGCGATCGTCGCGACGCTCGCGGTGGGTCGCCTCGTGGACGCGCGCGCGGGCCTCTACACGGGCGCCGTCTTCGCGACCATGCCGATGGTGCTCGTGCAGGGGCGTCTCGTGCTCGGCGACGCCGCGACGATGGGCGCCTTCGCGGTCGCGCTCGGGGGGCTCGCCGTCGCGGTCTTCGACCGCGGCGATGACGGCGCCTCGGTCGGCTGGGCCGCGCGCACCCCCTGGGCAGTGCTCGGCGCGTTCGGAGTGGCGGCGTGCATGGGCGCGCGCGGCGTCTCGGTAGGCGCTGCGGCCCCGCTCGCCGTCGGCCTGACGTGGCTCCTTCGAAACGCCAACACGCTCCGCTCGAAGGACGCGCGCGCTCCGCTGCGCGTGCTCGTGGGCGTGCTCGCGCTCGCCGCCTGCGCCGCGTTCGGCGCATGGGTCGGCCCCAAGGAGATCGCCGCCACCGCCCCCGCCGCGGCGCACGCGGTCCTGTCGATCTGGACGATCCGCGGCGCGATCGCGGCGGCGCTGATCGGCGGGTCGGTGCTCGCCCTGCTGCCCGGCACGCTCGACGAGCGCGTGGAGCGCGGCGTCGCGGGCGCGGCGCTCGGCGTGGGAGCCTTCGGCCTCGCCGAGGGGATCGCGATCGCGACGCTGGCCGAAGAGTCGCGCTACTACGCGGCGCTCGGCGCGGCCCTCGCCCCGACGCGCAAGTTCCCCACCTTCGATCTGCTCGTGCGTCAGATCGCCCACGGCGTCTTCCCGTGGAGCTGCTTCTTCCCGTTCGCGCTCGGACGCGCCCTCGCCCGTCCCGCGACCTCGCCGCGCTCGGCCGTCGATCGCGAGGTAGACCTCCGCGTCGCGGCGCTCGCCGCGGCCGCCATCGTCTTCGGCGCCCAGACGCTCCTCGCCCCTCGCTTCGGCCTCGCGCCGTTCGCGGGTCCGATGGCCCTCGCGATCGTGATCGGCCTGGTGCTGCGCGACATCGAGCGCGCGCCCTCCGGCTCTCTCGCGATCGGCATCGGCACTGCGGTGCTCGCCGTCCTGGTCCTCAACGACTTCTCGTTCGAGGATCTGGCGAAGGCGCCGGTCGAGCTCGCGACCGCGCCCATCCTCGAGCCGTACGGCCTCTACGGCGTCTCTGCCCCCGACGAGCTCCGCCTCCGCCTGAAGCTCACGCTCGCCGTCGCCGCCGCGCTCTTCCTGTTGCCGATCTTCTTCGTGTGGATCGACGACGACCCGAAGCCGGGCTGGACGCCGCGCGGCGCGCTCCGCAAGCCGATCGATCTCGCGCTGCGCGCCTGGAACCACCCCCTGCACGGGCTGCTGATCCTGCTGATCGCGAGCTTCGAAGCCTGCGCGCTCGTGGTCGGCGTGATCGTCTTCAAGAAGGCGCTTCGCAAGCACGTGCCGCAGCTGCAGGCCCTCAACGCCCAGCAGCGCGACGTCGCGGTGAACCTATGGTGGCTCGTGCTCGTCGCGATCGTCGCGGCGTACGTGGGCTACGTGCTCTTCGTCTACGGCCGCGACGCGTTCCGGAACCTGAAGCGCCAGCGCGTCGCGACCATCGCCGTCGGAGGGCTCACGGCTGCGGGGATCTGGAGCTTCGGCGTGATGCCGGCCGTCGCCAACCAGTTCTCGCCGAAGGGGGTCTTCGAGACCTACCGCAAAGCGGGCCCCGGCGCGCCGATCGGGCTGCTCGGGGTGAACCCGCGCACCGCCGCGTACGACCTCGCGGGCGCGAGCCCCGTCGTGCTGGGGGATCCGCGGCAGGCCTACGACTGGCTGCTCGACGGCAAGGCCGACCGGAAGTTCCTGGCGCTGCGCAGCGAGAGCCTCGCGGATCTGAACCGCCTGTGGCGCACGACCGCGACCCCGCGAACCAATCTCCCGATCCTCGACGGTCGCTCGGCGCAGGTGCTCCTCGCCGCCAACGGGCTCTTCGGCGCGCGCAACGAGAACCCGCTCGAGCGCATGGTCCTCTCGGGCCCGCCGACGGCGACCGAGAACTGCGGCACCGAGAACGGCGCCATCTGCGTTCCGTCCCACGCGCTCCGTTGCGACATCGACGGCAACCTGCAGTGCGTCGGCTGGGATCTCCTCGATGGCACCGACAAGCCGGTCACCAGCGTGAGCTCCGGCCAGAAGGTGAAGCTGCGGCTGATCTACAAGGTCACCGGCAAGGTGACCGGCGGCTGGCAGATCTTCATCCACGTCGAGCAGCCTGGCACGGCCACGGCGCGCAAGACCTCGGACCACGCGCCGCTCGCCGGCAAGTACCCGCTCGACGCCTGGCTTCCCGGCGACGTCATCGTCGACGACAGCGACTTCAACCTCGAGCCCAACATGCGCTCGGGCTCGCCGATCATGATCCTGACCGGCTTCTTCTCCGGCAACTCGCGAATGAAGCTGCTGTCCGGCCCCGACGCCGGGCAGGAGTCCGAGGGCGCGCGGCTGGTGCTCGGGACGATCCCCGTGAAGTGAGCGTTCCGCGGCGCTTTGCCAACACGCCGCGGAACGCGTACAGCGCATGTCGATGCCGGATCCGCTGGCGAGCCGGCGCGCGGAAGAGCGCGTCGAGGTCTCTTGGTCGGTCGACTGCCGCAGCGAGGAGACCTTCCTCTACGCGTGCATCACCAACGTCAGCGCGCTCGGGCTCTTCGTCCGCACCGATGTGCCACTCGCGGTGGGCACCTGCGTGCGTCTCAGCTTCTCACCCGACGGCGGCCCGGCGTTCGACTTGCCTGGCGAGGTCGCCTGGGTGAACGAGGACGTGCTGCACAGCCGCAACCCCGGAATGGGCATCCGCTTCGTCGACCTCGTCGCCGACGACCGCGAGCGGCTGGTCGAGGTCATCCACACCATCGCGTACGTGCGCCCCTGACGCAGCGGCAAAGGACTGTCGGAGCTGCGGACGCCGTGCCTCGCGCGCCGTGCGCACGCTGGCGCGTGGCGCCCCGAAGAGCACCCGCGGCGGTCGCGACTCCGCCCCGGCGTCGCGACGCCGCGCTCAGAACTCGGCAGGGAGCGGCAGCCGTCGGAGCCGCACGCGATCGTCGGCGGCAGCGACGTCTCCGGCGCTGTCGTCGGACCAGCTCACCACGACGTAGCCCGGCGCCTGCCCGCCGACGGAGACCGCGGGCCAGCTGCGCGGCGCGGGCGCGAGGCCGATCGAGAACTCGTCGGTGCGACCGTTGACCGAGCTGCCGAGGTAGCCGTCGCCATCGGCGTTCACGAAGCGCCCCTGGATCTGCTGCGTTCCAGGCTCGATCCAGACGACGACGTAGAATCGTTGCCCCTTGGAATTCTGGCCGACCGCGACCGCGGGCGTGGCCTGATCGCCCGCCTTCACGAGGTCGTTCGTGACGGCGCCGATCTCGGAGCCGGTCGCCGCGCCGAGCTTGTCGAACTTCTGCACGCGGATGTCCGCGCCGACGTCGCCCGCGCCATCGCGGAACGCGACCAGGAACTCGCCCGTCGCGAAGCCGGCGACGTCGGGCTGGTCCTGCTTGCCCGCCTTGCGGCTCGCGTTGACGACCGTGGCCGCGCCCTTGGGTGTTCCGTCGGCCCCGACGCGCCGCATCTGCACGTCGTCGCCATCGCTCCAGACGACGACGAAATCGCCGCCGACCCACGCCACGCGCGGCGCGCCGAAGACGCCCGTGGGAGCGAGCGTCTGCGTCGCGGAGAGCGCGCCCCCGGACTTGCGGAGCACCGACCGGAGCGCGCTGGACTCGAGGAACACGATCAGCGCGTCGCCGTTGCTCGCGCCGGCGACGTGCGGCGAGGTCGCGCTCGCCGTGCCGCTGATCTGCACGTCCGCCGCGTTCGCTGCGAGGTTCTTCGACTGGAGCGACGCGTAGACGTGCCAGGCCGTGTCGCCCACCGGCTCGCGCATGAACACGAAGAGCAGGCTCGACGACTCGACCTCCGCCCACGACGGGTAGTCCTGCGGCCCGCTGCGCGTCTTCTGGGCGCTCGTCGAGAAATTTCCGACCGTCTGCAGCCGGATCTCCTTCTGCAGCACCGCCGTGCCGTCGATCTGCAGCGTCGACGTCATGCGCCGGATGGTCACTTCGCCCGCGTTGTCGCCGCCGCCGGCCTGCACGGCGTCCGCCCACGTCGCGTAGAACTTCCCGTCGTCGAAGAAGCCGGTCGAGATGCCGGTCTTGTGGCCGACGTTGCCGCGCGCGTAGCCATCGGCGAGCGTCCCGTTCGAGAGGATCTCCTCCTTCGTCTGGCACGCGCCGTCGCAGGCCTCGTCGGCGGCCCCCTCGCAGGTCTTCGGCGGCACGAGCACGCCGTCGCCGCAGGTGTGCCCCGGGATGTACTTCTGCACCGTGATCGAGACGGGCTGCGGGTCCTGGCTCACGGCGAGCTGCGTGCAGCCGGTGAACTGGAGCCCGCCAGCGGCCGCCCCCTCGACGTACCAGGTCAGGTTGCGGTTCGGGTCCTGCGTGAGCGTCGCCTGTCCGCACCACTTCACGCCGTCCGGGCAGCGCGTGAGCGGCAGGTCGAGGACCTTCGCGTCGGGCGCCGCCCCGGAGAGCGCGGGACCGTCACACCCGACGTCGTTCGCGTCGAACACGCGGAGCACGACCGAGTCGACGTCGAGGAGCGCCTGGGGCACGGCGAAGTGCAGCTCGATCGCCGCGGGGGCGCCGCGCGGGTTGCTCGAGCAGGCCGACGAGGTCGCGATGGTGGCGGCGACCGACGCGAGGGCCGCGCCGCGAAGCCCGCGGAGAGAACGCATGGAGGAACGTTATCGCGCAGCAAGCACCGCGGTCGAGGGGCGATCGGGCGAGGTCGCACCCGCGCGACGGCCGGCGCTACTGGCCGATCGTCGTCGAGTTCGACGGCTTCGCCTCCGCCGGCTTGGCAGGCGCGAGCGTCGTCGCCGTCGGCCCCGCGACCTTGGCCTTGGGCGCGTCGAGCGAGGCGAGGGCCGACTCCGCGCGGGCGCGCGTGGCGGCGTTCTCCTTCGCCTTCTCGAAGAGTGAGCGCGCGGAGGCGGTGTCGCCATTGGTGCGCGCGCACTCGCCCCCTTCCAGGGCGGCGTTCGCGGCGTCGACCGTCCCGGGATAGCCGTCGACGACCTTGCGGAAGCGCACGAGGGCGTCGGCGCACTTCCCTTGGGCTCGGAGGCTGCGCGCGGCGTACAGGAGCGACGACGACGGCTTCACCCCCGCGCTCGCCGAGCCGTCGAACCCGCGCTGTGCGTCCTCCCACCGGCTCGCCTTGTACGCGGTCATCGCGTCGTCGTAGCTGCCGGCGCTCGCGCCCGCGCCGTTCGCGGATGCGGCGGCACTCGGAGGCGCCGCGGTCGGTCCGTCCCCCGCGACCGAGTCCGTCGCCCCCTTCGCCAGCGAGCGGGCCGCCACCTTCTCCTCGAGCGCGGCCCCTTGGTCGCTCGGCGCCGCCTCGCCGCGACGCTCGTCTGCCTCGGCCTCGGCCTTCTGCTTCTTCTTGCCGTCGCCGAGCCCGCCGAGCGAGTCGCCCTTCGCGGGGCTGCCCGGACGCGCACCGGCGACCGCAGGAGCCCCCTCGGCCGGCTGCTCGAGCGTCGCGATCGGCGTCCCTTCGTCGGTCACCTTCGTCCGCTGTGCGGCCGTAGGCGACGAGCGCCGAAGCAGGACCGCAGAGGTGCCGATCATGAGCACGACCACCGCCGCCATGGCGACCTGCGGACGCATCGCCCAGGCGCCGGCGACCGCCATCGCGCGCGAGGCGCGACGGTGCCACGGCACGGGCGGCCGCGCCGCGGACGACGCGGCCAGAATTCGTGCCTCCAGCAGGCTCGAAGGCGCCTCGAGCGGCAGGGCCTCGGCGGCGCGGAGACCGCCACGGAGGCGCTCGACGACGGCGGCGCAGCGCGTGCAACCGAGGAGGTGGAGGCGGGCCTCCTCCGCAGCGCGCGCGTCGAGCTCGTCGTAGACGAGCTCCATCGCCATCTCATCGAGCTTCTCGCAGTCCACGTCGGCTCCCCTCTCCTTCCGGTTTCCTTCGTACCGCCACTGGCTCCCGCTACCGCGTCACCCTGGCGTAGTCCTCGTACTCGGCGAGCGCCGCTTGCAGCCGCTCGAGCGCGTAGCGCATGCGAGATTTCACCGTGTTCTCGTTCGTGCCCACGATCTCGGCGATCTCCTTGAAGGCGAGCTCGCCCAGATGGCGCAGCAGGAAGACCTCACGCTGATCGTCCGGGAGCCTCTCCACGGCGGCGGCGATGTGGGTGCCGAGCTGCCGCCCGATGGCCGCTCGGTCGGCCGCCTCGTCCGTGCCGCCCGCGACCCTCTCGACCAGCGGCGCGTCGCTGCTGTCGGGCCCCGCCGGCGCGTCGAGCGAAGCGTGGCGCCGGTGCACGCGCTTTCGCAGATGATCGATGCAGAGATTCCTGGCGATCGTGTAGGCCCAGGTCGCGAAGCGCGCCTCTTCCTTGAAGCTCTCGACGTTCTGTACGACGCGAACGAATACCTCCTGGACGATGTCCTCGGCGGTCGACGGCGCGTGCACCTGACGCAGGGCGAAGTTGAAGAGGCCCCGCTGATGGCGCCGGACGAGCTCTTTGAAGACGCTGGTGTCGCCACGCCGATAGCGGGCGAGCAGCGACTCGTCGGGCTCGCGCGCGAGGGGGTCGGTCACGCGGGTGCTCCGCGGAACCAAGGGCGCCGGCCGGGGGTCTCTCGTCCACGTTGAACCAGACGCGCGAGACCCGGCGAGGATCTACCCGGATTGCCTCCAGGAGTCCGTTTGCGAGTCCACCGCCGTGTCTGGATGACCGTCTCGGGCGAGCGCACGAGCCCCTCCGATTTGATCGATCGCACGTGAGCCCAGGAAAAGGCAATCGGGTCGCGTGCTTGCGATCGATCGCAGCGTTGCCGCTCGTTCAGCGTCGAGCTATACCCCGACCGATGAGGCGGCGGCAACCGACCGCCTCCGTGTCTGTTTCGTCGCGCGACGCGGCACACCTCGGTATGGTAGGGCTACACTCGAACCACACCTCGCCCGCGACGCCATCGAAGCGAGCCGCGGCAAAGGGGGCCCACGGAATGTCACGCACTTCGTCGACTGGGAACGTTTCGCGTCAGTCCGAGCCGAATGGCTACACGCGCGAGCGCCTTGGCTTCCGCCTCGCCAGCTGGGCGATGCCCGTCGTGTTGGGTTCGATGTTGCTGGCGCCGTTGGTGGCGTCCGCGCAGGGGACCAAGGCAGCGCCCGCGGCGACCACCGCGGCCCCCGCGGCGAGCTCTGCCGCGCCGGCTGCTTCCACCACCGCCGCCGCGCCGATCGCGAGCGCGACCCCCTCCGTCCCGGCGGGCACCACAGGCGGCACGCTCGACTCGCAGAGCTACACCGTGCGGCTGCGCGATCTCGAGCAGCGCATCAACGACCTCAAAGAGCGCATCCGCCGGAGCCACACGCGGCTCGCGTTGCTCTCGGAGTCGATCATCTCCGGTGTCACCGCCGCGGCGCGCGCCGAGATCGTCTTCGAGAACGACATGTCGAGCGCGTTCCGACTTCGCCGCATCGTGGCGCTGTACGACGGCGCCCCGCTCGCCACGAAGACCGACGAGCGCGACCAGATCGGCGACCAGAAGGAGATCCCGCTCTACGCCGAGCTCGTGCAGCCGGGCGACCACACCGTCCAGGTGCTCCTCGAGTACCAGGGGAACGGCTACGGAATCTTCTCGTACCTGAAGGGCTACAAGTTCGAGGTCCGCTCGAGCCGTTCCTTCACGGCTATCGAGGGCAAGACGCTCCAGCTCCGGGTGGTGGGCTACGAGCAGGGCGGTCCGACCACGCCGCTCGAGGAGCGCCCGGCCGTGCGCTTCGTCGAGAAGGTCCAGGTCGGTGTCGGATCCGGTGGGAAGAAGTGACATGAGCCCCCGTCCCGCTCTCCGGCGGAGGCGAGCCGCGGCCCCAGCGCGCGCACTGCTGCTGGCGCTCGCTCTGGCCGCTGGCGCCGTCCCCCTGCTGTCGCACGAGGGTGTCGCGGCCGCGAAGCTCTCGTCGAAGGACGCCCTCGGAACGGCCTCCGCTGAGCTCGATGGCATCGAGCGCGACCTGCCAGGCGTGCTGAGCCTGAAGGGGAAGTCCGGCATCGAGTTCCGCTCGGCCGAGCAGATGCTGGCCGACGGCGAGCTGCTGGTGCGCCTTCGAGACTACCAGCGCGCGATCCTCGTCTTCTCTCAGGTCGAGGAGAAGTACTCCACGAACCGGCGCGCCTACGCCGAGGCGGTCTTCCGCAACGGCGAGGCCTTCTACGCGATCCACGACTACCTCTCCGCTCGAACGAAGTTCCGCCAGATCGCCGACGGGGCGAGCCTGCCGGAGTTCAAGCCGTACGCCTCGCGTGCCGTCGCGCGCCTCGTCGACATCGTCGTCCGCGTCGAAGACCCCACCGAGCCGAAGGTGTCCGAGGACGTGCTCGGCCGAATCGGCAAGCTCGCGCCAGGGGACGTCGACTCCGTCGTCCTCTACGCGAAGGGGAAGATGCTGTTTTTCAAGGGCGACCTCGACGCGTCGAAGGCGACGCTCGGCCAGGTCGGCCCCGACGGCGGCTTCCAGCACCAGGCGCGCTTCCTGCTGGGCGTCATCGCGATCAAGCAGGCGCAGCCGAAGAAGTTCAACCCTGCGATCGACGCGTTCAAAAAGGTCACCGATCTCCCCGGCGACACCGATGACCACAAGGAGGTCGTCGACCTCTCCTGGATCGCGATCGGTCGGCTGTTCTACGAGATGGACCAGCTCGATCAGTCGGTGCTGGCGTACGAGCACGTCGACCGCACGTCGAAGCACTTCGACACGATGCTCTACGAGATTGCCTGGGTGTACGTCCGCCTGGAGGACCAGGAGAAGGCGACCCGCGCGCTCGACCTCCTCGAGCTATCCAGCCCGGACAGTCCGCACGCGATCGAAGGCGAGCTGCTCAAGGCCGACATCCAGCTTCGGAAGGCCGAGTTCAAGAAGGCGCTCGCGTCCTACGAGAACGTCCGCAACGAGATCGATCCGCTGCACAAGCGCATCGACGACTACCTCAAGGTCGATCGCACGCCAGGCGACTACTACGACCGCCTGACGGCACCGACGATGGACGCGTTGGACGGCCCCGACTCGCTCCCGCCGCTCGTCATCAAGTGGGCGAAGCAAGGGCAGGACGGCGCGCTCGCGTTCAACGTCGTCGAGAGCGTGCAGCAGACGAAGGAGCTCCTCCAGCAGTCGCAGGCGATGCTCGACAAGCTGCAGGCCGTGGTGAAGGGCTCGGATCAGATCCGCGCCTTCCCCGAGGCCAAGGCGGCCTACGAAGGGCTGATCGGCCTGCTCAACCGGGTGGCGAGCTCGCGTTCGGACGTCGCGCAGGGGCTCGACGACGTCGAGCCGCCGGACGTCTCCAAGTGGCCCGAGCTCGAGCAAGCGCGCGAGGCGCGCAAGCGCCTCGAGGGGGAAATCGCGCTGCTGCCGAAGGACGCCGACGCGTTCCAGAAGCGCGAAGACGAGGCGAACGGCCAGTGGCGCGCGATCTCGCAGCAGCTCCAGCAGCGCAACATCGAGATCGACATGCTGCAGGCGCAGATCAATGCGCTCCGCAAGTACGTGAAGACGCGGCAGAACGATCAGGGCAAGCCGCTCGAGCCCGCGAAGGTGCGCGAGTACGAGCAGCAGCTGGACGAGGGCCAGAAGGACATCGTCGCCTTCAAGAAGGAAGCCCAGGATCTCCGCGACCTCGTGGAGCGCGGCCGCGTCCAGTCCGGCACCGGCGACGACCGCTCGAAGACCGACGAGGAACGCCGCAAGAACTACCGCGACATCCTCGAGAAGGAAGTGCGCTTGGTGCGCCAGAACCTCGGGGGGACGGCGGCGACCTACGCGACCAACGCGGAGCCGACGCTCGCGCGCGCGCGACAGGTCGAAGAGAAGCTCGAGAAGCAGAAGTCGGCGCTCGACACGCAGGTCTTCGAGACGGTCGACAAGCTGCAGAAGACGCTCGACGCCGAGCAGGCTGCGCTCGACGGCTACAAGAAGGAGCTCGCGGCCTTCGACTCCGAGGCGCGCGACGTCGTCGGCAAGGTCGCGAAGCAGAATCTCGAGGCCGTGCGCAAGAAGCTCGGCGACTACATGATGCGGGCCGAAGTCGGCATCGTCGACCAAGCCTGGAAGGAGCGCGAGGTGCGCAAGGCCATCGTGCGCGACCGCAAGCGCGAGTACATCGAGCAGGAACGCCTGCTGGATGACGAGATGAAGCAGATCAAGAGCGACGGCTCCATCGGCATCGAGTGAGGTCGCAGTGCTGAAGCGAGCTTTCCCAGAGTCCGATCTCTTCGGTCGGAAGGTCCTGCGTGCCGCGAGCGCGATCGGTCTCGTGGCGGCAGGTCTCTTCCTCGCAACCGCTGCCTCCTCGCAGCAACGGCCCCCGCCGAAGCCGGCGGGAAAGGGCTCGGCGTCGGCCGGCAAGCCAGCGGCGCCCGCCACGACGTACGCGGACATCCCGCCGCCGACGTTCGGCTCGGCCCTGCCGCCCGGCGCGGTGACGGTCCTGAACACGAAGGGGCCGGGTTTGCCCGTCGTCGTCGCCACCAAGCCGTGGCCGGCACGGGTGATGGGCAGCGCGAGCGCGGCCCCGACCGCCTCGGCCGCGCCCGCCGTCGCCGCGAAGACGTCGAGCCTTCCGCCCGTTTCGCCCGAGCAAGACGGCGCGTTGCGCGACCTCACCAAGGAGGCCGACCGCTATCACAAGGGCGCCGCGGGATACGCGCAGGCGCTCAACCAGATCATCCGCCAGCGCTTCGAGGCCAAGAAGAAGGCGCGGCTGGGCCCGATGTCGGAGAACATCCGACGCGACGAAGACGAGATCGTCAAGGCGCGGCAGGACACGATCAAGCGCCTGAAGGCCTTCATCGGGAAGTACCCGGACGACCCCGACCACACGCCGGACGCCATGTTCCGGTTGGCGGCGTTGTTCCAGGAGGAGGCCGAGGAAACTCTCGATCCGACCTCGGACGACTACCCGACCAAGCTCCTCGCCGCGATGGAGCCGGCGGAGCGCCTCTACCGCGACGTCATCGTCAAGTTCCCGGGCTACCGCAACCTGGGCGCGGTCCACTTCTTCCTCGGCTCGCTGCTCGCCGACACCGGCCGCGCGGAGGAATCGCAGTGGGTCTGGCGCGCGATGGTCTGCTCGAACCACTACGCGTATCCCCTCCCCGCGCCCAGAGACGCGGCCGAGGAGAAGGACCGCAAGAAGTGGAAGGACGGCATCCCGCCGCTCCCGCAGGACCACGACTACAAGTACTGGGGGAACGGCGATCCGCCCTTCGGCTGGCGGCTCCGCCACGACCCCGACCTGCTCAAGGCGAAGGCGAAGCGCCCGGCCGCGGCGGGGAAGAAGGGCGCCGTCGACCTCTCGGACGACGAGGACAGCTACAAGGAGCCGTATCCGACCGATTGCACGGCCCTCGGCGGCAAGGTCACCGAGACCGGCGAAGAGCAGTCGTACATCGCGCAGACGTGGTGGCGCATGGGCGAGTACCACTACGGCCACGGCGACGAGAACTCGGAGGCCACGGGGTACTTCGGCGCCTCGCCGTACCAGTACAACCGCGCGGAGAGCGCATACCGACACGCGCTCGACACGAGCTCGCAGACCGTCCAGGTCTACACCATCTACAAGCTCGCCTGGACGTACTTCAAGCAGCAGCGCTACACGACCTCGCGCAAGGAGTTCCTGCAGCTTCTCGACTGGTTCGACCAGCACGAGAAGGCCGGCGACTCGGAGATCGGCGCCGACGTTCGCGCCCAGATGCGCCAGGACGCCTACGACTACATAGCGTCGTCGCTCACCTACCTCGACATGGACGGCCCCGGCTCGAACGAGCCCTACGTCCAGCGCGAGGACGTCTTCGACGTGGCCCAGGGCGACGAGCTCGAGGGGAAGCTGCGAATCGCGCTCGACCGCGTGCAGAAGGAAGAGATCGTCCCGCAGGGCAAGGTCTGGACGCCCCGCGTGTACAAGGCGCTCGCGTCGGAGTTCGAGAGCGACGAGGTCATGCTCGACGCCATCGAGGCCTACGAGCTGATCATCAAGAAGTGGCCGTGCGATCCAGAGGCGCCGAAGTTCCAGGACAGCATCGCGAAGCTGTACGAGCAGCAGGCCCGTAAGACGCTCGATCAGTCCAAGAAGCGGGAATACGAGTCCAAGGCGCTCAACGCGCGCACCAAGCTCGTCGACTACGTCGGCAAGACGCCCTGGACCGAGTGCAACAAGAACAACCCGGACGCCATCCGCGCCGCCGAAGCGCTCATGAACGAGGGGGCGAAGAACGCCGCGGGGCAGCACACGCAGAACGGGCGTAACTACTTCAACGAGGCGAAGGCCGCGGCCGGCGTCGATCCACGCATGCCGCTGGAGCGCGATGCGATCGAGCAGCTGTCGCCCGAGCGACATCTCAAGGTCCTCAACTCGCTGCAGAAGTCGCGTGACGAATACGAGCTCGCCGCCAAGGGGTGGGAGACGTACCTCGGCGTCGATCCCGACGCCTCGGACGCGTACGACTCGAAGTACTTCATCTCGGATGCGCGCGTGAACCTCGTGATGGTCGACCGGCTCCTGGGCAAGCCCCTCGATCCCAAGTCCGTCGAGTCGGCACGCGCGGCGTCGGTCGAGGTCCGCGACTCGAACCTCGACGACAAGTACCTCTTCTACGCCGCGGCCAACGCGGTCGACGTCGTCGGACAGCTCGAGCAGGAGCAGTTCGACCTCTACATGAAGTCGGGCTGCCAGACGGGATCCGGCAACGAGAAGGTGCTCGGTCCGACGACGGAGCCGCGCGACGCGTGCCGCTCGCAGGACGACATCGAGAGCCGCCAGGAAGAGCGGCTCTGGATCCGCGAGGTTCCCGACGCGGTCGTCCGCGCGATGCGCGAGCGCGAGGAGTACATCGCCCGCGTGCCCAAGGCGCTCGATCAGGGCAATCGATCCGACGCCTACGAAGAGCAGAACGCCAACGTCCTGTATCGCTACGGCCGCTTCGAGGAGGCGACCGAGCGCTACGAGAAGCTCCGCGCCACCCACTGCGGCAAGGACGACGAAGGCTTCAAGGCTTGGTACACGCTCGTCATGATGGCGAAGAAGCAGGGCGACGCGAAGCGCGTCCTCGTGCTCGTCGACGAGGCGAAGAAGAAGTCGTGCGCCATCACGACCGAGCAGAAGCAGCAAGAGAAGGACATCGCCGATCCGGCGGAGATCAGCGCGCTCTACTCGCAGGCCGACGAGGCCTACGAGGCGGCGAAGAAGGAGACGGACCCGAAGCTCCGCAAGGAGAAGTTCGAGCTCGCCGCTGCGAAGTACTCGCTGGCGCTCAACCGAGCCCCCAAGAGCCCGTCGGCTCCGCGCGGCGCGATCCTGTCGGCCGACTGCTACAAGCAGATCAACGACTACCAGAAGGCCGCCGAGGTCTATAAGAGCTTCCTGAAGAACTACGGCAAGGAAGCCGATCTGATCGCATACCGCGACGGCGGGACGATCGACGGCAAGCCGCAGAAGAAAGATCCGGAAGAGTTCGAGCGCCGGAACAAGTACACGAACGAAGCGCTCGCCGAGCTCGGCCGCACGTACGTACAGGCGTTCGACTACGAGAAGGCCGCCAAGCACTACGACGAGATGGCGGGCCGCACGCTGATCCCCGAGGGGGACCGTCGCGACAACGCCGCAAACGCCATCGTGCTCCAGGCGAACCTCGGCAACCGCAAGGAGATGCTCGACGCGTACACCCGCTACCTCTCGCTGAAGCCCGGCCCTGCCGAGATCGTCGAGATGGACTGGGTCATCGCGGAGTTCGAGTGGAACCAGTGGAAGCAGGCCCAGAGCGACGGCACCCAGCGCACGCGCGCGACCACGGCGCTCGAAGGCTTCCACCGCAAGTACGAGAACAACACCGGCGCACGCGCGTACGCGATCGAGGCCGCCTGGCAGGTCGCGTTCATCCGCAAGGCCGCGGGCGATCAGGCCTTCCGCGACTGGTACAAGAAGACCATCGCGACCTTCAAGGCGCAGCACGACGCCACCAAGAAGGCCGACGGCAGCTCGGGGACCGACGGCACGCAGCTGGCCGACTTCGGCGCCGAGGCAGACTACTTCTTCGTCAACGAGCAGATCGAGAAGGAGTGGGACACGCCGACCGGTCAGGCGCCGCGACTGAGCTACGACGGCTCGGCCGACGACGTGATCAAGAAGATGGATAAGGACATCGACAAGCGCGAGAAGCTCTTCGTCGAGCTCGAGCGCATCCGCGCGCTCTATCAGTCGCGGCGCTATCTCCCCGTGATCCTCGCGCGCGAAGGCACGCTCTACGACCAGCACCGCACGGCGCTGGTCAAGGGGAAGATCCAGGCGATCGACCCCGTCACGGAGAAGAAGATCGCCACCGTCGAGGAGGGGTGCCGCAAGGTCCTCGAGGACGACAACTCGAGCGAGGCGGCGAAGGCCCGATGCCAGACCACCCTCGACAAGATGGACGAGGCGCGCAAGGTCCAATCGAAGAAGTGGACCGCCGCACGCGAGGGGTACGTGCACGACATGGAGCTGCGCCTCACGCAGCGCTACGCGGCCGGCTACTTGCGCGGCAAGGAATTCGGCGTGAAGGACGACAGAGTGGTGAAGGCCGTCCAGCGGCTCGCGTACTACACCGACCTGCTCACCGACGTGAAGCTCCGGGAGTACCTGACGCCGAACGCGGGTCCGGAGCTCAAGGAGTGGCAGAGCGCCTACCCGAAGCCCTTCAACTACGTCGATCAGATGTTCAAGCAAGCGCGCCCGGGTGCCGCCTCCTCGCCGCCGCCGACCGTCGACACGCCCATTCCGCCGGGCCCCACGGCGCCCGCCGCGAAGGGGGGCTGAGCGATGTCGACGACGAGACCGAACCGCACGTTCATCACGGCGATGGCGTGGACCGCGGCCGTCAGCTTGCCCTTGGCCTTCAGCCCGGCGTGCGGTCCGCGCACGCCAGCCAGAGAGGTGAAGCCTGAAGCGAGCGCTTCCGCGACCGCCGAGGTCCCCGAAGCCGATCGTGCGCGCACCGACACGGTGACGGCGGAAGCGCCGCCGCCGCCGCCGACGCCGACCGAGACCGCGGCAGGCTCGAGCGCCGACTTCAAGAGCGCGTACGAGCAGGGCTACCAGCAGTACCTCAAGGGCGAGCTGGTAGCAGCGCAGCAGTCGTTCCAGAGCGCGCTGTCGATCGACGCCAAGGGGTACGTCGCCCACTACGGAATCGCGC
Source organism: uncultured delta proteobacterium (assembly GCA_903923175.1). Classification (GTDB taxonomy): domain Bacteria; phylum Myxococcota_A; class Polyangia; order Polyangiales; family JADJMO01; genus CAIXWQ01. Next base: position 10,115 of record CAIXWQ010000732.1, on the reverse strand, counting down.
TCGTGCTCGAGCATCTCGGCAAGACGAGCGACGCGCTCGAGCACTACCGAGAGGCCTACAAGCTCAACCCGAATTACGAGGCGGCCGTCACTGCCTACGGCTACCTCCTCTATCGCTCGGGCTCGCGCGCCGAAGCCGAGGCGTTCCTCGACGAGCAGGACAAGAAGTTCCCGAAGGCGTTCGGGATCATGACGGCGCTGGCAGAGATCAAGTCGCTCAAGGGCGACAGCAGCACGGCGCAGAGCCTGGCGCAGAACGCGCTGACGCTCGAAGGGAAGTACGAGCCGGCGATGGTGCTCATCGCGCGCGATCACTTCCGCGCGGGGCGCGTCGCGCTGGCTCAGTACGTGTTGTCCTCGATTCTCGATGGTCAGCAGACGGACGAGGAGCGCGCCAAGAACGAACCGGCGAAGAAGAACCCGCCGCGCGCGCCAGGCAACGCCGAGGCGCAGCTGCTGCGCGCGATCATCTTCCAGCGGGCGGGCGAGCGCACCGGCGCGGCGGTCTGGTTCGAGAAGGCCGCGCGGACGAGGCCCGATCTGGTCGAGGCGCACCTGCAGCTCGGGCTGCTGCGCATCGAGTCGAACGACGCCGAAGGCGCGCGCGGTCCGCTGGAGACCGCGGTCAAGTACGCACCGGGCAACGCCGAGGCGCGACTCGCGCTGGGCGAGGCCTATCGGCTGCAGGCGCTCTCGAGCTTCGCCGACAACAAGCTCGGCTGGGAGCTGGCGAAGGCTTCGTACAACTGGGTGCTCGCGGCCCCCGGCGCCTCGCCGCTCGTCAAGGCGCTCGCCGATTACGACCTCGGCTTGCTGTACTTCTTGGTCCCCGGCGTCGACAAGCTCCAGGACGTCCCTCGCCTCGACAAGGCGATCGACTTCTTCAACCAGTACAAGTCCGCGAAGGGCACCTCACAGGGCGCGAGTTGGCCGAGCGACATCGACGATCTGCTCGGCCAGGCGCAGATCTCCCGCCGGAATGCGGCCGCGGGCGCCGCGGGCGCGGGCGGGACCACACCGAAGGGCGGCCCGACGCCTCCGCCGAAGCCGACGGCGACGACGCCTCCTCCTCCCGCTGCGTCGGCCGGGCCGAAGCCGAGCGCAGCAACGCCGCCCCCGCCCCCGAGCGCGTCCGTGGCCCCGAAGCCGAGCGCGGCCCCTCCGGCGCCGAGCGCATCTGCCAAGCCGACGGCGCCTGCCGCGTCGAACAGCGCAGCTCCGGTTGCGCCTTCGTCGAGCGCGCCCAAGATCAAAGCAAGCTTCTGAGAGGGTTCCCATGAAACTCGCCCGTCGGTTCCTCGTGGCTGCCGTCTCGATCGTCGCGATCTGCTCGGCGGCGAGCGCGGACGCTCAGCAAAAGCCCGCTGCGGCAGCGTCGAGCCCGAAGGGCGCGGAGCCGGAGAAGGCGACGAAGGGCGCGCCGGCGGAGATCAACATCACGGTGACCGCACGCCCGATGCGTCCGAGCGCCGTCGTCGACCTCGGCAAGATCCTTCCGGACATCGAGCTGTCGAAGCTGCGTCAGGACTTCTACAAACAGATTGAAGGGCTGCTGCTGAGCGAGCCCTTCTGAGTCGCTCGAGAGAGCCTCCGCGCACCTTGTTGCTCCTCCTTCTCGGCCTCGCCATCGTCTCCGTTCCGATCACGATCGCGATGCGAACGGTGCTGCGGCTCGTACGCACGCTCGGGGCCGTGGACGCGACGGCCTTCGCAGCCGCGTTGGAAGCCGATCCGTCGCTGGAATTGCCTCGCCTCTCGCGCGCGCTCGGCGAGACGGCCCCTGGGAGCGTCGCCGAGCGGCTGGTGTCGACGGTCGTGCAAGCCGAGGAGACAGAGCAGTCCCCCCTCGCGCGCAAGCTCGCGTTGGCCGAGGCCGTCGCCGACATCGAGCGCGAGATGATGGACGACGCCCGAACGCCGCGGGTCGCCGCTTCGCTCGCGACCACGGGAGGCTTGCTCGCGGCGACGCTCGTGATGCGCGATGGGCTCGGTCACTCGATGCTCGACGTGTCGGGGAGCCCGGTCGCCTACTTCCAGGACGTCGTCGAGCGCGGCCTCTCGATGGCGGCGATTGCCGTCCTCGGAGGCATCGTGTGCGCGGCCTGCCACCGGATCTCACGACAGCTGAGACGCGATCGCCTGGAGGAGCTCGACGCGCTGATGCTTCCGCTGGCCGCCCGCTACCCCGAGGTCACCGAGATATGAGCGTTCACGTACATTGCGTCCGCGACGGTCGCCCGTGTACCCTGCCGAAAGGTTCGGTCCGTGGGCGGGAACTTTCCGTCGCGTGCATGGTCCGATGCCTGAGGGGCGGTCTCACCGGAATTCCGGAGCTGCTCCCCCCGGAGGCCGCATGAACACGAACACGGGTCCGCGCGCTCCCCAGGCTGGTGCAGGTAATCGCCCCGGCCAGATGACCATGGCGATGCGCGCCATGCCGCAGGTGACGGGGCCCAAGGTCCTGCGCATCGGCAAGGTGCAGGGTGGTCGCGTCATCGAAGAGCGCGTCATCAAGCAGCGGACGCACGTCACGATCGGCTCGAGCCACACGAACATGTTCCTGGCTTCGGGCACGAACGTGCCGGAGTCGATGCGGTTGTTCGAGCTCGTCGGCAACGACTACGTACTCAACCTCTCCGATCCGATGACGGGTCGTGTCGCTCTGCCAGCCGGCGTGACGGACGTCGCTCAGGCCCGCGCGAGCGGCCTGGCGAAGCGGGTCGGAGCGTTCTGCCAGCTGAAGCTCACGGAGGAGGCGCGCGGCAAGGTCGTGCTCGGCGACACGACGTTCCTCTTCCAGTTCGTCGCACCGCCGCCGATCCAGCCGAAGCCGCAGCTGCCTCTCGCGGTGAAGGGCGGCCTCGCTGCCCAGGTCGACTGGGGCTTCACGATCATCGCGGCGTTCTCGTTCCTGTTCCACTTCGGCTTCGCCGGCGCCGTGAACAGCGAATGGTTCGATCCGATCGTCGACGAGGAAGCCGACACGGCTTCGCTCATCCAGAGCACGCGCGAGCACCCCGCGCCGCCGCCGCTCGAAGACAAGAAGCCCGACGAGAAGGCCGACGACAAGGGCAAGGCCGACGACAAGGGCAAGACGGACGACAAGCCGAAGGCGAACGCGCCCGTGGCGAAGACGGGACCGGCGCCGAGCAAGGCAGAGGCGGCCGCGGCCGCCAAGGAAGCCGCCGGCAAGGCGAGCGAGGCGAAGGCCGACGCGCTGTCGAGCCAGGCCGATACGCTCGCGCTCCAGTTGCTCGGCGGTCCCGGTGGCGAAGCGCCAGCGGTCGGTCGCACGCTGAAGTCGGGCGACACAGCCGCGGGCGATCACGTCGACAAGGTCGCCAGCGACACGAGCAGCGTCGACGCCATGGGCGGACCTCGGCTTCGAGGGCAGTCGGGCGGTGGCCCGGGTGCACCGGGCGCACTTCCGGGCGGCACCGACATCTCGCGGGGCGGCTCGAAGGTCGGCGGCCCTGGTACGCCTGGTCCTGCGCCGACGGTCGTGGCGGGCCCCGCGGTTCCCACGATCACGCAGAGCGAGGCGACCACCTCCGCCCCGAACGTGCCCGGCGCCGACGCGGTCGTCGCGAAGAACAAGTGGCGCTTCCGAGGTTGCTACAACAAAGCTCTTCAGTCGGATCCCGACGCGGGCGGCACGGTGAGCGTGACCGTCTCCATCAACGCCGAAGGCAAGGTCACGAGCGCGTCCGGTTCGGGCGGTAGCCCCTCGAGCCTCGGAACGTGCGTCGCAGGCACGTTCTACTCGATGACCTTCCCGGCCCCGGATGGTGGCTCGGCGACCTTCACGGTCAAGGCCGTGTTCGCGGCGAAGAAGTCGTAGCGATTCTCCGACGGCAGGAAACGGGCACGATGTAGGCGACCTCGCCAGCATCGTGCCCGTTCGTAATTCTGGACAGAAGGTAGCCCCCCGCCGCAGTCACGAGAAACGTCCGTGCCTCGGGAGCGCTGGCCTGAATGGATGGGGGGACAGGGGCAACGGACCTACCATTGGCGCCCGAACCGCTTTGACATCGGCGAGAGCGTTGCATACCCTGGTGACCGATTCGGGAGGACTGGATGAAACTGAAGCGCAACTGGCTGGTCGCCCTGCCCCTCATGGTTGCGGGGGCGTTTGGAACGGCAGCCGCGCAGACGACGCCGACGCCTGAGGTGAAGGCAGGAGCGAAGGTCGCGCCGAACGAGCAGTCCGCGGCTGCGGATGCGCTCGTCGCCCGGCTGCAGGCTTCTGGTGGGCGCGTCCGCCATCTGCTCGACGAGGCGCGCCGCCAGAAGGACGTCGTGAAGACGACGTGCCTCAGCGACAAGCTCTCGCAGATCGAGGTCGCGATGAAGAGCGCGAAGGATCGCCAGTCTTCGCTCGCCGCGGCGATCGCTCGCAACGACGGAGAGCAGCGAGACCACGAATTCGCGGTGGTGAACGTGCTGCGGCAGCGCGCCGAGCAGCTCGACGCCGAGGCGAGCCAGTGCATCGGCGAGGAGCTCGGTTTCCCTGGCGAAACCACGCGTCAGTTCACGGCGAATCCGAACATTGCTCCCGTCGATCCGGGCGCCCCCCCGCCGATCGAGATCGTGGTCGTTCCGCCGCTCCCCGCGAGCGGATACCTGTGATGGGCAACGAGTGATCGTCGCCGTGGTAGTCGTCAACGCATCGACATCCGGCGCCGCCATTTCGGGCGGAGCGTAGGGGTCCACCTCCGCCGAGCGAGACTCATGAAACGCCTTCTCTTCGCTTGCACCGCGAGCGCGATCACCGTCCTGTCGTCCGCTGCCAATGCTCAGGTCTGGCTGAAAGATCGCCAGTCCACCGAGGGCTCGGGCATTCGTTCGGGTGATGTCGAGCTGCACCCAGGCATCGCGGCCGAAGCTGGCTACGACAGCAACTTCTTCCAGCGACCGAGCGACGGAAGCGGCGGCGCGCTCCAGAGCACCGTCAAGCTGCGGGTCACGCCGTCGTTCACGGTAAGCACGCTCACGGCCGACCGACGCGGAGGCGAGCCGCCGAAGGTCAGCTTCAGCGCCGGGGCGGCGCTCGCGTACAGCGAGTACCTGACGAACACTGCCGAGCTCAAACGGAACCGAGACTTCGGCGTGAACGCCGACTTGGCGCTCGGTATCGCGCCGGGTCGGCCGCTCGGGTTCAACATCCTCGACACCTTCTCGCGCACGGCTCAGCCGTCGCTTTCCGCGGACGGAACGGCGGGGTTGAACCGCGACGAGAACCGGATCGCGGGTGAGTTCGTCTACACGCGTCCGGGAGGCCTTCTCGACTGGCGCTTCGGCTACGGGTTCAGCAACTCGTATTTCGAAGAGAACACCGCCAGCTACCTCAGCAACGTGAAGCACGAGATCTACACGCGAGGGCGGTGGAAGTTCCTGCCGCGCACCGCGCTCGTCTATGACGGCTCGGCGCAGTTCCAGAGCTATTCGAACGGATCGCGGCTGCCGAACTCGACCCCGCTGCGGACGCGCGTCGGACTCGCCGGCCTGCTCAGCGATCGTCTCTCCGTGATGGCGATGGCGGGCTGGGGCGCCAGCTTCTACGACACGAGCAAGGCCGACGTCGGGCAGTTCGACTCGGTCATCGGCCAGGCCGAGATCCGCTACTTCTTCGGCGGCTCCGCCCCCGAGGCAGGCCAGGCGGCGTCGACGACGATGTCGTCTTTCGCGCTCGGATTCACGCGTGACTTCCTCAGCTCGTACTTCACCGCGTTCTACGAGCGCGACCGCGGGTACGTGACGATCTCGTCGCTGTTCGCGCAGCGGTTCTTCGTGTCCATCGATGCCGGCGTCGCCGCGATCCGCTACTCCGCGCCACTCAACACGACCTCCGATGGCGTCAAGCTCGCGGCGCCGGGAGCGAAGCCGTTCACCGACACGCGTATCGACGCGTCGCTGTTCGCGGAATACCGCGCGACGAGCTGGCTCGGCTTCAACGCGACCGGCCAGTTCCTCAGCGAGCTCTCGAACGCGAAGCTCAGCACGCTGGGAACGACCGCCGGCTCATCGGTGCCGCTGGCCCTGCAGTTCAGCCGCTTCCAGGCCCTCGCGGGCGTTCGTGCGTTCTGGTGAGTCGACGGACCGGAGCTTGAAGTGACGGCGTGGTGTTGAACGCCACGCCGTCTCCGGGCTCCCAACCAACGGGTCGAATCGCCGCAAGATCGCGACGATTCGTGCTCACCGCCGCCATGCAGATTCGCCTCATCGCTCGCCTGTCGTTCCTCGCCCTCGCGCTCGCTGGCCTCCTGGGCTGCGCGGGCGCGCCGGTGCGTCCGGTAAACCTGCCCCCGCCGATCGAGACCAACACCCTTGGTCCCGACGACATCTTCGAGGTCTACGTCTACGACGAGCCCTCGATGTCGAAGCCGTTCCGCGTCGCGCCGGACGGGACCATCGACTTCCCGCTGGTCGGCACCGTCGAGGTCGAGGGGAAGGAGCCGCAGGAGGTCGCCGCGATCCTGCGCACGCGCCTCCGCGACAAGCAGATCCTCAAGAGCCCTTCGGTGTCGGTGTCCGTGAAGGAGGTGAACTCGAAGAAGTTCGCCGTCTTCGGCCAGGTCCAGAAGCCTGGGCAGTTCGCGATGACCCCGGGAACCAGCGTCACGATGGCGATCTCGGTCGCCGGTGGCTTCACCCAGATCGCGGATCGAGACCGCGTGACGATCACGCGCAAGGTCGGCAAGGGGAAGGTCGTGCGGGTCGTCTTCTCGGTGGCCGCGATCACCGAGGGGAAGATCAACGACGTGCCGCTGCAGGCAGGAGACACCATCTACGTCGACGAACGCGTGTTCTGAGCTGCGTGCCGGTGATCGATCGATGATGAAGCCGCGCGTTCTCGTGGTGCAGACGGGCGGGACGTTCGCGATGGTGAAGCGCGCGGCGTCGGGCACCGACTCGGGGACGCTGTCGCTCGGCGCCGAGCCGATCGATCTCGTGCAGCAGGTCCCAGCGCTCGCGTCGATCGCGGAGATCGAGCCGCTGCCGTTGTTCCAGCTCGACTCGGCGGACATGCAGCCGTCGCACTGGGCGACGCTCGCCCGCGCGGTGCATGCGGCGCTCGCGCGCGCCGAGCTCTCGGGCGTCGTCGTGATCCACGGCACCGACACGATGGCCTACACCGCGAGCGCGCTCGCTTTCATGCTCGGGCCGCTCCCCCACCCCGTCGTGCTGACGGGCGCGCAGCGGCCGCTCTCGGACGTGCGCACCGATGCGCGCGCGAACCTGGTGGACGCGGTGCTCGCGGCGACCCTGCCGGTGCCGGAGGTCATGGTCGCTTTCGGCTCGCGCGTGATGCGCGGCTGTCGCACCGCGAAGGTCGATGCGTGGGCCTTCGATGCGTTCGGCTCGCCAGGCTTGCCGCCCCTCGTGGAGCTCGGTCTCGGCGTCGCAGTCGCGGCGCACGTGCGTCCCGCGGGGGCGCTCCAGGCGCTCGACGACCGCCTGGAGACGCGGGTCATCGCCGTCCGGGTCTTCCCCGGGTTGGATCCGCGGCTGGTGCGCGCCGCGCTGCGGATTGGCATCCGCGGGCTCGTGCTCGAGGCCTACGGCACCGGGAACCTCCCCAACCTCGCCGACGGGTCGCTCATCCCGGCGATCGTGGAGGCGACCTCGCGCGGCATCGCCGTGCTGGTGGTCTCGCAGTGCACGCGCGGCCACGTGGAGCTCCGCCGTTACGAGGGGGGCTCCGCGGCGGCCGACGCGGGGGCGATCGACGGCGGAGACATGACGGTCGAGGCAGCGGTCGCGAAGCTCATGGTGGCGTTGGGGCGCTATGAGCGGCTGGAGGACGTCCGGCGCTTTCTGTTGGCGGACGTCGCCGGCGAGCGCTCGCCGAGCTCGTAACGGCCTTCGGCGGCCGACGACGGAACAGGCACGCGGCGAGGCTCGATCGGCCGACCCGCGCGAACGGCACCGCTCTGCGCTTGCGGACGCGCTCACGCGTCACCGCGCACCATCGAGCGGCCTGCACTGCGATCCCACGCGCCCTCCGGCGCGTGACGGGCTATGACCCCTCGGATCTGCGCGCCCGAGGCGCTGCCATGCGACGTTCGCAGGCGGGCCGACGACGCTCCTCCGCGATTCACGTCGAGAGAACGCGACCATGGTCACAATCGCCCCCCCCGCGACCGCGGGCGCGGCCGAGATCGCCCCCGAGAAGACGCGCGCCGACCTCGAGTGGTCGCGCCTCCTCGAGGCGCTGGCCGCGCGCTGCGAAGGCGACGCCGCCAAGCGCCTCGCCCGCGCGCTCGCGCCGCTGACCGACGACGAGGAGCTGCACGCGACGATCCGCGAGGTGGGCGAGGCGATGCGCACGCTCGCCGAGGGCGAGCCGCTCCCCGTGCCGAGCCTCCCCGAGGCCGCCTCGGCGCACGATCGCGCGGGGCACGGCGGTGTGCTCGGACCGCCGGAGCTGCGCGCCGTGGCCGAGGTGCTCGCCGCAGCGCGCGCGCTCCGCCGCTTCCTGCACGCTCGCCGCGCGGAGCTGCCGGCGCTCGCCGCTGCGCTCTCGACCGACCCGGTGCTCGACCGCGTGGAGGAGGAGATCGCGGGCTCGTTCGAGCCCGACGGCACGCTCGCCGACCACGCGAGCCCCGAGCTCCGAACGCTTCGTGGCGAATACGCGGCGGCGCGCGGTCGGATGATCGCTCGAATCGAGGAGCTGATGCGCCGACACTCGGCGATCCTCCAGGACGGCTTCTGGACCGAGCGTGAGGGGCGGTACGTGCTGCCGGTGCGCAGCGACGCGCACGAACGCTTTCCGGGGATCGTCCACGCGTCGAGCGGCTCGGGAGCGACGCTGTTCGTCGAGCCGCGCGTGCTGGTGCCGCTCGGCAACCGACTCAAGATGCTCGAGGGCGAGGTGCGCCGCGAAGAGGAGGCGATCTACGCGAGGCTCACCGCGCGCGTGGCCGATCAACTCCCGAGCGTGGGCGCCGCGATCGACGCGATGGCGCGCGCGGACCTCCTCGCGGCGAGCGCGAAGCTCGCGCGCGATCTCGAGCTACGCTTCCCGGAGCTCCCGAGCGTCGAGGAGGGGTTCGTCGCGAACCTGCGCGCGCTGCGCCATCCGCTGCTGGTGCTGGAGTCGCTGGAGGCCAAGACGCCGAAGCGCGTGGTGCCGAGCGACATCGAGATCGCCGGCGGGCACGCGCTGGTCGTGAGCGGACCGAACGCTGGCGGCAAGACCGTCGCGCTCAAGGCGCTCGGGCTGGCGGCGCTGATGCTCCGCAGCGGCTTGCCGGTCGCAGCCGCGGAGGGCTCACGCCTCGGCGTCGTCGACGCCGTGCTCACCGACGTCGGCGATGATCAGTCGATTTCCAAGAACCTCTCGACGTTCAGCGCGCACATCACGAACCTCGCGCACATCCTCGACGCGACGTTCGGCGCGACCCTCGTGCTGCTCGACGAGCTCGCGGGCGGCACCGACCCTCGCGAAGGTGAGGCGCTCGCGGCCGCGGTGCTCGACGGCCTGTGCCGGCGCGGCGCCGCCGTCGTGGCGACGACGCACTACGAAGGGCTGAAGGCGCTCGCGATCGCCGATCCGCGCTTTCGCAATGCCTCGGTGGGCTTCGACGAGCGCACGCTCTCGCCGACGTTCGAGCTCGCGCTCGGCGTGCCGGGCGCGTCGAGCGCGCTCGCCGTCGCTCGGCGCTTCGGGATCCCCTCACTGGTGATCGAGCGCGCCGAGTCGTACCTGTCAGGGGAGGACCGCTCGTTCGAGGAGACCGTGCGGGCCCTGAACGACGAGCGCCGCGGCCTCGCGCTCGCGCGCGCGGCGACCGAAGCCGAGCGCGCCGAGCTCCGCCAGGTCAAGCACAAGCTGGAGGCGGAGCACGAAGCGCTGCACGCGCGCGATCGACGCATCGTGCACCACGAGGCGGAGCAGCTGCTCGTGGCCCTTCGCCGCGCCCGCGAAGACCTGCGAGAAGCACAGTCGCGCATGCGCGCGAAGAAGCCCGAGGCCGCGGAGCTCGCGGTCGCCTCGCGCGCGGTCGACGCAGTGGCCTCGCGGTTCGCGCTCGGCGGCGATTTCGCGGCGGTCGTCGCGCCTCCGGCGCCCGAGCGGGGCGAGCGGCTCACCGACGAGGCGCCGGTCCG
>CAIXWQ010000731.1 GCA_903923175.1 uncultured delta proteobacterium | reverse complement strand
GCGCGCGCGCGCCGCGCGCGCGAGGTCCCTCAGTCGCGCGCCTCGAGCCCCGCCACGGGGAGCGGCTTGCACCGCTCCGGCTGGTCGAACCCTCGCAGCAGCGCGTCGTGGCGCCCGTCCTCGTCCCAGTGGATGGTCGCGATCTTCTCGATCTGCTGGCCGTTCGCGAGGTCGTCGGGGGTGACCGCGTGCGCGTCCTTCTTGGCGGCGAGCGGATAGCCGGCGTGGCGGAAGCAGTGCGCGACGTACTCGGAGCAGAAGAGCGCGGCGTCGGGGTGCCGCTCCTTCGGGATCGGCTTGTGGAAGGCGTTGTAGAAGCCGACCTTGAGCAGGTCGAGCACGGCGAAGTCGCGCCCGAGCAGGCGCGTCGCCTCGCGCGTGAGCCTCTCGAGGTCGAGCTGCGCGTAGCGCTCGTCGGGGATGCGCCACCAGTCGACGCGCCCCGAGTACTTCTTGACCGCGATGCTGGTCGGCACCGCCTCGAGCCGCGGGAACTCCGCCTGCACGACCATCGCGCGCGCCCCCCAGCGGAGCACGAACGCGGAGTGCGAGTACTCGCCCCCCTCGACCGACTCGATCAGCTTGGAGAGCACGACGTCGCCCTTGAAGAGCAGCACGTCTCCCGTGCGCAGCTGCGCGCGCACGTCGCCGTTGTACGCGCGCTCACCGCCGACGTTCGCCCCCGCCGCGTGGCCCCGTCTTCCGATCCGCTGCATCGCCGGAATGGAACCAGATGCCGAGGGCCCGCGAAAGTGCCATCGCGCGGCGTGTCGCAGCGCATACGCCGCACGCACGCACGCGCACGCTTCACGTCAGGGGAGCTGCGGATCGTGCTCCGTCGCGCCGGCGATCGCGCGCGTGCCGACGATGACCATCTTGCGCAGCCCGCCGATGGTCCCCACGGTCACCGCGCCCTCGGTGCGCGCACGGTACCAGGGGCCGCCCGGCCCGCCCGTGTGGTACTGGAACACCTCGCCGCCGGTCGGGCTCGACGCGCGGTAGCTCACCGCCGCCTCACCGAAGGCCGTCGGCAGATCGAAGCTCACGAGCGTGCTCGCGATGTCGGCGCAGTCGGACGCGTCGAGCGTGCCGGTCGCAGGCCCTTTGCCGCGGTCGTTCCAGAAGACCGTGCAGTCGGCGTTGATCCACATCTCCTGCGCGCAGGTCGCGCCGCCGCAGTCCCACCAGCGCTGCCACACGAGCTCGTTGAACTGGCCGGCCTCGGGGTAGTCGAGGCCGCCGTCGAGCCCCGCGAGGTTGGTCGGCCACTCGACGGGGGTCGTCGCGGCCGCGACGTCGGGCGAGCCGCCGGCGTCGACGCCCTCTCCGGCCAGGAGCGCGTTGGCGCCGTTGTCGTCGCCGAGGGAGACGCGGCCGCCGCACGCAGCGAGCACGAGCGCGAACACGGAGAAGCAGGGGAGTGCACGGCGCTTCGTCAGCATGGGGAAGGTACCTCCGAAGACCGATGTCCGACCGCCGCGGTCGCGATCAACGATTCGTGATCGCGCGGACGCGCGCCGCGTAGGGGCTCGCAGGGTTCGCGTCGAGGTAGCGATCCGCGAGCGCGCGCGCCTCGTCGGCGCGGCCGGCGCGCGCCAGAGCCTCGATGCGCAGCACGCGCGCCTCCTCGGACAGCGGGCCGCCCGGGAAGCGACGATCGTGCTCGTCGAGCGTGCCGAGCGCGCCCGCGCCGTCGCCGCGCTCCAGCGCGCCGCGCGCGCGCTCGAGGACGGCGAGCTCCGCGGCGATCGGGTCGTCCTGCGAGGCGCTCGGCGCTGCGGAGGCGAACGCGGCCGAGGGCGTGGACGCGGACGCGGACGTGGACGTGGACGTGG
>CAIXWQ010000730.1 GCA_903923175.1 uncultured delta proteobacterium | reverse complement strand
GCTCGCTCGGGGCGGCGGAGGGCGGTGGCGACCACGAACGCGGCGCAGGGGCCGCGCGCGAAGCCTCGACGCGATCGCGGGCGGGGCTCGGGAACGCCAAGGTCTCCTTGCGTGACGCGGGTGACGCCTGGGCCGCGCGCGCGGCCGGCGTCGCCTGCGGGGCGGGCGTCGCGGGGGGCGGCATGCTCGACACGTGCGCGCGCAGCGCGGCGGCCTCGGCCTGCAGCCTCGCGATGTCGTGCTCGATCCGTTCGATGGCTTGCAACACTTGGGCTTGTTTCATGGCTCCTAGCTCGCCGGCGCTTCGGCGCAAGACCCTCCCCCGCGAGCATCAGAGCAAGCGCTGCCGCGGCGCGTCCAGGTGCCTGGGTCGCACCTGGTGCCCTCCCGCGCCCGGCCGGAGTAGTCCCTCGCGCGTGCGCCCCTCGCTCGCCCCGCTCACCTCGCTCACCTCGCTCGCTCCCGTCCTGCTCGCTTCCGCCGTCTCGCTCGCCCTCGCGTGCGGCACGCCGCAGCCGGCGCCGCTCGCGGCCCCGTCGGTCGCGAGCTCGGCTTCCGCAGCCTCCGCTCCGCCTGCGAGCGGGAGCGCTTCCGCCGCGATCGCGGGCACGTCGAGCCCGCCCGCGACGCCGAAGAAGCCCGTCGCCACGAGCTATCACGGCGTCACGGTCGTCGACGACTACCGCTGGCTCGAGGACCCCGCCGATCCCGCCGTGAAGTCCTGGAGCGACGCGCAGAACGTCTACGCGCGCTCGGTGCTCGACGCCTTGCCGCAGCGAGCGGCGGTGCGCGCGCGCATCGAGACGCTCCTGAACTCGGTCAGCGGCGCGCACTACGGCCTGCGTCAGCGGCGCGGCGCGCTCTTCGCGCTGCGCGATCAGCCGCCGAAGCAGCAGCCGTTCCTCGTCGCGCTCGCCAGCGCCGACGACCCCAAGAGCGAGCGCGCCCTCGTCGATCCGAACGCGCTCGATCCGTCGGGCAAGACGGCGATCGACTGGTACGTCCCGAGCGGCGACGGCAAGCTCGTCGCGCTGTCGCTCTCCGAGGGCGGCAGCGAGAGCGGCACCGTGCACGTCTACGACGTCGCGACCGGCAAGGAGCACGCACAGGACGCCATCCCTCGCGTCAACGGCGGCACGGCCGGCGGCAGCCTCACGTGGCGCAAGGACGGCAAGGGGTTCTGGTACACGCGCTACCCGCGCAAGGGAGAGCGCGCGGACGTCGATCTCGACTTCTATCAGCAGGTCTGGTTCCACGCGCTCGGCACGCCCGAAGCCAAGGACGCCTACGCCGTCGGCAAGACCTTCCCGCGCATCGCCGAGGTCTCGCTGCAGACGAGCCGCGACGGCCGCTGGGTGGTCGCGACCGTCGCGAACGGCGACGGCGGCGAGTTCGAGCACTGGCTGCTCGACACCGTCGCGAAGAAGGGCGAGTGGGCTCGCTTCGCGACGTTCGCCGACGAGATCTACAGCGTCGCGCTCGGCGCCGACGGCACGCTGTTCCTGACCTCGCGCAAGGGGGCGCCGCGCGGCCGGCTGCTGCGCGCCTCGCCCGCCAAGCTCGCCCCCGAGTCGATCGTCGCCAAGGCGACCGAGATCGTCCCGCAGTCGAGCGGCACCATCGAGGCGGTCGCGGTCACCAAGGGGCGCGTCTACACCGCGGAGCTCGTCGGCGGCCCCTCGCGTCTGCGCGCCTTCGATCTCGCCGGCAAGGCGCTCGGCGAGGTGCCGATCCCCGCCGTGAGCTCGGTGGTGGAGCTCCTCGCCGCGGACGACGCCAGCGACGACGTGCTGCTGCGCAACCGCAGCTTCGCCCGCCCCTCGCGCTGGCTCCGGTACGACGCGAAGAAGTCGGCGGTCGCCGAGACGGCGCTGGTGACGAAGCTCGCCACCAAGCTCCCCGAGCTCGAGGTCTCGCGCGAGACCGCCGTCTCCAAGGACGGCACGCAGGTGCCGCTCAACATCGTCCGCATGGCCGGCGCCCCGCGCGACGGCAAGGCGATGACGCTCCTCTACGGCTACGGCGGCTACGGCGTCAGCGAGGAGCCGGTCTTCCGCGAGGAGCTGGTGGCCTTCCTCGAGCAGGGGGGCGTCTTCGTCGTCGCCAACCTCCGCGGCGGCGGGGAGTTCGGCGAGGAGTGGCACAAGGCCGGCGCGCTCACCAGGAAGCAGAACGTCTTCGACGACTTCGCCGCGGCCGCGGTCTACCTCGTCGACGCCAAGCTCTCCGACCCCCGGCGCCTCGCGATCCTCGGCGGCAGCAACGGCGGCCTGTTGATGGGCGCGGCGCTCACGCAGCACCCCGAGCTGTTCCGCGCGGTGGTCTCGTTCGTGGGCATCTACGACATGCTCCGCGTCGAGGACACGCCCAACGGCGCCTTCAACGTCACCGAGTTCGGCACCGTGAAGGACGCCGAGCAGTTCAAGGCGCTGCTCGCCTACTCGCCGTATCACCACGTCGTCGACGGCAAGACCTACCCGCCCGTCCTGTTCCTCACGGGCGCGAACGATCCGCGCGTCGAGCCCTGGCACTCGCGCAAGATGACGGCGCGCCTGCAGGCCGCGCAGGGCTCCGGCTCCGGCTCCGGCGCCGGCTCCGGGAAGGCGGGCCTGGTGCTGCTGCGCACGAGCGGCGACACCGGCCACGGCATCGGCTCTCCGCTCTCCGCGATCGTCGAGGAGAACGCCGACGTCTACGCCTTCCTCTTCCAGCAGCTCGGGCACACCTACGTCCCGATCCAGTAGCCCGCGCGGGGCGAGCCGCGCGCGCGGCGTGCGAGGGTGAACGCATGGGGGGCACCGTGAGCGCGAACGACGCCGAGCCGATCGACGACGCGACCCTGCTGCGCCTGCGCGCCGCGCTGCTCGCGCGCGATCCGCTGCTCCTGCGCGTGTTCGAGCGCGACGAAGGGCTCGCGCTCTTGCACGTCGACGCGCGCATCCTGCTCGCGAACGAGGGGTCGGCGCGCGCCTACGGCGTCGCATCGGGGGAGCAGCTGGTCGGCGCGCGCCTGCGCGACGGCGAGCTCGCGAGCGTCCCGTTCCCGTTCCCGTTCGAAGGGCGCCCGCGCACGCTCACGCTCTCGCTCGGCCGCGCCGCGGACGCCGCGCCGAGCGAGGCCGATCGCGAGCTGCGTCGGCTGCAGCGCACGCTGCTCGGCGCGGAGCGGCTCGCGCACGCCGGCAGCTGGGAGTGGGGCGCGGGCCCGCCGCGCGCGCTCCGCTGGTCGCCCGGGATGTACCGGCTGCACGGACTCGATCCGAGCGAGCCGCTCACCCCCGAGCGCATCGCCGCGTCCGTGCACGAGGACGATCGCGACCGCGTCCGATCGCACGCACTGGGCGGCGCGCCGGGCGGCAGCTGGGAGTACCGCGTGAGGCTCCCCGACGGCGAGGTCCGCGTGCTGCGCGCCGAGGCCGAGCGCGCGCGCGACGGCGACGAGCGCGCCGTGGTGATCGGCTTCGCGCAGGACGTGACCGATGCGCGCGCCGCCGAGGCGCGCATCGCCGCGCAGCTCGAGGCGAAACAGCTCCTCGTCGAGGAGATCCATCACCGCGTGAAGAACGACCTGCAGCTGGCGTCGAGCCTCTTGAGCCTGCAGGAGCGCCGGGTCTCGCCCGAGGTCGCGGCCATCCTGCGCGACGGCAGCGCGCGCATCGCGGCGCTCGCGCTGGTGCACGAGAAGCTGCACGTCTCCGCGCACCCCGCGCGGGTCGACCTCGCCGCCTTCGCGGAGGAGCTCGCGCGCTCGATCTTCCGCACGCTCCACGTCGAGCCCGAGCGCGTCGCGCTCGACGTGCGAGGAGGCGGCGTGTGGCTCGAGGCCGATCGCCTCGTGCCGTGCGGGCTGCTGCTCAACGAGATGCTCTTCAACGCGCTCAAGCACGCCTTCCCGGCGGGACGACGCGGCACCCTCACGATGGAAGTCCGCGCTACCCCGGCGGCGTATGAGCTCGTGGTCCGCGACGACGGCTGTGGCATGCCCGAGCGCACGGCGCCGCTCGCCACGCTCGGGCTCGAGCTGCTCCGACGACTGCCCGCGCAGGCGCGTGGAACGCTGGAAAGGCTGCCGGGATCGGGCGTCGGCTATCGGCTGAGCCTGCGGCGCGAGCTCGGCGACGCCGCGGGATCCGACTGACCATCATCCGCCTTTCGCGCTCGCGAAATCGCACCTGAGCTTGCGCGAAATCGGATTGTTACGCGCTACGTCACCCGCCCGTAACGCGCGGGGCGTAGGGTCCCTTCAATCCAAATGGTCGAACCGCACGCTCCTCATCCCGTCCGCGCGCTGCGCATGCTCGCTCGCCGCGCTGCCGCCGGAGAATCGGTCACCCCGTCAGAGCTGTCCGACGTGCTCGGCCCGCTCGAGCCCTTCACGCACGACTTCGTCCACCTGCGCGCGCTGCACGCGATCGCGCTCGAGCCCGACCTCGACGGCTACGCCGTGCGCCGCCGCCTCTATCACGCGGCCCGCGCCCTCGCGAACCGCTTCGACCTCGAGCAGATCGACACCTTCCCGCTCGCCGTCCCGCCGAAGCGCACCGCGCAGTAGACGAGCCGCGTGCCGCACGGAGCTGCGCGCGCGTCGAGGCCACCGGCGCGTCCGGCTGCGCTCCTCGATGCGCCCCGCGCGGCGCCCGCTGCGGCGTGATCACGTGACCGTGCGACCGCGTCGCCGCGTGACCGCGTCACGCGCGCCTACGACAGTCCGCTCCTGCGCCGCGCGAACCAGTGCGCGCCCATCGTCACCGCGGCGAGCGCGGCCCACGCCCACGTCGCGAGGAGCGGCGCGACCGTGCGCTCGAGCGCCACGACCGCGGCCTTCGGCGTCGGGATCGCGGCGAGCTCGCCCGGCTTGACCACCACGCCGCCAGACGCCTTGGCGAGCTTCTCCAGCGTCGCGCGGTCGGGGCGCGGATCGGCCCACTCGTCGCCGCCGCGCTCGCAGACGCCGAGCGCGCGCGTGGCGAGCGCGCCGAGCGTGGGCTCGGCCCCTTTCTCTCCGACCGCGAGTCGCAGCGCGAAGCTCCCCGAGGGCGCGAGCCCGAGCGGCACCACCAGCGGCGGCTTCCCCTCGAGCTCGCGATCGAGCGTCGCGGGGAGCCCTTCGCCCGGCTGCGCCCGCGGCGGCTCGAGCGGCGCGATCGCCGCCCGCAGACGCGAGGCCCCCGCGATCGGCGAGGCCTCCAGCCGCAGCGCCGCCTTCGCGCCGGCGAGGCACGGCGACACGCCGTCCTCGTGCACCAGGCGCCCACGCACCGGCTCGTAGCGCGGATCGCGCATCAGCCAACCGAGCAGCCCGCGGAAGAGCGCGTCGAAGCCGCGCCCGCTCGACTTCGCCGCGAACGGGCTGAAGGCCAGCAGGCGCGTCGAGTCGAGCGCGAGCGCGATCGAGCGCCCGTCACCGATGTCGGCGATCGAGAGGATCGGCATCGGCTTGCCGCTCGGCGTCGTGCGCTTCGGGTGCGTCCAGAGCGCGACGCCGCCGTGCTGCAGATCGCCGAGCACGTTCGCGCCGGGGAATTCGGGGAGCTCGTCGCCGATCGCCGCGTGCAGATCCTGGAGGATCGGCGCGCCGCGCCCGGCCGGCGTCTCGACCGGCACGAACGGCGTCGCGTCGGCCGGCTGCTTGTCGGCGGCGAGGCGCGGGATCGCCACCGGCGTCACGCGCGCGAGCGGCGAGCCGGCGTACCCGCCCGCGCTGAACGCGTTGGGGCCGCCGATGTGCACGAGGCCGCCGCCGTGCTCGACGTAGCGCGCGATCGCCGGCAGGTGCGGCGTGAGGCCGTACGGCTCGGCGTCGAAGTCCTGGATGATCACCGCGTCGAACGTCGGCAGGTACTCGGTGAACAGCTCGCGCACCGGGAACGGGATGAGCGCGAGGTCCTCGTCGGGCGCGTTCACGTCGTCGCCCGGCGTGCGCAGGATGAAGAAGCTCACGACGTCCATCGCGGCGTCGGCCTTGAGCCAGGTGCGCAGCGCGCGGACGTCGTAGCTGGGGCGCCCGGCGATGTGCAGCACGCGCACGCGCTCGCGCGCGACGTCGATCGAGAGCAGGCGGCGATCGTCGTCGGGGATGGCGTCGTCCTTGGGCGCCGAGAGCGCGACCTCGATGGCGCGCGTGCCGGCGCGCTCGAGCGTGATCGGCAGCTCGATCGTGGCCGTGCCGTCGCGCACGCTCGCGGTGCCGGTGGCGAGCACCGCGCTGGTGTCGCTCCCCGAAGCGTTCGGCTCGCGCTCGCGCAGCTCGCGCACGGTGATGCTCAGATCGCCGCAGGAGATGCCGCCGGTGCAGGCGACCTCGACCCGCAGCGGCAGCGCCTGGTGCGCCACCGCGGCGCCGGCGAGGTGCACCGCGCGGATCGACGCGTCCTTCGGGCTGCCGTCACCGATCGAGACCGCGTGGATGGGGAAGGGGGGGCGACGCTCCGCGAGGTCGCCGAGCTCGACGCGCCCGTCGCTCACGACGATCAGCGCGGCCGGCGGATCGTCGTGCCGCTCGGCGATCGCGTGCACGGCCGCGGCGAGATCGCTCCCCGCGAGATCGGCGCGCGCGAGGGCCGAGCGCCCCGGCGGCCCGTCGATCGAGTCGGGTCGTGGCGCGCCCACGCCGAAGGCGACGACGTCGACCCGCCCGCCCACGCGCCCGCGCAGCTCGCGCGCCACGCGCTCCGCCACGTCGATCCGCGGCTCGCCGTCGGGCTGATCGTTCGAGGGGAGCGCCATCGAGCGCGAGCGGTCGACCAGGATCACGACGCGCGGCGCGAGGTTGACCTCGCGCGCCCGCAGCCGCTGCGGCCGCACGACCGCGCCGAGCAGCGCCGCCGCCGCGCAGAGCGCCGAGAGCGTCACTAGCACGCGCCGCGCCTCGCGGGCGCGCCGCAGCTCGATCACCAGCAAGAGCAGCCCGAGCGCGACGATCGCTGCCGCCGTCCACGGCAGCCACCTCGGCAGATCCTCGGCCGGGATCAGCGCGGTGCGCAGCGTCTCGCCGGGCGCCGTGAAGGCCCTCATCGCGCCGCAGCCCTCGCCGCGCACGACGGCCTGCGCGCGCCGGCGCTCCCCGTGACCGACGCGGACCGCGCGAGCCGGGCGCTCACGGCTGCGTCGCCTTGCGCTTCAGGAGGAACGGCGCGTGCACCGCGTCGTCCTTGTAATTCGTGGTCAGCGCGTACAGCGCGATGTTCACCGCGAAGCGGATCGCCTGCTCGCGCTGCACGTC
Organism: uncultured delta proteobacterium; assembly: GCA_903923175.1. Taxonomy (GTDB): domain Bacteria; phylum Myxococcota_A; class Polyangia; order Polyangiales; family JADJMO01; genus CAIXWQ01. The sequence continues at coordinate 1,919 of CAIXWQ010000730.1, read as the reverse complement.
GCCGCCCGGCTCGACGGTCATCTCCCAGGTGCCGAGCTGGTTGCGCGCCAGCGCGCCGCCGAGATCGTGCGCCAGGAAGATCACGCGGATCTGCCCGGCGCGCAGGATGGCGTCGGCGGTCTTAGTCACCTGCACGCGCCCCCACGGGCGCGCCGGCTTGAGCAGGTAGAACGTGCGATACAGCACGTGATCGTCCGGGATCGAGACCGGCGCGGCGTCGGGGAGCACGCGCGCGAGCTCGCGGCGCGCGTCGCGCCCGAACGCGCCCGAGGCCGGGTCGGCGTCGTCGATCACGAGCAGCCCGCCGAGCGCGAGGAACTGCCGGAGCCCAGCGAGCTCCGCCGCGCTCAGCGCGGAGAGGGAGCCGGTCCCCGACCAGTAGGCGAACGGCCCGTCGAGCAGCGTCGAGTCGGTGGCCTTCACCGCGCGCGGCGTGCGGCGCGCGGCCGCGCTGGTCCGACGCTCGACCTCGGCGCTCCAGCGCGCCGGGGCCGACGCGCGCGCGGCTCCGGTCACGCCGCCGGCGAGCAGGATCTTCGGCTCGAACGCCCCCTCGTCGCCGAACGCGCGCGCCCGCAGGCCGAGCAAGCTCCCGGCGAGCGCGGTCGAGGCGCCGAGGAAATGGCGGCGGTGCATGCGCGCGGAGTCTAGTACGGCGTCGCGGAATTCCGTGAGCGCTTGCCGCCGTGCCAGGCCGGGGCTCGGGGGCGGAGGCGAAGCCGGCGCCACCGACGTGAACGCCGAGTGGCGCGTGCCCGCGTGTCCCGACGCGAACCGCTCACTCCGAGAGGGGACGCAGTACTCGTGCTGCGGCGCCCGACTTCGACCCGATGGCTCGTCGCCGCGCGCGGGCGCGGGCGCGTGGCGGGGGGCGGCCGCGCGGCCGGTTGACTTCTCGCACGGTCGAGTCACGTTGGCCCGATGCGCCGCTTCGCCTTCGCCTTCGCCGCCCTCGCCCTCGTCGCTTGCGGCTCGACCACCAGCGGAGGCGAGACGCTCGACACCGGCGCGCTCGACACGGGCACCAGCGACACCTCGACGCCGGTCGACACCGGAGCGACCGACTCGACGACGAGCGACTCCGCGGCGAGCGACGCGACGGCCGACGCCGCCTCCGACTCCGGCTTCGCCTGCGGCACCGAGCACTGCACCGACGCCGAGATCTGCACGCGCACGTACACGACGGGCGGCGCCTGCCTGCCGTGCGCCGCCGACGGCGGCGGTTGCCCCTCCGGCTACCATTGCGGCGGCTCGTGCTGCACGGTCGACACGATCACCTACGCCTACGCGTGCAAGGCGAAGCCGAGCACCTGCACCGGCGTGCTCGCGTGCGGCGGCGCCTGCGCCTCGACCCTGTGCGGAGCCGGCTGCCCGTGTCAGGGCGTCTCGGGCTCCACGATGACCTGCAACTGCCAGGCGCCCTGAGCTTCCCGCGCGCCGGCTCGCTACGCCTTCGCGGCCTCGGCTCGCGTCCGGTAGAGCAGCACCACCGCGACCCCGAGCAGCAGCGCGCCGTTCCCCTGGTGCCAGGCGGCGAGCCACACCGGCACGTGCTGGAGCACGGTGAGCGCGCCCAGCGTGATCTGCAGCGCGACCACCCCGAGCGCCGCGAGCGCCACGCCCCTCGTGCCGCGCGTGCGTGTGCCCGACGCGCCGCGAAGCACCACCGTCGCGGCCGCGATCGCCACGAGCGCAGTGACGTACGCGAGGAGCCGATGCAGGAAGTGCACGAGCACGCCGTGCTCGAACGGCGTGCCGAGCCCCGGGGCCGCGCCCAGCAGCCCGTCGGGGATCCACGCGCCGTTCATGGTCGGGAAGGTCGGCGCGACGTGCCCCGCGTGCAGCCCGGCCATGAAGCCGCCCCACGCGATGGTGATCACCGTGAGCACGACCAGCGCGGTCGCCCAGCGCGCGCGCGC
>CAIXWQ010000729.1 GCA_903923175.1 uncultured delta proteobacterium | reverse complement strand
GGGACCAACGCGTTCGGCGGCGGGCTCTTCTTCACCAGCAACGACTTCGGCGGCACGCTGACGATCGCCGACACCACCATGACCGGCAACACCGGCGGCCACTGGACGCAGGCGAAATCCGGCACCGTGACCAACGCCGGCACCGCGGTCGGCACCAACTGCAAGAGCCTCGCGATCACGAGCTCGACGCTGCAAGGCGTGCCCTGAAGCGAGCGCGTCGGGGCCGCCGAGGCCGCGGCGCACGCGACGGACCCGACCGCGCCTCAAATGCAGAAGATGCCGCTCGCGACGCAGCCGTGCGCCCCTTGCGGGAGTCCGCAGCAGTGCTGGGTGCCACCGCAGGCGTAGCCGTCGATGCAGTCCCACTGGCTGAACGGAGTGCACGCTCCGTAGACGCAGACCAGCGAGCTGCCGCAGGCGGTGCCGTTGTTCGCGGTGGTGTGCTGGCAGGTGCCGGAGGCGTCGCAGGCGTCGACGGTGCACGGATCGCCGTCGTCGGGGCAGACGGTGCCGGCGCCCTTGTCGCTCACCGTGCAGCCGCCGGCGCCGTCGCAAGTCGAGCTCGCCTGGCAGCTCGTCGCCGTGCAGCTGTAGGCGGTGCCGCCGCAGGCGCCGTTGGTGCAGACGTCGCCGCTCGTGCAGGCGTTGCCGTCGCTGCAGCCGGTGCCGTTGGCGACGCTCGACCAGCCGCTGGTCGACGCGCCGGCGATGCAGGCCTGGCAGGGGTTGGTCGGGTTCACGGCGCCGTTCGCGTAGAGGGTGCCGGCGATGAAGCAGCCGCCGGTGCACACGCTCGCCGCGTTGCAGATCAGCCCGGAGCCGCACGCGGTCCCCGTCGCCGCGGCCGCGTGCAGGCAGCTCCCCGTGCCGTCGCAGGCGTCGCTCGTGCACACGTTGCCGTCGTCGGGGCAGGACGCGCCGCTGGCCTTGTTGCTCACCGTGCAGCCGCCGGCGCCGTCGCAGGTGGAGCTCGCCTGACAGCTGGTCGGCGCGCAGGCGTACGCGGTGCCGCCGCACGCGCCGTTGGTGCAGACGTCGCCCTTCGTGCAGGCGTTGCTGTCGCTGCAGCCGGTGCCGTTGGCGACGCTCGACCAGCCGCTGATCGACGCCGCCGGGTTGCAGCTCTGGCACGCGTTGGCCGGGTTCGCGGCGCCGCCCGCGTAGAAGGTGCCGCCGATGAAGCAGCCGCCGGTGCAGACGGCGCTCGCGTTGCAGATCAACCCCGAGCCGCACGCGGTGCCCGTCGCCGCGGCCGCGTGCGCGCAGCTGCCGGCGCCGTCGCAGGCGTCGGTCGTGCACACGTTGCCGTCGTCGGGGCAGGCCGTGCCGGCGCTCTTGCTGGTCACCGTGCAGCCGCCGGCGCCGTCGCAGCTCGAGGTCGCCTGGCAGCTGGTCGGCGTGCAGGCGTAGGCGGTGCCGCCGCACGCGCCGTTGGTGCAGACGTCCGCCTTCGTGCACGCGTTGCCGTCGCTGCAGCCGGTGCCGTTGGTGACGCTCGACCAGCCGGTGGTCGACGTCGTCGCGTTGCAGCTCTGGCAGGGGTTGGCCGGGTTCACGGCGCCGCTCGCGTAGAAGGTGCCGGCGATGAAGCAGCCGGCCGCGCAGGCGCCGCTCGCGTTGCAGACCTGCCCCGCGCCGCAGCCCGTGCCGACCGCGACCGCCGGGTGCCCGCACGCGCCCGCGCCGTCGCAGAGGTCGTAGGTGCAGGCGTTGCCGTCGTCGGCGCACGCGGCCCCGGAGCCCTTGTTCGTGACCGTGCAGCCGCCGGCGCCGTCGCAGGTCGAGCTCGCCTGGCAGCTGGTCGGCGTGCAGGCGTACGCGGTGCCGCCGCACGCGCCGTTGGTGCAGACGTCGCCCTTCGTGCAGGCCGCGCCGTCGTTGCAGCTGGTGTTGTTGGTGACGCTCGAGAAGGCGGTCGTCGAGAGGGCGGGGTTGCAGCTCTGGCAGGGGTTGGCCGGGTTCACGGCGCCGCTCGCGTAGACGCTGCCGCCGATGAAGCACGCCGCCGCGCAGGCGCCGCTCGCACCGCAGATCTGACCCGCGCCGCACGACGTGCCGGTCGGGACCGACGGGTGCGTGCAGGCGCCGGCGCCGTCGCAGAGATCGTAGGTGCAGGCGCTGCCGTCGTCGGTGCACGTGGCCCCGGAGCCCTTGTTCGCGACCGTGCAGCCGCCGGCGCCGTCGCAGCTCGAGCTGCTCTGACAGCTGGTGGGCGCGCAGGCGAACGCGGTGCCGACGCAGGCGCCGGCGAGGCAGACGTCGTTCTTGGAGCAGGCGTTGGCGTCGTTGCAGCGCGTGCCGTCGAGGACCGCCGACCACGTCGACGTCGAGGTCGTGGGGGCGCAGGCCTGGCAGGCGTTGGCGGGGTTGGGCGCGCCGGACGCGTAGAGCGTCCCGCCGAGGTAGCAGCCGGCCGCGCAGGCGGCGCTCGCGTCGCACACCTTGCCGGCGCCGCAGGTCGCGCCGATCGACGCGCTCTTGTGCGCGCAGGCGCCCGCGCCGCTGCAGGTGTCGGTGGTGCACGCGTTGCCGTCGTCGGGGCAGGCGAGCCCGGCGGCGGCGTTCGCGGTCACGCAGGCGCCGGCCTGGCACGTGAACGACTGACACGCGGTCGAGACGCCGCAGTCGCTGGGGGCGGTGCAGCCGACGCAGCGCCCCGCGCCGTCGCACTTGAGTCCGGCGCCGCAGGAGGCGCCGAGCGCGACGGACGCGTGGCTCGGCACCCCGCCGGTGCAGAGGTCGGTCGTGCAGGGGTTGCCGTCGTCGGGGAGGTTCGCGTCGTCGACGATCGTCTTGGTGCCGCCGGCGCCGTCGCAGGTCACGCGCGTGCAGCTGCCGACGACCGTGCCGTCGGGGGTGCCGGCGCCGCTCGCGACGTTGGCGGTCTGGCACGCGCCGCTCTTGCAGGTGTGGCTCGCGCACGCGGTGGACGCGCCGCAGTCGGCGTCGGCGAGGCAGGCGACGCAGGCGCCCGAGGCGTCGCACTTGGACGCGCCGGCGGCGCCGCACGCGGTGCCGATGGTGACCGGCGGGTGCGACGGCACGCCCGCGGCGCAGAGATCCTGCGTGCACGGGTTGGCGTCGTCGGGGAGATCGGCGTCGTCGGCGACCGTATGGGTTCCGCCGTGGCCGTCGCACACCGCGCGCTGGCAGTCGCCCGCCGACTGGGTCGCCAGCGCCGTGCCGTCGGCCTTGTCGGCGAAGCCGCACCGGGCGCTGACGCAGGTGCGCGTGCGGCACTCGGAGTCGACCCCGGGGCAGTCGCTCGCGAGGGCGCAGTCGCCGACCTCGGCGCCATCGCTCGGGGCGTCCGCGGCGTCGGTCGCGTCGGTCGCGTCAGGCGTGAGCGTCGCGTCGTCGCTCGCCGACTCGGAGCTCGCGTCGGTCGGGTTCGTCGCGTCGGTCGCGTCGTCGCTCGCCGACTCGAAGCTCGCGTCGGTCGCGTCGGTCGCGTCGGTCGCGTCAGGCGTGAGCGTCGCGTCGTCGCCCGCCTCGACGCTCGTGTCGATCGCGCCGGTGTCGACGCTGGCGTCGTCGACGCTCTGCGCGGCCGGGTCGGTCCCGGAGCAGGCCATCATCGCCCCCGCGAGGCTGACGAGGAGAAGCGAGGAGGCTCGACGAGCCGGGGTGCGCGACATCGCGGGCAGACAATCAAGATTACGTCGTAGGAGCAAGGCGCGGCCGCGTCGGCGAGCGTGTCCTGACGCACGTCCGGCGCATAGGGGAGCGCGGGGCGGCGCGAGGCTCGCGCGTGTTCGCGCGGTGGGGACGCTCGGGAGGCGCGTCAGACCCCATCGCCCTCGACCCGCCCGAGCGACGCGGTCGCGTCCGCCTCCGCGCGCCGTCGCGCCGGTCGCGTCCGCCGCCGCGGCACGTGCTCCGCGAACCGGGCGCGCTCGCTCTGCTGCGCGCCGAACGCGATGCGCACGACGCGCTGCAGATCGTCCAGCGCGGCGCGCACGCGCCCCTTGGCGGCCGCCACGCGCGCCGTCTCGTTCGGCAGCTGCGCGCGTCGCGTCTCTTGCGCGAGGTCGGCCTCGTCGAGCGCGCGCTTGGCGGCCTCGAGCGCGGCGACGACGCCGCCGGGGAAGTACGGGGCGAGCTCCGCCTCGAGGGCGCCGAGCGAGGGGCGCAGCTTGGTGAGGAAGGCGACGATCCGAGGCGTGGATCGACCGAGCTCGTGCCCGGCGCGAAACGCCGCCTCGGAGATCGGCGCGGGCTGCGCCCCGTGCTTTGCCTGCGTCGCGCGCAGCGCCATCGGGAGCGCGGCGCGCAGCCGATCGAGGAAGCGCTTGGCCTCGTCGGTCGCGGCTTGCTCGCGCGCGGTCGCGTGGCGCGCGGCGAGCGTGCGATCGACCCGCGCGCCGACGTCGGCTTCGAGCGCCGCGATCTCCGCCTCGAGCGCCGCGGTGCGCGCAGGGGGCCACCCGTAGGACGCGAGCGCGTCGACGTGCTCGCGGGCGAGGCCGGCGGAGACCTTGGCCTGCTGCAGCAGCGCGGCGAGGCGCTCGCGGCGCCCCTTGGTCACGAGTCGGCGGTCGAGGGGCGGCGGCGGGGGGATCATCGGGGTCGGTCCTGCGGGCGGATGAGAGAGGGGGGCGGACTGGCGAGAGGGCGAAGCGGCCGAGGGGGCGCGTGACGCGACCCGCGGCGTCACGGAGCGGCAGCCGCGGAGCGCGGGGCCGCAGCCGCGAACGGCGAGGCGGCGGCCGTGCGCGACGAGGTGCCGCCCGCGGAGTCGCTGGGCGGCACCCGCGGGAAGGTCGAGCACGCGCCGCG
>CAIXWQ010000728.1 GCA_903923175.1 uncultured delta proteobacterium | reverse complement strand
GCGCGCGCGCGGGCGAGGCGAACGCGGCGCTGCTCGCGCGGGTCGAGCCGATCGGGTCGAGCGACGCGAGCGGCTCGGGCGAGTCGCAGATCGAGTCGCGGATCGAGCTCTCGAGCGATCCCGTCGCCGGGCTCGACGTCGCGCGCGCACGTCGGCTCGATCGCGCCTCGCGGCTCGCCGCCGTGGCGGTCGGCCTGATCGAGCCGCAGCCCGACGACGCGGTGCTGCTCGGCGTCAGCTACGGCGAGACCGACGGGAGCGCCGCGTTCCTCGCGCGCACGTTCGAGAAGGGGCCGCGCCTCGCGCCGCCCGCCGAGTTCCCGAACCTGGTCCCCTCCGCGCCCAGCGGGCACGTCTCGATCTACCACCGGCTGCACGGCCTCGCCTCGACCGTCGCCGACCTCGGAGCCAGCGCGGAGGCCGCGCTCGCGACGGCCTTCGAGCTCCTGTCCGCGGGCGAGCTCGACGCCGCGATCGTCGGCACCGCGGAGGGGCCGAGCGCGCTGGTGGCGACGAGCCTCGCGCCGACGTTCGCGGAGGCCGGCGCCACCGCGTCGGCGACGAGCGACGCGCGCGGAGAGGGGGGCACCGCCGCGCGCCTGGTGGCGTGCGACCCGGCGAGCGCGCGGGACACGACCGAGACCGGCCCGCGCGTGCTGGCCGTCGCGCAAGCGGAGCACGCGGTGGACGCGCTGGCCGCGCCCGAGATCGAGGGGCTCGCGGGGGCGCGTTCGCTGGTCGTCGTGGCCGACGCGACCCCCTCGCTCCGCGCGACGATCGCCGCGAGCGGCTGGCGAGACGCGACGTTGCTGCGCGTGCTCCCCGCGCTCGGCACGCACGAGGGGCTCGGCGGCGTCGCGATCGCGGGCGCGGTGGCCCGGCTCGGGCGCGGCGAGGCGGAGCGCGCGCTGGTGATCGGCGAGGCGCGCGGGCGTGCGTACGTGGTGGTGCTCGGGCGCTGAGCCTTACGCGCGCGCGCGACGCCCTCAGTCGCCGCCGAGCTCCTTCACGATCTCGAGGCCGACCTTGCGGCACGCGTCGACGTCCGGCGGCAGCGCGATCGCGCCGACCACCGGATGGCCGCCGCCGCCGTAGCGCTCGCAGATCTTGCTGATGTCGTGCGCGCGCGCGACCTTCGACCACGGGTTGTAGCCGACCGACACCTTGCAGCGGCGGTTGGTGCGCGAGACGATCACGCTGTAGGGCGACTCGGGGTGATCGGCGTAGGTCACGAACTTGGTGACCGTCTCGGTGAGCGAGCCCAGCAGGTCGACGAACACGACCGCGCCGCGGAGCTGCTCGTTGCTGCGGATGCGCTCGACGTTCCCGCGGTGGAGCGCGTCGATCGGGCCGTAGCGGTCGACGACGTCGGGCGCGGCGGCGACCTCGGAGAGCGGCCGCTCGAGCAGGCGCCCGACCAGATCGGTGATGAGCGCGTCGTCGCCGTGCTGCTCGATCACGGCGCAGAGCTTCATCTCGGGCTCGCGGCGATCGACCGCCATCTCGGGGGTCGGGAAGCTCGCGGTGTCGATCATGTGCGCCCAGCGCAGCAGCTCGTCGAAGCGCGAGACGTCGACGCCGAAGGTCTCCTTGGCGACCTTGGCGACGAGCTTGGTGCACGAGCCGATCTCGGCGTCGTAGAAGGCGCGCCCGCGCGCGGCGAGCAGCTCGAAGTGATCGCGCTCGCGCGCGCTCGGGAACGCGCTGGCGTGGTGGTCGAAGTACCAGGCGAGCGCGTCGCTGGCGGTGTAGCGGAAGTCGAGGATCACGCTCGAGGCCGCCCCCTCGAGGATCGCCGGATCGACGCCGTTCTTGCCGGGGTCGTAGGCCTGGCCGCGGTAGCAGAAGCGCGCGTCGGCGAGCGAGGGCTCGACCGTGCGCAGCAGGTGCGTGAAGAGCGCGGCCGACGCGGTCCCGTCGAAGCAGTGTCCGTGCGTCGCCACGACGACGTTCGCGCTGGTTGCCATGCGGCGGTCGTAGCACGCTACGATCGCGGCTTCGATGCGCCTCGCACGCCTCTTCCACCTCGCGCGCCTCTCGCGTCGCGGCCGAGCCGCGCTCGTCGTCACGCTCCTCACGCTCGGCGCGACGCTCGGCGCGGCGTGCGGTCGGGACGCGGACAAGCCCACGACGTCCGATCCCGCCAAGCCGGCCGCCCCCGCAGGCCCGCCCGCCTGCGAGCTCGCGAGAGGGACGTGGCGCATCGAGGGGTTCCTTCCGTCGAGCGACGCGGGCCCGGCGGCGGCGGCGAGCGCGGCGCAGCTCAACGCGGGGATGGACGATCAGGCGCGCGCGGTGCGCATCGCGTACACCGGCACGCGCGTGAAGATGTGGTCGCCCGGCTCGCTGCTGATCTCGAACGCGTACGACGTGAAGGAGAACGCGGCGAAGCGCTGCGTGCTCGACGTGCACGGCGAGCGGACGGAGATCGAGGTGATCGACCGCGAGCACGTACTGGTCGAGCGAGGCGCGGCCAACCTGGGCGCGCGGATGCGCCTCGCGCGCTCCACCGAGGAGCCGCCCGCGGGCGGGCCGCAGTAGCGCCGCTCGCGCGACCCTTTCGCGGGAGGCCGATCCGTGGCAGCGCATGGGCGATGAGTCGCCTGTCGCGCCGCGCCGCGCCGTTCGTCGTCCTCGCCGTGTGCGGCGCGCTCCTCGCCTGCGCCACGCTCGGCTGCTCCTCGCCGACGCCGGCGGGTTCGACCTCGACGGGCGACGCCGGGCCTGGCGCTGCGGCGCTGCACGGCGCGCGAGAGGCGCGTGATGCGCGCGCGCTCCGCGAGTCGGTGCGCCGCGCCCGCACGCTCGCTCGCGCACCGCTCGCCGGCTCCGAGGCGCTCGCACGTCCGAGCTCGACGCGCGCCCGCGCCACGCTCCCGGCCGACGCGCGCGGAGCGCTGCGCGTGGAGCTGCCCGGGACCAAGGGGGCCTACGTCACGATCGTGGACGCCGCCGCGGACGCGAGCCCGGCGACGCCCATCGACGGCGCGATCGTGTTCGCCGACGCGCACGCCGACGCGGACACCGTGCTGTTGCCGCTCGTGGATGGCGTGGAGGAGGTGCGCGTGGTGCGGGCGCTCCCCGCGCCGGCGAGCGCGGGGGCTACGCCGCTCGCGCTGCGCGAGCGCGTCGAGCTCGGCCCGGCGATCGCGGAGCTGCGCGCCCGTCAGGGGCGAATCGAGGCCGTCGACGCGCACGGCTACGTGCTGCTCGGCACCGCGCCGGTGTTCGCGGTCGACGCGCGGGGGACGCGGCGCGACCTCGAGGTCGAGGTTCTCGCTGCGAGCGGCGCGAGCGGCGCGGACGGCGCGAGCCGCGGCGAGCGGTGGCGCGAGGTGCGGCTGTCGCTCGACGTGCGCGGGCTCGTCGCGCCCGTCGCGATCGACCCGGCGTGGAGCGCGCTCGCGTCGATGAACACGCCACGGCGGATGGCGGCCACCACGCTGCTCGCGGACGGTCGCGTCTTCGTGCAAGGCGGCTACGACGGCGCGAACACCGCCGCGTCGGCCGAGATCTACGATCCGACCAAGAACACCTGGACCTCGCTCGGCGACGACCTGCCCCGCGACGGCAACACCGCGACGCCGCTCCCCGACGGCCGCGTGCTGATCGTCGGCGGCTCGATCAACGGCACGCTGACGGATCCGGTCTCGGCGTCGTACTTCGACCCGCGCGACGGCTCGTTCGCGGTCGCGCCCTCGCCGCCGACGCCGATCGGCTACCTCGGAAACCACGCGGCGATCACCTTGAGATCAGGGAAGATCCTGATCGCGGGCGGCGAGACGGACGTGGTGGTCGCCGACGCGAACCTCTTCGACCCCACGAGCAAGACCTGGTCGAAGACCGGCGCCATGCGCACGCCGCGCGCGCGCTTCGCGGCCGTGCTCCTGCCCGACGGGCGCGTCCTCGCCGCCGGCGGCTACGACACCCTCGGCGCCGCGATGGCGGCCGCCGAGATCTACGACCCCGCCGCGGGGACCTGGACGGCGATCGGCCCGCTGGCGAGCCCGCGTCGCTCGCCCTCCGGGGTGCTCCTCGGCAACGGCAAAGCGCTGATCGTGGGCGGCGGCGGCGCCAACTGCCCGACGACCGGCGAGCTGTTCGACCCCGCGACCTCGAGCTGGCTCACGCCCGAGCCGCGCAAGAGCGCCAACGCCGACGAGCAGACGGCGACGCTGCTCGGCAACGGCCTCGTGCTGGTGGCGGGCGGCGGCGACTGCGTCTCGGCGGTGCTGAGCACCGAGCTCTACGACCCGGTGCTCGACAAGTGGACCAAGACCGCCGACCCGCTGAGCGTCGCGCGCTTCGCCGCCGGCGCGGTGCGCCTGTTCGACGGCCGCGTGCTGCTCGTCGGCGGGAGCTCCGAGGAGAACGGCGGCTCGGTCACGGCGACGACCGAGGCCTACACGCCGCAGGTCGTGGCGAACGGCGTCGCGTGCAAGATCGGGGCGGAGTGCGCGAGCGGCTTCTGCGCCGACGGCGTCTGCTGCAACGCCGCGTGCGTAGGCGAGTGCACGACCTGCAACGCCCCGGGCAGGGCGGGCGCGTGCTCGGCCAAGTCGGTGACCACCGCGTGCGGCGCGCCGCTCTGCGACGGCGCGACGATCACCGACGGCGGGCACTGCAGCGGGCTCGACGCGACGTGCATGCCGTTCCCGGCGGTGACGTGCCCGGGCGCCCTCGTGTGCGCCGACGCAAAGAGCTGCAAGACCGGCTGCTTCGCCGACGCCGATTGCACGACCGGCACCTGCGATCTCACGAGCCACGTGTGCACGCTGGCCGACGGCGGGGTCCTCGGCGTGGTCGGACGCGCCTGCAAGCGGGACGCAGAGTGCGCGGCGGGGCACTGCGTCGACGGCGTCTGCTGCGACAGCGCCTGCGCGGACAAGTGCCACCACTGCGCGCTCCCGGGCAAGCTCGGCACCTGCTCGATCGAGCCCTCGGGGACCGACCTCCGCAACGAGTGCGGCGCGGGCGGCAGCTGCATCGGGACCTGCGACGGCCACGGCGGCTGCCAGGGCGACGCGGCGGGCTCGCAGTGCGCGCCCCAGCGCTGCACCGACGCAACCCACGCGGCCGGCGCGGCGATCTGCCCGTCGACCGGCGCGACCTGCCCCGTCGAGGCGGTCGCCGTCACGGACTGCCTCGCCTACGGGTGCGAGCCGCTCACCGGCGCGTGCCGCGCGAGCTGCCAGTCGAGCGAGGACTGCGCGCCCGACGTGAGCTGCGACATCACGAGCGGCCACTGCGTCGCGCCGCCGCCTCCCAGCGCCGGCTCGGGCGGCTGCAGCGCGCAGGGCACGGGGCTCACGGGGGCGTACGGCGCGGTCGCGGCGCTCGCGCTCGTGCTCGCGACGGCCGCGCGTCGACGGCGCACGCGCTGAGCGAGATGAGCGCGCCGAGCGCGCCGAGCGACCTCCGCGAGCTCAGATCGCGACCTCGCCGAGCAGGTCGAGCGTGAACACGCGGGCGTCGCGCGCCTCGCGCGAGAGCCGCTCGGCGAGCCGATCGATCTGCATCGCCGGCAGCGCACGCACGGGGCGATCGAGCGGCGTGAAGAAGTCGTCCCAGTGCGACAGCAGCACGGCGCGCGGCGCGAAGGCGCGCGCGACGCGCTCGGGGAAGCGCGGCGTCTTGGTCCAGCCGGCGACGCACGCGAGCAGCAGATCGGGCTCCGCGACGTCGGGCGGCAGGGCTGCCTCGACGAGCTCGGCGCTCCCGAGGTGCACGACGCGGCGGCCGAGCACCGACACCTCCACGCAGAACACCGCCCCGCAGCGGTAGTGGTGCATCCGCATCGGCAGCGCGTCGCAGTCGTCGATCTCCCCCTTCATCGGCACGCGCCCGAGCACGAGCTTGGAGTGCGCGCTCGCGAAGAAGCGCAGGCGGAAGGGCCCGACCTCGGCCTCGTGCGCGCCCCCGCGGAGCGCCTGCTCGACATCGACCACGCGCGCCTCGGGGATCCCGCCGAGCCGGCAGAGCCGCGCCGCCGAGGTCGAGCCGAACACGCGGGCGCCGGTGCGCGCGGCGATCGCGGGCACGTCGAGCGCGTGATCGAAGTGGGTGTGACCGACGACGATCGCGTCGGCGGCGGGGACGTGTCGCGCGATCGCCCCGAGGTCGGGCGCGAGCCGCTGCAGCGCGCAGGCGGAGAGCCCGGCGCGCGTCAGGTACGGATCGAACAGCAGCGTGTGCCCGTCAGCGCGCAGCGCGAAACCCGCGGTGCCGAGCCACTGCACGCGGACGGGCCCTCGCGCGGGGTCGTGCTCGCGCGCGTCGAGCGAGGAGGTGGGCAGGAGGTGGTCCCGGAAGGACATCGCGACGAGCTCAGTGCGGGCAGGGCGTTCCGAGCGCCGCGGGCGCGGGGATCGTGGGCACGCCCTGGCTCACGAACGTCTCGAGGAAGCAGCCGTACTGGTACTTCACCGCGTCGAGCTGCGAGTAGATGGCGTGCGGATCGTAGACGCCGTCGCCGAGGAACTGGAGGCCGGCGGCCGTGTATTTCACGCCGGCCTCGCTCGTGACGGTGTTGGTGAGCGGGAGCGTCTTCAGGCCGTCGCGCCCCGCGAGCTTCAGCGCGTCCTGCATCGACGACCAGATCGGGTCGCCCGCCTCGGAGTGGCCGTACGCGAGGATCATCCCGTCGTAGACCTCCGGGGTGAAGTACGAGTCGTCCTTCCCCATCGGCTCGTAGATGTGCCGCGTCGGGTGGCTGGCGAGCGGATTCTGCGCGAGGCGCGGCACGTACACCACCGGATCGCTCGGCTCCCACGCCGTCTGCAGCAGCTGCAGCGCGGGGTGCAGGTACGAGAGCTGATCGGCCGCGCCGAGGATCGGCGCGATCAGGCCGGCGAGGCTGTCGACGCCGCCGAAGTGCGAGTGGGTCATGAAGAAGGTCCAGTACCCACCGGCGCCGGTCGGCACCACCGCGCGGATGCGGGGCTCGGTCGCGCCGATCATGTTGGTGTACATGCCGCCCATCGACTGCCCCTGCGCCATCAGCTTGGCCGGGTCGTAGAAGTGCTGGGTCGCGCCCGCGGGGAGCGAGACCCCGGTGCAGGTCGCGAGCGTCGCGGGGTCGATCTTCAGCGTGCTGAGCGCCTCGATGAACATGCGCTGCTCGAGCACCCCTTGGCGGAAGACGTCGCGCAGCGCGGGCAGGTTGCCGAGGTTCACGTACGCGTAGTCGGTCGCGCCCGGCAGCCGCTCGGGGTTCACCGGCAGCGCGCTGCCGGCCATCGCGATGCCGTGCGGCGCGAGCACGTACGCCGGGCCCTGCCCCTTCTCGTTGCACCCCTCGACGCCGAGCCACTTGTCGGGGCTCTGGTACGACGGGCAGGTCGGGTGCTGCGTGAGCGGCTTCCACTGGCCGCGATCGAGCACCGCCTTGCTCACGCCGCCGGAGCCGTGGAAGTAGACCGTGAGGGGCCAGCCGCTCGCCGGCATGGTCCCCTTCGGGATCGAGATCGCGACGGGCGCGACCTCGTCGCGCTGCTTCTTCGGCAGCGGCGCGTCGGGCGTGCCGTCGGTCATCTCGAAGGTGCCGCCGGTGTCGAACGGGGGCTTGCCGATCTGGAACTGCGGGTAGGTCACGGTGCCGACGAGCGCGCAGTAGCGATCGTTGGTGGCGCCGCCGTCGGGATCGACCTTGAGGCCGTCGATGGTGACCTTGTATTTCGCGGCCACGCGCGTGCCGAGCGCCGAGAGATCGGCGGCGACGTCGCCCGTGGTGAAGACGGTCGCGACCGCCACCGCGGCCGGATCGAGCGAGAGCTTGTCCTTGAGCGTCGCGCCGAGCGCGCCGTAGAGGCTCGCGGCCTGCGTCGCGCGCGCGCCGCCCACCGAAGGCGCTTGCCCCGCGAGCAGCGTCGCGAGATCGGCGGGGGCGTCGAGCGCCTTGCCGGTCGCGTCGCCGAGCGACTTCATGACCACGAAGGCGTACTTGCGCTTGGGGTGGAGCACGAAGCCGGGGCGCACGGCGACGGCGAGCAGGTTGCCCGTGACGTAGTCGTCGCCGGGGAGCGTCGCGGCGACCAGCGGCGTGAGCGCGCCGCGCGTGGGCGAGGCGTCGTCGACGTCGACGAGCAGGATCGGGCTCGTGGGCACGGCGGGGATCAGATCGGCGTCGCTGCGGGTGGCGAGCGGCGCGCTGAACTGGAAGTACGCGGTCGGCACCACCGGGTAGCCCTTGCGCTCGCCGGCCGCCTTGCGCAGCCCCACGATGAGATCCTTGCCGAGCGGGTTCGGGAACGCGCTCGCGGGCGGCGCGCCGTCGGCGCCGAGGTTCAGATCGGAGGGGTAGGGAAAGTTCCAGTACGTCGCCTCGGTCGTGGGGGCGCCCCAGTCGAACGAGGCGACGGTCGCTTGCGCCGCGGGGGTGGCGCTCTTCGAGGAGCACCCGACCTCGCCCACCAGGGCCACGACGAGGACGGCGAACGCCAGCGAAGGAAGGGTGCGCATGTCGGCGAATCGTACCCGACGCGCGGGATCCGACAACGCGCGCTTCGCGGCGACGCGGCGACGAGGCGCGCCGGATCAGGCTTCGGGGACGGGCGCGGGCTGCGCCACGCCGGGGGCGAGCCGGCTGCGCTGCCGGCTGTAGACGAAGTAGACCACCAGCCCGAGCGCGAGCCACACGAAGAAGCGGCGCCAGGTCACCCAGGGCAGCTGCGCCATCAGGTAGAGGCACGAGGCGATCGCGAGCAGCGGCACCAGCGGCACCAGCGGCGTGCGGAACGGGCGCGGGCGGTGCGGATCGCGCCGGCGCAGGATGATGATCGACACCGCCACCAGCACGAACGCGAAGAGCGTCCCGATGTTGGTGAGCTCGACGACCTCGTTGATGTTGGTGACCGACGAGAAGATCGCGACGCCGACGCCGGTGATGATCGTCGTGACGTGCGGCGTGCGGTACTTCGGGTGGACGCGCGCCGACCAGGCCGGCAGCAGCCCGTCGCGCCCCATCGAGAAGAAGATGCGCGCCTGGCCGAGCTGGAACACGAACAGCACCGAGGTGGTCGCGACCACCGCGCCGACCGCGATGATGCCGGCCGTCCAGTTCATGCCGAGGCGCGAGAAGGCCGTCGCGAGCGGCTCGGCGGTGCCGAGCTCGTGGAACGGGAGCAGCCCGGTGAGCACCAGCGACACCAGGATGTAGATGACCGTGCAGATGATCAGCGAGGCGACGATGGCGATCGGCATGTCGCGCTGCGGGTTCTTGGTCTCCTCGGCGGCCGTGCTCACCGCGTCGAAGCCGATGTACGCGAAGAAGATGATCGCCGCCGCGCTCGAGACGCCGGCGAACCCGTTGGGGGCGAACGGCGTCCAGTTGGACGACTTGGTGAAGAACGCCCCCACGCAGACGAAGAACGCGATGATCGCGAGCTTCACCACCACCATCGCCGTGTTGAGCCCGGCGCTCTCGCGGATGCCGCGCACCAGCACCCAGGTGATGAGCATCACGATCACGAACGCGGGGACGTTCAGGATCAGCGGGATCCCGAGCAGCCGCGGCGCGTCCGTCAGCGCGCTCGCATCGTGCTGCAGCCCCGGCGTGATCGCGGCGAGATCGCCGCCCGCCTGCGCCATGGCGAGCTGCCGGGCCGCGTCGGCGGCGCTCCGGTAGTCGATGCCGAGCCAGGCCGGCATCTTCACGCCGAAGCCGCGCAGCAGCTCCTGGAAGTAGCCCGACCAGGAGATGGCGACGGCGACGTTGCCGACCGCGTACTCGAGGATGAGATCCCAGCCGATGATCCACGCCACGAGCTCGCCCAGCGTCGCGTACGCGTAGGTGTAGGCCGAGCCGGCGATCGGGACCATCGCCGCGAATTCCGCGTAGCAGAGCGCGGCGAACCCGCAGGCGACGGCCACGAGCGCGAACGAGACGATCAGCGCGGGGCCCGCGCCGAGGTGGTTCGCGCCGCCCGCGGCCGCGGTGCCGACGGTGGAGAAGATTCCGGCGCCGATGATGGCGCCGACGCCGAGCGCGGTGAGCTGGATGGGGCCCAGCGTGCGCTTCAGCTGCCCGCGCGGATCTTCCGTGTCGGCGGCGAGCTGATCCAGAGACTTGACGCGGAACAGCGATTTCATGGCTCGGAACCCCCGATGGCGGCGCGGCGCGCGCGCCGCAACCGACGCGCCTGCGCGCCTGCGCGCCTGCGCGGGTGCGGGCCTGCGCACCGATACCCCCGGCGGACCTTTCGGCGCGGCCGCGGCGGGCAGAGCATGCGTGCATGCGCCCGCTCCCCCGCTCGGTGTCCGCGCTGCTCATGCTCGGTACGCTCGGCACGCTCGGCACGCTCGGAGCCACGCTGCTTCCGGCGTGCGGCACGCCGACGTTGATCATCCTCGCGAGCCACCGCGAGGATCCCGACAGCGTGCGGCGCCTGATGCGCGGCGGCGCGCGGCTCGGGTGCACCGTCCCGCAGGCGTACGACCGCGCGGCGGGGCTCGCCCTCGAGTGCAAGGAGGGGCGCATGGTGATCGGCAAGCGCACCGGCGAGAACCGGACCGCGCCCGGCCACCCGCTGCAGATCACCTGCACGCGCGCGCTCGCCGAGAAGTGCGAGGCCTTCTACAAGGAGCTCTGGCTCGCGGGCGAGGCGGCCTGTCGCGACGACGAGATCGTCGCTGGGTGCGGCGCGCTCCAGTGCACGCCGCCCGACGACGCGCCCGACGTCTGCGAGAAGATGACCGCGGACAACTGAGGCGCGAGGTCGGCACGGCGGCGAGGGCCCGCGCGGGGCGCCGCGGCGGGCGCGCGACGGGTATGATGCGAGCGCCATGCGCCGACGGGGCCAGACATGAGCGGCCGGGTCGCGATCGTCGACGGCGTGCGCACCCCCTTCGCCAAGCGCGCGACCGCGCTGCGCGAGCTCGACGTGCTCGACCTCGCGGCGCACGTGGTGCGGGCGCTGATCGACCGCAACCGACTCGAGCGCGACGACGTCGGCCTCGTCGTCTTCGGCCACGTGGTGCCGTCGCTGTCGATCGTGAACCTAGCGCGCGAGCTGGTGTTCGCGACCGGGCTGTCGCCGCGCACCGACGCGTTCGACGTCCGGCGCGCGTGCGCGACCTCGCTGCAGGCCGCCGCGTCGGGGGCGCAGGCCATCCTCTCGGGCGAGCACGAGGTCGTGATCGTGGGCGGGGCCGACAGCCTCTCCGACGTGCCGGTCGGCGCCTCCGAGGCGCTCGCGAAGGCGCTGATCGCCGCGAAGCAGGCGCCGTCGCTCGGGGCCAAGCTGCGCGCGCTCGCGTCGCTGCGCGCGGCCGATCTCGCGCCGCGCATCCCCGACATCCGCGAGCGAGCGACCGGGCTCTCGATGGGCGAGAGCGCCGAGGCGATGGCGCGCGAGCACGGCCTCGCGCGCGCCGCGCAAGACGCGTGGGCCGTGCGCTCGCACGCGCGGGCGTCGGAGGCGTGGGCGCGCGGGCTCTTCGACGGCGAGGTCGTGGCGATCGCCGGCCTCGGGCGCGACAACCTCGTGCGCGAGGGGGTGACCGTCGAGGCGCTCGCGGCGCTGCGGCCGGTGTTCGATCGCGCGCACGGCACGCTCACGCCGGGCAACTCGTCGGCGCTCACCGACGGGGCGAGCGCGCTGCTCCTGATGCGCGAGCAGAAGGCGCGTGCGCTGGGCCTCGCGCCGCTCGGCTTCGTCCGCAGCTGGGGGTTCGCCGCGCTGGATCCGCGCGAGGGGCTCTTGATGGGGCCGGCCTACGCGACGCCGATCGCGCTCGATCGCGCGGGGATCACGCTGGCGGACGTCGACGTCATCGAGCTGCACGAGGCGTTCGCCGCGCAGGTGCTCTGCAACCTCGACGCGTTCGCGAGCCGGAGCTTCGCCGAGGAGAAGCTCGGTCGGGCGCGGGCCATCGGCGAGGTCGACGAGGCGAAGCTGAACCTGCACGGAGGCTCGATCGCGCTCGGGCACCCGTTCGCGGCCACCGGGGCGCGCATGGTCACCACCGCGCTGCGCGCGCTCGGGCGGCGGGGCGGCGGGCTCGCGCTGGTGACCGCGTGCGCGGCGGGCGGCCTCGGCGCGGCGCTGGTGCTCGAGGGGGCCGGGTGAGGGAGCGCGCCGCGCCGCGCGCCACGCAGATCGATCGCGACACGCGGGGGATCGTGCGCCTGGCATCGGGCGGACCGGATGCGCGCGACGCGGAGCGCGAGGGAGCGCGCTTCGATGGCGCCTCGCTCGCGGCGATCGAGGAGGCCGTCGACGCGCTCGAGCACGACGCCGACGCGCGCGGCGCGGTGATCGAGCTCGCGGGGGGCTGGGACCTCGCCGCGCTCGGGCGCGTGCGCAGCGCGGCCGAAGGCGAGTCGCGCGCGCGCTCTGCAGCGCGCTGCGCGCGCGATCGCGTGCGCGGGCAAGCCGATCGTCGCGGTGCTGCGCGGCGACGCGTTCGGCCCCGCGTTCGAGCTCGCGCTCGCTTGCGCGGAGCGCGTGGCGGTCGTCGCGGCGCGCGTGGGGTTCGACGATCGGGCGCGCGGGCTCGTCCCCTCGGGCGTTTCGCTCGCCTCGGCGCGGTCGTGGGGCTCGAGCAGGCGCTCGGCTGGGTCCTCGACGGCCGCGCGCGGACGGCGCGCGAGGCCGCGCGCGCCGGGGTGG
>CAIXWQ010000727.1 GCA_903923175.1 uncultured delta proteobacterium | reverse complement strand
TGCCCGCTCGCAGCGTGTGCGCGCGACACCCGCGTGACGCCCGCGCGCGCCGCGCGAGGCCGCGCGTGGCGCGGGATTTCACGGTCCCGGGGCGGCGATGTGGCGACGGCCGAGTGGCCCCCTTGTTGCTGCTCGTAGCGGTCGGCGTCGCGCGCGGCCTCCCGGGGTCGCGGCGCCCGCGGGAGGTGTCGCATGGCCCGCTCCGATCGCATCGCGCCGCTCGTCGCCCCTCGGAGCGCGGCCCGAGGGCGCGCGCACGTTCGCGTCGTCGGGCTCCTCGCGGCCGGCGCGCTCGCCTGCGCCGCGTGCTTGCCGAACGTCGACGACGCGGTCTTCGCGCCCGGCGGGGACGGCGGCGTGAGCGACGTGGGCGACGCGCTGCCCGATGCGCTGCCCGATGCGCTACCGGATGCGCTCCCGGATGCGCTCCCGGATGCGCTCCCGGACGCCAGCGAGTGCCCGTCTGGGAGCTGCGGCCCCGCGCTCGGGCTGCCGAACTGGCAGTGTCCCGACGGCACCTGGGGCGGGCCGACGGGGCGCTGCCTGCGCTCGGCGGACGGCGCGAGCTGCGGCTGGGAAATTCGAGAGTGCCTGCCTGCCAGGGCGTGCGGGGCCCTCGTCGGCGGCGACTGCCCGCCGGAGCAGTACTGCAAGCACCTCGCGGGCGCCTGCCTCACCGCCGGCGATCGGGGGGTCTGCTGGGTGAGGCCGCAGGCCTGCACGACCGAGTACTTGCCGGTCTGCGGCTGCGACGGCGTCACGTACGGCAACGCCTGCGAGGCGGCCCGCGGCGGCGCGAGCGTCGTCTCCGAGGGGGCCTGCGCCGGCCAGCCGTGCGGCGGCACCACCGGCACGACCTGCGCGTTCGACACGTTCTGCCAGCTCGCCGACGGCGCCTGCGCGAGCGCGAGCGCGAGCCCGCTCCCGCCGAAGGGGACGTGCGCGGGCGTGCCGCTCGGCTGCAGCAAGACGTACGACCCCGTCTGCGGCTGCGACGGGCGCACCTACGACAACCGTTGCTTCGCAGCGACTGCGGGCGCGAACGTGCTCTCCGCCGGGGCGTGTCCCGTCGAGCGCTGCGGTGGCTTCGCCGGGCTGCTGTGCAAGGCGGGCGAGCTCTGCTGGTTCCCGCCGGGCGAGTGCCGCGTCCCCGACGCGATGGGCTCGTGCGTGGCGGCCGGCGGGCCGTGCCCGCTGAGCTACGAGCCGGTCTGCGGCTGCGATGGCGTCACGCACGGCAACGCCTGCGAGGCGCGCGCGGCCGGGACGAGCGTCTGGTACGCCGGCGCGTGCGCGAGCGACGCGTGCGGTGGCACCACGCTGCTCGGCTGCGCCGCGGGGAGCTTCTGCAAGTACGACGTCGGCGTCTGCGCGGGCGTCGGCGCGACGGGCCGCTGCGCCGTGAAGGCGGAGATCTGCCCGGCGATCCTGAGCCCGGTGTGCGGCTGCGATGGCAAGTCGTACGGCAACGCGTGCGAGGCCGCGCGGCAGGGGATCTCGGTCGCGCACGCCGGCGCTTGCACCTGACGCGTCCGCGCGCCCGGCCGCGTCCGGCGTGAGGTCCCGAGAGGCGCGTCGAGCGGCGCGCGCATCGCGAAGGGGCGGCGCCTGCGAGATGCACGCAGACGATGCGACATCGATCTCCACGAGGAGCGCCTCGCCCGCCCAGCGCGCGCGGCGGGGGCTCGCTCGTCCGCGTGGAGGTCCCGATGTCCAGAAGCTTCCTGGCCCCGCGCCTCGCCTGGCGCGCGTGGGTCGCGTCGCTCGTGTGGGGTGTGTCGGCGTGCGCCTCGACGGCGCCGCCTCCGACGAAGGCTGCCGCCGCGCCCGCGTACGACGACGCGCGCGCCGAGTCCGAATATCGCGACGCCGCCGCGCGCGACGACGCCGAGGCGCTCTTGCAGCTCGGCGCCCGGGCGCCCGGGCTCGCGGCCGGCGCGCGCGCGTCCGAGAAGGGGTTCGCGCTCCTCTCCGCGCGCGCCGAGCAGGCGGCGCAGCGCTGCGACGCGCGCGAGGCCGAGAGGGGGCTCT
>CAIXWQ010000726.1 GCA_903923175.1 uncultured delta proteobacterium | reverse complement strand
TCGTGACCCTTCGCTTTGCGGGGCCGTTGGGGAACCTGGAGCTCCGCTGGCCCCAGCAGGCGCAGTAGCGTCGCGGCCGCACCACGTCCCGGACGTGTGCCCGACGTATCCGCCGTCTGCGTGATGCGGCAGGAATCGACCCCACCGAGGAAACCAAACGGTGTAGGCTCGCCGCGCAGTTGGCTCAAAAAGCCCCGTGTGAGCGTCGGTTTCCGGCGTTTATACGTCCCCTGCGAGCGGTGCGGTGAGGCCGCGGGCTTGGCGAGCGAGGGAGTCGAACCCTTCGATCCAGACGTCGGTGCGCGGGGCGCGCGCGCCGACCCCTCGAGAGCGTCCGTCTCGGAGAAACGATGAGCGACCAGACGATCCGTCGAGCCCTCGGCAAGCTGCAGGAAGACCCCGACCACGAGGGGGCGTGGACCGAGCTGCAGGATGCGGTCACCGACCCGTCCGGCGCCGGGATGTCGAACGACGCCCTCTTGGACCTGCTCGAGGCCGCGCGCCGAGAGCATGCGGGGCGCCACGAAGACGATGCGGTCGCGAAGCTCCTCGAGCTCGAGATCGTGATCGCCGACGGGACCCCGCGCGAGGCCGACTTGCAGGCCGAGCTCGCTCGCGTCCTCAACGAGGTCCTCGACGACGCCAAGCAGGCGCTCGGCGCGTTGCAGCGCCTGGCGAAGCTTCGCCCAGGCGACGCGAACGTCGAAGCCAAGATCGAGGCGATCGAGGCCGAGAAGCTGCACTGGGCCGATCAGCTCAAGGAGCTGATGGAGGCGGCCGAGCGCATGGCCGGCAAGCCCGAGCCGCAGGCCGCGATGCTCTACTCGGCGGCGCAGACCGCGTTCCGCTACGGCCTCCAGGGGACGAAGGAGGAGCTCGCCGCCACGCGTGGCGTGATCATCGACCGCCTCGAGGAGGCCCGCACCCTCGACCCGGCGCGCGTCGAGTCCGCCGCGCTGCTCGAGCGCCTCTATCGCGCCGACGGTCAGTACGCCGACGTCGCGCGCGTGCTGGAGTCGGTCTCGCAGCTCGCGTCGGACAAGGAAGCGCGCCTCGCCGCGCGCATCCGCCTCGCGCGCGTCAAGCTCCGGAGCCTCCAGGACGAGGCTGGCGCCGCCGCCGCGTACGACAAGGTCCTCGAGCTCGCCCCCGGCAACGACGAGGCGATCGGCTTCCTGGTCGACTACCTCGGCAAGCACGAGCAGTGGGAGCGCGTCGTCGCGCTCTACGAGGACGCGCTCAAGGCGCGTCTGCGCCCGGGTAAGGAGAACGAGCTCCACTTCCAGATCGCGATGACGAACTGGCGCATGCGCGGCATGCCCGAGCTCGCCGAGCCCTGGTTCGAGAAGATCCGCAAGGCGGAGCCGGCGCACCCGGCGATGCTCTCGTTCTTCCGCGAATTCCTCCCCGGTCGCAACGAGCAGCCGCGCCTCGTGCAGATCCTCACCGACGCGCAGCGCGCGCTCGGCGACGGGCCGGAGCGCCAGACGATCGCCTCGGAGCTCGCCAAGCTCTCCGAGGAGACCCAGGGCGCCGGCAAGGCGATCGAGCACTGGAAGCAAGTCGTGCGCGGCGACCCCGCGAACGTCGAGGCGCGCGAGTCGCTCAAGCGGCTCTACTACCGCACCGAGGCGTGGCCGGCGATCGTCGATCTGCTTCGTGGGCAGCTCGATCGCTTCCCCGCGACCGACCCGGCGCGCGTGCCGATCCTCGCGGAGATCCTCGTCCTGCATCGTGACCGCACGAAGCAGGACACCGCGCTCGTCCCGATCCTCAACCAGCTCGTCCAGCTGGATCCGAACAACCTCGATGCGGTCCGCGAACAGGTCCGCATCTTCGAGGCGCTCAACCGCCCGCGCGACCTCGTCGGCGCGCAGGCGCGCCTCGCCGAGCTCGAGACCGACTCCGAGGTGAAGGCCGAGCTGTGGCGCTCGGTCGCGCGGCAGTGGCTCGAGAAGTTCTCGAACGTGCAGAACGCCGTCGAGGCGTACGAGCACCTCCACGCGCAAAAGCCCGACGACGAAGAGGCGACCGCGCGGCTCCGCGAGCTCTACGCCAAGCGCCGCGCGTTCAAGCCGCTCTACGACCTCCTCTCCTCGATGCGCGCCCACGCGAGCGCGGACGCGAAGCGGGAGCTCACCATCGAGATGGCGAAGCTCGCCGCCGAGCGCCTCGACAAGGGCGCCGACGCGATCGCGCTGTACTGGGAGCTCCTCGACGAGGACTCCCACGCGCCCGGCGTCCTCGACGCCCTCGAGAAGCAGGCGGAGCGCGACAAGGACTTCGCGACCCTCGCGCGCGTGCTCGGCCACCGCGTGGAGCAGGCCGACGGCGACGACTCGAAGGTCAAGCTGCTCGAGAAGCTGGGCGCGCTCTACGAGTCGCGCCTCTCCGATCCGCAGAAGGCGATCGAGACGTGGCGTCGCATCCTGCAGCTGCGCCCCGGCTACCCGAAGGCGCTGCGCATCTTGCGCGACGAGTACCTCAAGCTCGGCGACTACGACGGTCTGACCGACGTCTACTCGCAGCAGGAGGACTGGGAGGGCTTGGCCGACGCGCTCTCCGGAGCGGCCGACCGCGCGGAAGATCCCAAGCTTCGCGTCGATCTCTCGTGGCGCGTGGCGGCGGTGTACGTCGACAAGATCAAGCGCCCCGAGCGCGCCGCGCGCGCCTACGAGCGCGTCCTCGCCGTGCAGCCCGACGACGTGCGGGCGGCACGCGAGCTCGTCCCGATCCTCGAGCACGAGTCGGCGTGGCCGCGCCTGCCCGCGGTGTACGACGTGCTGCTTCGCGGCACCGAAGACCTCGACGAGCGCGTGCGGATCCTCCGCCGCCTGCGTGAGCTCGCGGCAGGCCCGCTCGGCGATCGCCAGGGCGCGTTCGCCTACGCGCGGCGCGCGTACGCGCTGCAGCCGACCGAGGACATGCGCCTAGAGCTCGAGGGGGCGGCCCGTCCGGCCAACGCCTTCGAGGGCTACGTGGAGGCGCTCCGGGAGCGGCTCGCCGGCCTCAACGCGGGCAAGCGCTCCGAGGCTTCGATCGAAGAGAAGCGCAAGCTCCAGGCAGAGCTCGCGCGCGTGCTGAGCGCCGAGCTCGGCAAGATCGACGAGGCGGTCACCGAGCTCCGACGCGTCGTCGATGCCGATGCGGAGGACGAGGAGGCGATCCTCGCCCTCGACCGGCTCCTTCGCGAGGCGCGGCGCAGCGACGATCTGCGCGCGCTGTACGAGCTCCGGCTCGAGCGCGCCGAGTCGAATTCGGCGCAGGTCTCCCTGCTGTTCGAGTGGGCGCAGCTCGAGGAAGAGGCGTTCGGCGAGGCCGCGCGCGCGCTCGAGATCTACAAGAAGGCGCTCGGGCTCGCGGCCGACCACCGCGGCGCGCTGCGTGCGATCACGCGCCTCGAGCTCGCCGCGGGCAACGCCGCGGAGGCGGCCGTGGCGCTCGAGAAGGACCGCGACCTCGCGGTCGGCACCGAGCGGGCGGAGCGCGAGGTCGAGCTCGCCCGGCTCTACGCGACCAAGCTCGAGAAGCCCGACGCGGCCCTCGAGGCCTCCGTTCGCGCGCTCGAGATCGCGCCACACGACGCCGGTGCGATCGAGGTCCTCGAGTCGCTCGAGGCCAACCCGACCCTCGCGCAGCGCGCCGCCCGGCAGCTCGAGCACGAGTACGAAGCCCTCGGCGCGTACGACAAGCAAGCGCGCGTCCTCGAGGTCGTCCTCGCTGGCGCGACCGAGGCGGGCGAGCGCCGCTCGCTGTTCGGGCGCCTCTCGTCGGTCCACCGCGAGCAGCGTCACGACGACGCGGCCGCGTTCGGCGTGCTGCAGCGCGCGGTCGCCGAGTTCGCTGGCGATCTCGAGCTCTGGGATCGGCTCGGCGAGCTCGGCGGGATGACCGGTCAGCTGGCCGCGGTCGCCGCCGCCTACGCGACGGCGCTCGATCGCTCGTCGGGCGAGTCGAAGGTCGCGGCCGACGTCGAGCGGGAGCTCTGCGAGCGCGCGAGCATCCTGCTCGAGGACAAGCTCAACGAGTCCGACGCAGCCATCCCGTACCTCGAGCGCATCCTGCTCGCGGACCCGGCAGACACGCACGCGTTCACCCGCCTCAAGCAGATCCTCACGGCGCGCGAGCGCTGGGACGATCTGCAGCGCATGTACGACCGCGCCATCGAGGCGTCGGACGACACGCACCGCAGGGTGGAGCTGCTCGCCGAGGTCGCGCTCGTCTTCGAGGACATCCTCGACGATCCGGGCCGCGCGGCCTCCGCCTACGAGCGCGTGGTCGCGATCGATCCGGAGAACGATCCGGCGATCCGCTCGCTCGACAAGCTCTATCAGCGGACGGCCCGCTTCGCCGAGCTCGCGGCGCTCCTCGTCCGCCAGCTCGATCGCGGCGACGACGCCCACCGCACCGCGCTCGAAGGACGCCTCGCCCGGCTGTACCTCGAGCGCCTGGAGAACGGCGCCGAGGCGCTCCGCTACGCGGCGGCGATCCTCGAGCGTGACGTCAACCACGTCGACGCCCGCGCGATCGCTCGCATCGTCATGGATCGCCCCGAGACGCGCGTCCGCGCCGCCGAGGTGCTCGAGCGCGTCTACGTCTCGCGCGACGAGCCGCGCGAGCTCGACGAGGTCTCGACCATCCGGCTCGTCGAGGGCGTGCTCGAGGTCGAGGAGCGCATCGAGCTGCTCCGCCGGCTCGCGCAGCTCCGCGACGATCGTCTCAAGAACGACGCGGGGGCGCTCGACGCGCTCGCGCAGCTCGTCCCCCTCGATCCGCGCGACACCGACGCGCGCAAGAAGCTCCTCGACGTCGGCCGTCGCGCCGTCGCCCACGCGCGTGTCGCCGAGGTGCTCGGTGCCGCCGCGGTGGCCGCGAAGGACGTCGAGACGAAGGGCGAGATACTGCTCGACCAGGCGCGCGTGTTCGAGGATCTCCTCGACGATCGCGCGGCCGCCGAGCGCGTGTTCCGCAGCATCGTGGCGCTCGAAGGGGCCGATCCGGCCATCGTTCGCCCTGCGCTCAAGGCGCTCGAGCGCATCTACGCGTTCGGCGACGAGCACAAGCTGCTCGACGGCATCCTCGCCGCCGAGGTCGATCTCGAGGAGGACGACGCAGCCAAGAAGGCGCTGCTCGGCCGACTCGGCACGCTGCGCGAGGGGCCGCTCGCCGACAACACGGGCGCGATCGCCGCGTGGAAGCGCCGCCTCGACATGGACGAGGCCGACCTCGAGGCGCTCGAGGCGCTCGATCGGCTCTACTCGGCCACCGCGAGCCACCGCGAGCTCGTGACCGTGCTGCGGGCCCGCGAGCGGCTCGCGCAGGATGCGGAGCTGCGCCGAACGCTGCTGCGTCGCTGCGCCGAGGTGCTGTCGCGGGAGCTCGAGGACGTGCAAGGCGCGATCGACGCCTATCGCACGCTGCTCGAGGATTTCGGGCCGGACCGGCCCACCCTCGCCGCCCTCTCGGCCTTGTACGAGAAGGCCGGTCAGCACCGCGATCTCGCGGATGCGATCGAGAAGCAGCTCGAGCTCGCGTCGGAGCCGAGCGATCGGGTGTCGCTCCTCTCGAGCCTCGGCACGCTGCGCATCGCGCACCTCGAGGAGCTCTCGGGCGGCCTCGAGGCCTACCGCGACGCGCTCACGCTCGACACGTTGCATGCGCCGACGCGCGCGGCGCTCGAGAAGCTCCTCGAGAACGCCGAGGCGCGCGCCGAGGCGGCGGGGCTGCTGCGCCCGCTCTACGAGGCCGAGAACCTGGGCGAGAAGCTGCTCGGGGTGCTCGAGATCCAGGCCGACGCCGCGGGCGAGGGGGCCGATCGGCTCGAGATTCTCGCGACGGCCGTCCAGGTCGCCGAGTCGACGCTGAGCGATCCGAAGCGCGCCTTCGGGCTCGCTGCGCGCGGCCTCGAGGGCGCGGCGGCGACCGAAGGTGTGCGTGCGTGGCTCGAGCGAGCCGAGCGGCTGTCCGCGGAGACCTCGGCGCACGGCGAGCTCGTGGCCCTCTTCCGCAAGGTCGAGCCCGAGATCGTCGACGACGAGGCGAAGCTCGACGTGAACCTCCGGGTCGCCGAGCTCGCGCGCACCCGGCTCGAAGACCGCGCGGTCGCGCGCACCTATTACGTGCGAGCGCTCGAGCTCCGCGCGGACGACGTCCGGGCGCTGCAGGCGCTCGAGACGCTCTACGAAGAAGAGAAGGACGCGCCGGCGCTGCTCGACGTCTTGAAGCGTCGCGTGGAGATCGAGGCCGATCCGGCCAAGAAGACGGCGCTGCTGTTCAAGCAGGCGGAGCTCTGCGAGACGGGGCTCGCCGATGCGCAAGGGGCGATCGACGCCCTCGAGCAGCTCGTCGAGGGTGAAGGGCAGCCGCCGTTCAAGGCGCTGACCTCGCTCGAACGCCTCTACGGCCAGGTGGGTCGCTGGAGCGACGTGGTCGGCCTGCTCGAGCGTCAGCTCGGCAACGCGCCGGACGCCCCTCCTTCGGGCGGCGCCACGTGGCGCAACGACGTCGAGCTGCACCACGAGCTCGGGGTCGTCGCCCGCAAGCACCTCGGCGACGTCGACCGCGCGCTCGACGAGTTCCGCACGGCGCTCACGATCGACGCGACGTACGCGCCGACCATCGAGCAGCTCGAGGGGATGCTCGACGACAAGGACCTCCGCGCCCGCGCGGCGGAGATCCTCGAGCCGGTCTACCTGCAGCGCAGCGACTGGCGCAAGGTGATGCACACGCTGGAGGTCCGGCTCCTCGACGCCGACGAGCCGGCCGAGCGTCGCAGCTTCCTCACGCGCATTTCCAACATGCTGGAGGACGAGGGGAAGGATCTCTCCGCGTCCCTCGCCGCGTGGGCGCGCGTGCTCGCCGAGGATCCCTCGAACGAGGCGACCTGGAGCGAGCTCGAGCGCGTCGCGAAGTCGGGCGCCCTGCAGAAGGATCTGCTCGAGATCTACGAGCGCGAGCTCGCGAAGATCACGAGCGACGACGGCTCGACCGCCAAGCTCGCGCTCCGCGCGGGCGAGCTCGCCGAGGGCTTGAACGACGCCGAGCGCGCGCTCGCGCTCTACCGCCGCGCACACGCCGTCGACGCCGCTGGGCGCGTGACGTTCGACGCCATCGAGCGGCTGCTGAAGCCGCTCGGCCGCCCCGACGACCGCATCGCGCTCTACCGCGAGGCGCTCGATTTCCGCTTCGAGCCGGCCGAGCGCAGCGCGCTGCTCCGCAACATCGCCGAGCTCCACCGCGACGTCCGCAACGACGACGGCGCGGCGATCGACGCGTTCCGCGAGCTGCTCGAGGTCGACGACCGTGATGGCGGCGCGCTCGACGCGCTCGAGGCGCTGTACTCCAAGACCGATCGCTGGCGCGATCTCGCCGAGCTGCTCGAGCGCCGCGCCGAGGCGGCCGATTCGCCCGAGAAGGGGGCGCCGTTCCGCCTGAAGCTCGGCGGCGTGCTCGACGGCAAGCTCTCCGACGCGAACGGGGCCATCGACCGCTACGAGGAGATCGTCCAGGCGCTCCCCTCGCACCGCGGCGCCATCGACGCCCTGGAGGCGATGCTCAAGCGCGAGGAGCTCAAGCCTCGCGTCGCCGAGATCCTCCGTCCCCTCTACGAGGGGGCAGACGACTGGCGACGCCTCATCGACCTCGGCGACGAGCGGCTCGCGCTCGCCACCGACCTCGGCGACCGGACGACGATCCTCCGCGAGACCGCGAAGCTCTGGGAGGACCGCGGCGGCGACCGCGCCAAGGCCTTCGACGCCATCCGCAGGGCATGGGCCCTCGATCCGGAGGACGGTTCGCTGCGGACCGAGGCCGATCGCCTCGCCGAGGCGCTTGGCGATTGGGACGGGCTCGTCGCCGCCTACGAGACCGCGACCGCCGCGGTCGACGACGTCGCGAAGCCCGACCTGCTGCGCGGTCTCGCCGACCTGCACGATCGTCGCCGCGACGATCCCCGCAAGGCGCTCGAGACGCTCGAGCGTCTCCACACGCTCGACCCTGACGACCTGAGCGTCGTCGAGCGGCTCGACAAGCTCGCGACGCTGCTCGGTGACTGGCGCGCGCTCGACCGGGTGCTCGCGAAGAAGGCCGAGATCCACGGTGATCCGTCCGAGCAGGCGCTCGCGTGGCGCCGCCTCGGCGGCCTCCGTCGCGACATGCTCGACGAGGCGGCGCAGGCGATCGCCGCGTTCGAGCACGCGCTCGAGGTCGAATCCGAGTCGACCGCCACCCTCGACGCGCTCATCGAGCTCTACGAGGCGAAGGACGACAACGAGAAGCTGGTCGAGCTCTATCAGCGCCGCGTCGACGCGGCGGGCGCGAACGAGGCGGACCTCCGCTACGACTTGCTGATGCGTCGCGCCAAGCGCGCGGAGAAGGGGCTCGTCGACCCGCGCGAGGCGATCGGCTCGCTCCGCGCAGCGCTCGACGTCCGGCCGAACGACACCGAGGCATCTCGGGCGCTCGAGCGGCTCTACGAGTCCGAGAAGATGTGGCTGGAGCTCCTCGACGCCATGCGCCTGCGCGCTGCGACGACGGGCGACGCCGCCGAGCGAATCGCCGTCCGCAAGCGCATCGGCGAGCTGCAGGCGCGCGAGCTGGACGACGCGGCGGCTGCGCTCGAGATCTACCGCCAGGTGCTCGACGAAGCACCGGGCGACGAGGGTGCCGTAGCGGCCGTGCGGGCCATCGGCGAGAAGGACGAGGCGCTCCGCGGTACCGCGGCCGACATCCTCGAGCCGGTCCTCCGCGGCGCTGGGCGCCACGACGACCTGGTCGCCGTGCTCGAGCTCCGACTCGGCGGGCAGCAGGATCCGATCGATCGCGCCCGCACGCTGCAGTCGATCGCCCGCGTTCACGAGGAAGGGCGCCACGACGTCGCCGCCGCGCGCGACGCGCTGCTGCGCGCGTTCGAGGAGACCCCCGACGACAAGGAGCTGCGCGACGAGCTCGAGCGGATGGCCGGCCACGAGCCGGGCGACGCGGGTTGGCGCGCGTGGGCCGACGCGCTCGAGAAGCGCGCGGCCGGCGGCTACGACGCGGACCTCGGCAAGGAGCTCCTCGTCACGCTGGCTCGCGTGGCCGAGGAGAAGCTCAAGGACGATGCGCGCGCCGCGGCTGCGCTCGCGAAGGCCACGGAGCAGGCGGGGGATCTCCCCGAGCTGCTCGAGGGGCTCGATCGCCTCTACGGCCGACTCGACAAGTTCGAGGATCTCGCCGACGTGCTGCAGCGGCGCATCGAGGTCTCGACCGAGGCTGCGGCCCGCGCGGATCTCCGCCGTCGCCTGGCGCTCCTGCAGATCGAGAAGTTCAACCACAAGCGCGAGGGGCTCGCGACCCTGCGGTCGGCGATCGAGGAGGTCCCCGAGCACGCGGCGACGCGCGCGGCGCTCGAGAAGCTCCTCGACGACGCCGAGCTCTTCGAAGAGGTGTCGGAGTCCCTCGAGCCGGTCTATCGAGCGGCGAACGATCACCACAAGCTCGCGACGCTCTTCGAGAAGCGGATCGATCGCGCGGCGCCGCGCGACCGGACGCGCCTCCGCCTCGACCTCGCGCGCGTGCTCGAGGAGAAGGCGGAGGACCCGAAGGCGGCGCAGCGTCAGGTCGAGCGCGCGCTCAAGGACGAGCCCACCGAGCCCGAGGCCTTCGCCGAGCTCGAGCGCCTGCTGCCGATCACCGACCAGTGGAAGGAGGCGGCGGACGTCGTCGCCGAGATCCTCGCCGCGAACGCGTCGCTTCCGAGCGACACGGCGCGCGATCTCTGGCTGAAGGTCGCCGGCTGGCGTCGCGATCGTGCGAAGGACGAGCGCGGCGCCGAGGAGGCCTACGCCAAGGCGCTCGCCCACGATCCGGAGAACCTCGAGATCCTCAAGACCATCGAGTCGCTCCAGCGCGGCGCGGGGCGCGAGGCCGACCTCGTCGCTACGCTGCGACGGCGCTCGGCGCTCGAAGGGGCGCCGGAGGAGAAGCGGGTCCTGCTGCGCGAGGCGCACACGCTCGCGGTCACGGTCCTCAAGGACGCCGTGCTCGCCGAGGTCATCCTGCGCGAGCTTCTCAAGGAGGACGAGGCGAACGCGTGGGCCCTCGAACAGCTCACGGCAGCGCGGGCGGAGGCGAAGGACTGGAAGGAAGTGTTCGCCCTCCTGCTCCGCCGCGCCGAGCTCGCGGCAGAGGCCGACGAGCAGTCGAAGCTCCGTCACGAGGCCGCGAAGGTGGCGCGCAGCGAGCTCGCCGACGTCGCGCAGGCCATCGAGCTCTATCGTGAGCTCCTCGACTCGTCCGACGGTGGCGTCGGCGACGAGGTCGCGGCCAAGGAGCTTCGGGCGCTGTACCTCGACGCGAAGCGGTTCGACGATCTCGCCGAGCTGATCGGCCGACTCATCGACGCAGCCCGCTCGCCCGACGGGCGCAGCGTGCTGCGCCTCGAGCTCGCCTCGCTGCAACACGAACAACTGCAGAAGCCCGAGGACGCGGTCGACACGCTCCGCGCCGTCATCGAAGAGGAGCCCTCGAACACCGAGGCCGTCCTCAAGCTCGGTGATCTCTACGAGTCGCTCGGGCGCGACGAGCCGCTCGCGGAGCTGCTCGGGGCGCAGATCGAACGGGCGTCGACCGCCGGCGATCGAAGCGCGGAGCTGTCGCTGCGCGTACGGCTCGGTGAGCTCTATGCGAACCGGCTGAAGGATCCGGCGCGCGCCATCGAGACGTACGAGGCCGTCCTCGCGAAGGACGAGAAGCACGTCGGCGCGCTCCGGGCGCTGGTGAAGATCCACGGTCAGCGTGGCGACCGCGAGAAGAAGGCCGAGGCGCTGGCGCGCCTGGTCGAGGAGTCGACGGGGGCAGAGGGGGCCGAGCTGGCGCTCGAGCTCGCCGAGCTGCGCGGTGAGCTGAAGGACGACGGCGGGCGCGAGAAGGCGCTTCGGCGCGCGCTCGATCTCGCCGAGAAGGCGGAGGCGAAGGACCTGGCGGCGCGCGCGCGCAAGGACCTGCGCACGCACTACCAGGGCACGCAGGCGTGGGGAGAGCTCGCCGCGATCCTGGTGCTCGAGGCCGAGATCGAGAGCGAGGCCGCGCCGAAGTCCGCGCTCTACAAGCAGGCGGCGGAGATCCACATGCAGAAGCGCGAGGCGCCCGGTGAGGCGGCCGCGCTGCTGGAGAAGGCGAGCGCGCTCGTCCCGGACGATCGGCCGCTGCTGCTCCTCCTCTGCGATGCGCTCTCGGCGAGCGGTCGCGGCAAGGACGCGGCCGACGTGCTGCGCAAGGTCATCGAGTCGTTCGGTGGCAAGCGCACCAAGGAGCTCGCGGTCTATCACCACCGGCTCGCCCAGGCGCTGTCTGCGCAGGGCGAGAAGGACGCCGCGCTGCAGGAGTTCGATCTCGCGTTCAAGATCGATCCCGGCAACGTGCTGGTGTTGCGCGATCTCGGCAAGCTCGCGCTCGAGACGAGCGATCTCGAGCGTGCGCAGAGGACGTTCCGCGCGCTACTGCTGCAGAAGCTCGATGGGAGCAGCGGCATCACCAAGGGCGAGGTCTTCTTCTACCTCGGCGAGATCAGCCACAAGCAGGGTGACAAGACCAAGGCCATCCAGATGTACGAGCGCGCGGTGGAGACCGAGCCGACGCTCGTCACCGCGAAGGAGCGCATCGCGGAGCTGAAGGCGGCCAAGTAGCGCGCGTCACGGAGCCTCGGCGAGCGGCGGTCACGTCGCTCGCCGAGTTCGTTTTTGTCTGCGTCGCGGTGCGCCTCGCTCAGTCGTTCGAGCCGGCGATCACTCGCTCGATCGCGGCGCGCAGCTGGGGCATCTCGAACGGCTTCGCCACGACGCGCGCGGCATGCGCGACGACGAAGGCCTCCGCGAGCGGCGAAGCGAACCCACCGGTGAGGAACAGCACGCGCTCCGCGAGCGCCGGCGCGCTCTCCCAGAGCGCCTCGTACACGTCCATCCCCGTGAGCTCCGCCATCAGGAGATCGCACACAACGACGTCGAAGCGGCGGTCTCGCTCGAGGAGGTCCAGCGCCTCCCGTCCCGACGCGAGCGACACGACGTCGTAGTCCTCCGCGAGCAGGCTCGTGAGGCGCTCGCGCAGCTTCGGTTCGTCGTCGACCACCAGCAACCGCGCGCGGGCTTGGCGCTCTGGTGAGGCCCGCGGGGCGCTCGGCTCGGCGTGCCACTGCGGGGTCGCGTCCGCCGCGGGCAGCAGCACGCGGAACGTCGTGCCGTGCCCCGGACGGCGCTCGACCTCGATGCGACCGCCGAGCTGCGTCACGATGCCGTGGCAGATCGAGAGGCCGAGCCCCGTGCCGGTGCCGGGCGCTCTGGTCGTCACGAACGGATCGAAGATCCGCGTCTGCACCTGCGACGCGATCCCCGGGCCCGTGTCGCGGACCTCGAGTGCGATCATGCCCGACTCGGCGGCGCGCACGCGGACGTCGACGCGATGGCGATCGACGGCGCCCTCGGGGATCGCCTGCGCGGCGTTGACCAGGAGGTTGAGCAGCACTTGACCGAGCTTCGTCTCGGTCCCCAAGACGCGCGCGACGGGGGCGACCTCGACGTGCAGCCGCGCGCGATGCCGCAGGCCGCTCGCCACCAGCTTGGTCGTGCGCTCGATCACGCGCGCGAGGTCGACTGGCCCTGTATGCGTGTCGTCGGAGCGTGAGAAGGCGAGCAGGCCCCGCACGATGTCGCGGACGCGCTCGGCACCGGCTCGCGCGTCGTGCAGCGCCACCAGCCCCTTCGCGGCGTCGAACGGCTCGTTCGGAGCGGTGTGCTCGAGCTGATCGATCACCATCGCGAGGTTGAGGAGCACGTACGTCAGCGGGTTGTTGACCTCGTGCGCGACGCCGGCCGCGAGGGTGCCGATCGCCGCGAGGCGGTCTGCCAGCGCGAGCTCGGCCTCCATGCGCTTGCGCGTGCTCAGGTCGCGAACGCACACCACGCGGACCGCTTCGCCGCGGAACACCGTCGTGCGCGCCACGACCTCGGCCGGGAAGATCGTTCCGTCGGCGCGGAGCCCGTCCGCCTCGTAGGGGCCCGGGTGGCCGTCGCGAGCGCGCTGCGCGACGAGTGCGCGAGAGGAGGGGGCGACGAAGTCGTGCAGCGGGCGGCCGATGAAGGCGTCGCGCTCGATGCGGTACTGCACGCACGCCGCGTCGTTCGCGATCACCACCCGGCCGTCCCGATGGAAGAGGACGGCCTCCTGCGAGGCCTCCGACAGGGCGCGGAATCGCTCCTCGGCCGCCTCCGCGCGCCGTCGCTCCGAGAGATCGACGAAGCAGAGCCACAGCATCGGCTCGGCGGTGATCTCGAAGACGGTGCTCGTCACCTCGACGTCGACGAGCTGCCCGCTACGCCTGCGCACCCGGAGCTCGCCGGACGCGCGTCCGCTCCGCTCGCGCGTCGCGAGCCTCGCCGCGAAGCGCGGATCGCTCGCGTCGATGAGATCGTCGCGCCGTAGGCGCAGCAGGTCGGCGTGCGAGTGGTCGAACAAGGCGCACGCGGCGTCGTTGGCCGCGACGACCTCGCCGGTGAGCCGCGCCACCAGGAGAGGCTCGACGGCGTGCGAGAGCAGCGTCTCGAGCGCGTCGCCGAGCACGAGGCGGCTAGCAGCTTCCTCCATGCCGCGGAGCATATCCGCGCTGGCCTTCGTCGCCTGGCCCGGACGAGGCGGCCGCCGTAGCCGGCTCCGTGCGCCGGCTCAAATGACCAGGCGATGGCCTGGCGGGAGCTCGATCCCGACGTGCACGACCACCGCTGCCACGCAGTCGCGGGTGGGCGCGATGTCGAACGAGTGCTGGCTCCCGGGCGGCATGCGCACCACGTCGCCAGGACCGAACGCGCGCCCACCGTCGTCGACGAACCCGCCCTCCAGGACGAGCATGAGCTCGTCGCCGAGGTGCTTGTGCAGCGGCCAGGGCATGCCAGCGGGGAAGCGCACGAAGCCGGTGTCGGCGCCGGCCAGGGCGGGCCCGCCCTTCAGGTGCATCAGCGCGAGCCCAGGGACGGGACCCGGCTCCCAAGCCTCGATGGCGTCGACGGCCTCGAGGAGGGCCAGGGCCTTCTCCTCCGGCACCTCGAAGAGGTGCATGACGGCGTCGGCGAAGCGGGCGAGGCGCCCCTTGGCCGCCGCGGCGGCGAGCACGCGCGCGCGGATCGTGGTCGGGGCGGCGCTGCCCGGCAGCGACTCGGCCAGCGCGACGCCGATCTCTTCCCAGGCCTGGGCCTCGGCGGAGCAGCTCGGGCAGGTCGCGAGGTGAGCCTCGGCACGCGCGCGCATCGATGCGTCGATCGAGCCGAGGGCGCCGAGGGCGAGCTCGGGGAGGAGGTCGACGACGTGGTTCATCGCGCTTCCTCCTTTCCGCCGAGCCCAGCCCGAAGCTTCGCGAGAGCGGCGGCGACCCGCGATTTCACCGTGCCGATCGGCGCGGCGATGCGCTCCGCGATCTCGGAGGACGAGAGCCCTTCGAAGTATCCGAGCTCCAGGACGACGCGCTGCTCTTCGGGGAGCGCAGCGATCGCCCGACGAACCGCCGCGTGATCGGGGCCGAGCGAGGGATCGTCGCCCGCCGACGCGCGCTCCTCGTGACCGTGCCCGGCGTTCAGCGGGACGGTGCGCGTCGACGCCGCCGACTTGCGGCGGTCGAGCGCTCGGCTGCGCAGCCGGATCAGCAGCCACGAGCGCACCGAGCCGCGGGCCGCGGCGTATTCGTCGGCGTGGCGCCAGACCTCGAGGAGCACGTCGTGGAGGAGGTCCTCGGCCTCGCGTCGATCGCCGAGGATGCGCGCCGCGACGGCCATCATCAGGGGCGCGTAGAGATCGTACAGGCGCGCGAGCGCCGCACGATCGCCTCGGGCGACCGCCTGCACGAGCTCGACGTCGAGTTCGTTCGTCTCCGGCTCCAACCTGCCCCCCACCGTGTTCGGCCTGAACGGGCGAGCATCGCCCGGATCGGGGCGATTCGCCACCCCCGTGCGCGGCGGGATGCGACGCGCGGCGGCGCTGCAGGGCCCGCGGGTCACCGTTCAGCCGACCAGCCGCAGCGGCCCGGTCGAGACGATCGCGCTCACGCACGGGGCGTCCTCGAGCACGACGAAAGCGTGCGTCGAGCCCGCCGGGCTCAGCTCGAGATCGCCCGCATGCGCCTCGTGCCCGGCGTCGTCACGGAAGCCCCCTTCGAGCACCAGCACGCGCTCCTCGCCCCCGTGCTCGTGCCGCGGGTAGCGCGTGCCCGGCGCGGCCCGCAGGAAGCAAGCGCGCGCGGCGCCCAACGGCGCACCGACCTCCGCGCTGGCGAGCGTGACTCCAGCGACCGGTTGCGCGCGGAACGAGGCCGGATCGGCCGCGCGCGCCAGCAGCGCGACGGCGCGCGCCTCCTCGATCGCGAACAGCTTCGCCACCCGCGAGGTGAACGGCGCGTAGCGATGCCCCCCTTCGATCTCGGCGAGGAGCGTCGCCCGCAGCGCCGGCGGTGGCGCGCACGGCGGCTGCGCGCTCGCGAAGCGCGCCCACGCCTGACGAAGCTCGTCGAGCGTGCGTCGACACTCCGAGCATCGCTCGACGTGCGCGACGTCGAGCTCGCTGCCCGGCGCGCCGAGCGCCAGATCGTGCAGCAGCGTCTGGTCGAGGTGGCTCATCGTCGCGTCGTCTCCGCTCGTTGGGTTTACGAGCGAGGCGCGCGTTCGGATCTACGCCGACGACGTGGGCGCGGCGCCGGCCTCGACGGAGCCGTCTGCGAAGCTGGGTCGAGCCCAGCGCCCCCGTACCCCGGAGCAGTCTCGGACCCGGGCGACCGAGCGAGCCTACGGCACGAAGCGCTGGCTCTTCGGGTTCACGTACACGGTCAGCGCGGGAACGCCGTCGAGCGTGACGACGTAGGCCGGCGTGACCGTGCCGAAGACCATCCAGATCTGGTGCTCGCACTCGTCCATGTGCTGCTCGTGCTCGACCACCGCGACGTCGCAGGAGCTCGCGCTCCCCCACTCTTGCTCGATGTTCGCGTGCAGTCGCCCGTCGACCTTCAGCTGCTCGAACGACGACCAGAACGTGTCGTTCGGGTACACGCGGCCGCCGTTCGGCAGGTGGGTGTTCAGCCAGTCGACGAGCGCACCCGTCTCGTAGCCCCAGAAGCCGCGCATGAGGCCGAGATCGGCGCCGCCCGCGGGCCCGCCCACGAGCGGCGTGTAGTGCGTGAGGCCGTGCGGGTGCGAGCGCGCGGTCTCCAGCGCCGCAGGGGTGAAGACGAGGCCGAACGTCACGCCGGCGAGCACGTACACGAGCCAGCGCGGTGGCGTCGCTCGCGAGGCGCGCGTGGCGAGCGCCGCGAGCCGCTCGGCGGCGAGGACGATCCCCGCGCCGGCGAACAGGCAGATGAACGGATACGCGGGGTGCCAGTGCTTGGTGCCGCCGAAGTGGGGGACCTTCGGGTGCGAGATCAATGCGATCGGCAGCACCATGTTGAAGAACCAGAAGAACGACGTGCGCCGCGGATCCTCGACGGTGCGGCCGTCGGCCAGCGCGCCGGCGACCGTCGTCGCGTCCTGCTCGAGCTCGATCGCGGGGAGGCGTCGCGAGGGGAGCAGGGGCGAGAGCAGCGCCCGCCAGCGCTCGCCCGCCGCCACCGCCGCGGCGAACAGGATCGCCGCGGGGACCGTCGCGAGGACCAGCACGACGGGCAGCGTGATCGGCTGCGGGGGCTGGAAGTACGTCTGATGCAGGTACTCGAGGTTGTAATAGTCGTGGTGCGCGTGGAACGAGAAGTACCAGTCGACGCGCGCCCAGGTGTCGTACCAGACGCGAGGCCAGCCATACATGAAGATGGCCGGACCGAGCATCCCCATGAAGAGGAACGGCCAGGGGATCGGCAGCTTCTTCGCGCGCCCGGCGAGCGTCGGGTTCGCGCCCGGTCGACCGCGCAGGACGTCGTAGGCGACCCACGCGTAGTGCGCGATGAAGACGACGGGGAGGAACCACGAGTTGTGCTTCGTGAGGAGCGCGAGCCCCCACACGACGCCGGCCGCCACGGCCCACCCTCGGTCTCTC
The DNA here is from genome assembly GCA_903923175.1 of uncultured delta proteobacterium. Lineage (GTDB taxonomy): Bacteria > Myxococcota_A > Polyangia > Polyangiales > JADJMO01 > CAIXWQ01. The sequence continues at coordinate 25,638 of CAIXWQ010000726.1, read as the reverse complement.
AGCCCGCGCCAGTAGGCGTACGCGACCGCGAGCCAGGCGAGCGCGGCGGCGGCGTCGAAGCCCGCCAGGTGCGCGTCGAAGAACGGGCGCGGCAGGGCGGCGTAGAACAGCGCGGCGCACAGCCCGGCCGCGCGGCCGCGCGCTTCGGCGCCGAAGAGATACGTCAGATAGAGGATGAGCCCGCCGGCGACCATGCCGGGGAAGCGGAACGCGGCGCTCTCCTCGACGAAGAGCTTGGGCGCGCGCGCGCCGATCGCGGCGACGAGCCAGGCGAGGGGCTTGGTGATCCAGACCCGCGAGAGCAGCTCGACGAGGCCGTTCGGCCAGGTCTTCCACAGGTAGATCCAGCTCAGCGCGAAGCCCGACTTCATCAGCGACGGGTGCTCCGAGTTCGGCTGCCAGAGCGAGTCGGAGTTCGGTCGCTCCATGGCCCAGGCGCGGTCGGCGGGGTTCTTCGACAGCAGCTTCTCGAACCACGCCGCGTAGGATTTCGACGCGTCGAAGTACATCCCCTCGTCGCGCATGAACCCGAGCGTGTGCGCGCTCGCGAGCACGATCGCGATGAACGCCGTGGCGATCGAGAGCCCGAGCGCGTGGTCGGCCCACGTGGGGCCGAGCTTGCCGTGCTTGCGCGCGCCGGGCTTGCCGAGCGGCACGAAGAAGCCGTCGGCGAAGCTCCCCGTCGCGCCGCCCACGAGGGCGAGCACGAAGGCGCAGATCGAGACGACGACGAGCAGTCGGATCATCGTGCGCCCCTCTACTCGCGCAGCTCGACGGCCATGCAGGCCGTGCGGAACTGGGCCTTGCCCGCCTCGGCCCAGACCTCGAGCTTCACCGGGAGCTTCTGCCCCGCGAGCGTCGGCGTCGCGCCTTCGAAGCGGAGCCAGCCGTCGCCGTCGGCGTGCCGCACCTCGACGATCTTCTGGCCGCCGATGCTGACGCGCGCGAACACCGGCGCGCCCTTCAGCTCGCGCTCGTGGAATGCGTGCAGCCCGATGTGACCGACGACCTTGCCGCCGATCGGCCGCGGCGGCAGCTCGACGGTCGTGATCAGCTCGGCGTTCGGGTGCATCCAGATGCAGCGACGGGGCGTGTAGCTCAGATCCGTGATCACCGTCGTGCCGACGGTCGTCCAACCCGGATCCCACGGAGAGCAGAACCAGCGGTCGCTCGGCGGGCGCGGGCCGTTGGCGAGCGAGGCCATCCCGGGGTTGGCGCCCACCTCCCAGCGGCACGGATCGCGTGCGCCGAGCGGCGAGGCGCGGTACACGGTCGCGGTGGCGTCGATCTCGTCGGCGAGATCGCGCACGAGCCGCTGCGGCGCGGGGTTCTCGAGCGTGCGCACCGACACGAGCCCGAAGCGCTGCTCGGACAGCAGGCGCCAGCCCTTCACGTCGGGGTCGTCCTTGCCGCGGATCGAGAGCTCGATCGCGCGGCGATACGTCTCGAGCCCCGAGCGGGCGGCGAGGCGCACGTCGATGCCGTCGTCCAGGGGCTTGCCGAGCGTGATGCGCTGGGCGTCGAGCGCCATGCGGCCGAGCGAGCCGGCCCAGCGTGGCGCGACGATGATGGCGTCGCCGGGCCGGCGGGCGGCCTTCGCGGCGTCGGCGGCGCGGGTCCAGTCGGTCCAGGGCGCGATCGCTGCGTGCTGGCGCTCGCCGGCCACCAGCTCCGCGACCCCGGCGAGCGGGACGAGCCCGAAGAGCACGGCCGCGGCGACGCGACGCCCGCGCCCGCCGCGCGCCTGTCCACCGGTTGTGCTGGATGCCCCGAGCGCTTGACCCATGTCTCGTGCTTCTCGCCGGGCGATCCCGCCGGTTCTCGCGAGACGAGCTATCACAGCGTGCTTGCGGACGCACGCCTGCGCGGCGATGAGTCGGCCGTGACCGCGCGGGCCCGACTGCTCCACGGCGACAACCTCGCCGGCCTTCGCGCGCTGGTCGAGGACGGCCGCGCGCGCGGGAGCGTCGCGCTCGCCTACCTCGATCCGCCGTTCGGCACCGGCCGCGATTTCGGCGCCTACGACGACCGCTGGGCGGGCGGGCGCTCGGCGCTGGTCGAGTCGGTGGTGGCCCGACTCGCGCTCGTGCGCGAGCTGCTCGCCGAGGATGGCTCCGTGCTGGTGCACCTCGACGCGCGCATCGCGCACCTCGTCGCGGTCGCGCTCGACGACCTGTTCGGCGTCGGCGATCGCGATCCGCGCGGCGGGGCTCCGCGGGCTGGCTTCCGCAACGAGATCATCTGGACCTACGGGCTCGGCGGCAGCTCGTCGCGCGCCTACCCGCGCAAGCACGACACCATCCTCTGGTACACCAAGGGGAGCGCCTGGACCTTCGTCGCGCCGCGCATCGCCGCGCGCTCGGTGCGCATGCGCGGCCAGTCGAAGAAGCAGCTCGACGTGTTCGTGGGGCCGCCCGCCCTCGACGACCTCGCCGAGGGGGCGCGCTCGCTCGCCGACGTGTGGGACGTCGCGGCGATCAACAACATGGCGAAGGAGCGCACGGGCTACCCGACGCAGAAGCCGCTCGCGCTCCTCGAACCGCTGGTGCGCGCCCACACGCGCGCGGGCGAGCTCGTGCTCGATCCGTACTGCGGCAGCGGAACCAGCCTGGTCGCGGCGGTCCGCGCGGGGCGACGCGCGCTCGGGATCGACGTCGGAGACGAGGCGATCGCGACCTCGCTGCGGCGCCTCCGTGACGAGGGCGCGGACGTGGAGCTCGAGCGCATCGGTTGAGCGCGACCCGCGTTCACGCCGGCCTGCGCGCCTTCTTCGCGGCCTTGGCGACCGCGCGCAGCCCCTTGGCGCTCCAGTCGTCGCCGCCCACGAGGTGCCAGCCCACGCGGAACGCGAGCACCACGCCGCGCTCGGCCAGCGTGGCCGCGAGGTGCTCGTCGGTCGGCCCTTTGCGCCCGAGGAGCCGCTCGAGCCCGCGCTCGCACACGAAGGTCACGATCTCGCTCACCTCGATCGCGCGCAGCCCGCGCCCCTCTCCACCGTGCGCGGCGAACAGCACGTTCACGAGGTACGCGAGCTCGTCGAGCGCTCGTCCGAGCGCCGGCGGATCGGCTCGCAGCCCTTCCATCGCGCGGCGCAGCGTGGCTCGCGTCGCGTCCGTGCTCGCAGAGAGGCGACGTCGCGGCGAGGCCGGCGCTTCGAGCACGCCCGCCGCGCGCAGCTCCCGCAGGAAGGCCTGCACCTTCGCCGTGGGGGCCGCGCGTGCGATGGTCGGCAGCGCGCTGCCGGACGCGCGCGAACCGCTCGTCGCGCTCGTCGCGCTCGTCGCGCTCGTCACGCTTGGCGCGGCGCGGAAGTGGGCCTTGGTCAGCGGGTCGGCGGCGCGGTCCGCGAGCAGGTCGGCGAGCGGCGTCACGCGCGCCAGCCGCAGGAAGGCCGCCGCGGCCGAGGGGGCGACGAACCCCTCGCGCTCGCGCCGCTGCTCGCGATCGAAGGCCACGTCGGACTCGAGCATCTCCGCCGACGTGAGCACCTCGTAGAGCCCGCCGTTCTCCTCGATGTGCTCGGCCGCGATCGCGCAGCAGCGCTCGAGGAGCCGCCGGAGCAGGTCGTGGTGATCGCGATCGAGCGCCACCAGGAGGTTCACGATCGGATCCCAGGTCGAGGCGTCGCGGGCGATCACGCGGAACTCCTCGAGCTCCTCGTAGAGGCACCCTTCGAGCGTCTTCTCGAGCTGCACGTAGTCGTCGTCGCTCGACTCGGAGACCGAGGTCGCGAGGGCGTCGATGTCGATCACGAGGACCTGATTCGAGAGGCCGAGCGCGAGGAGGTCCTCGTCCATCGCCGCGACCCGCTCCACCGCTCGAGCCTCGCCGGCGCCCATCAGGACCTCCAGCCAGAGCGCGAAGCGCTTGGGGTCGAAGCGCTCGTCCTCGCCGGGGCGCGCGGCGTGCCAGAGGTCGTCGTCGAAGATGCGCTCGAGCTGCGCGGAGGTGGCGAGCGCGACGAGCTCGCCGGCGTCCTCGAGCCCCACGTGCTCGACCAGCGCGCGCAGCACGGGGGGGTCGAGCGCCTGCACCACGGTGACGAGCTCGGGCTCGTCGAGGAGCCGCGCGACGAGCTGCGCGGACGAGAGGCGTGCGAGCTGGGCCACGCGCTCAAAGTAGGGCGCGAGCGCCGCAATTCAACGGCGCTTCGGCCAGGGCGCGGTGGTATTCTCTCGTTCGTCCGGAGCGGGTCGGAGCGCGCGACGCGCGCCCCCGCGGGAGGTCGCGCCATGAAGAAGATCGGTGTGCTGCTCTCGGGATGCGGGGTGCACGACGGCAGCGAGATCCACGAGGCGGTCCTCACGCTGCTCGCGCTCGACCGGCTCGGCGTCGAGGCGGTCTGCCTCGCGCCGAACGTCGAGCAGCGCAAGGTCGTCGATCACCTCACGGGCAAGCCGCGCGAAGGCGAGCACCGCAACGTGCTGCACGAGGCGGCGCGCATCGCGCGGGGCAAGATCCGCGACGCGGCCACGGTCCACGCGCGCGAGCTCGACGGCCTGATCCTCCCTGGCGGCTTCGGCGCGGCGACCAACCTCTCGGACTTCGCGAGCGCGGGCGCGCGCGCGGAGGTGCACCCCGAGGTCGCGCGGCTCGTCCGCGAGGTGCACGCCCAGCAGAAGCCGCTCGGGTTCATCTGCATCGCGCCCGCGGTGGCCGCGGCGATCTTCCGCGGCTCGTCGGTGTCGCCGCGGCTCACGATCGGCGACGACGCCGAGACCGCCGCCGCGATCGAGCAGATGGGGGCGAGGCACGTCGCGCGCGGCGTCGCGGAGATCGAGCTCGACGCGGAGAACCGGATCGTCTCGACCCCCGCGTACATGCTCGCGCATCGGATCTCGGAGGCCGCGGCCGGGATCGAGCGGCTCGTCGAGAAGGTCGTGGCGCTCGCGGGGTGATCGCTCGCCGAGGCCTCGTGCTCGGTCAGTCGCAGAAGCCGAGGCTGCCGAGGTTGGCGGTGTCGATGCTGATGCAGCTGAAGCCGCCGTCGCAGTCGCCGTCGCTGCAGCACCAGCGACGGCAGGCGCGGGGGCCGAGCGCGCAGGTCGTCCCGAGCGGGCAGCTCCCCGCCACGGCGGGGCCGCACGAGGCCCCCTCGGTGAGGAGCGTGCTGAAGCCGGCGCAGGCGAGCGGCGAGCCTCCGCCGGGCGACCCGCAGAGCGAGGAGCTCGCGTCGCACCCCGCGCCCGAGAACGGATCGCAGCCCACGGGGCCCAGCACGCCGCAGAAGGCGGGGAGGTACGTGCCCGCGTGCAGCGTGCACAGCCCGAGTGCGCCGAGCCCGATCGTCAGCTGGCAGCTCGTCCCCGGCTCGACGCAGTCGGCGTTGCCGCAGCAGTACGCTCGGCAGAGCCCCGACGTCGCGGTGCCGGTCGTGTCGCAGCGGAGCCCCGCCGCGCAGGCGGGCCCCGTCGCGAGATCGCACGCCTGACCGCGGCTGGCCGTGCCGGCGGCGCGGCAGGCAGTGACCCCCTTGTCTACGTCGCACGCCGGCTTCGCGCCCCCGCACCCCCGCGCGCTGAGCGGGTCGCACGCGCTCGCAGCACCGCACGCGGTCGGCGAAACGTCGGGCGCGACGTCCTGCGCGACGTCGGTCGGCCCGTCCGAGGCCTCCGCGCCGACGTCGGGCGCGACCTCGCTGCTCGCGTCGGCCGCCGTGGCCGAGTCGGTCACGCTCGCGTCCTCCCCGCCGTCGGACGAGCCTGCGCCGGGCGAGCTCGACGAGCTGCAGGAGACAGTGCCCAGCAGAACCGGGAGCAGCGACCACCGCCAGCGGGCATTCATGCGCGCCATCGTACCGCGCGCCCCGCTCGCCCGCCGCAGCGGTTCGCGCGGTCGGACACGGACGCGCCCGCCCTGCGACCGCGCCTCGCGTATGCTCCCCGCGAGAATGGCCAATCGCACCTTCGCCATCGGCGACGTCCACGGCGAGCTCCAGCAGCTCTTCGCCCTCCTCGGCAGCTTTCCCGAGCTCGACGCCGGCGACACCATCGTCTTCGTCGGCGATTACCTCGACCGCGGTCCCCAGTCCGCGCAGGTGCTCGACTACGTGCGCACCGGGCTGCCGGCGCAGACCCCCGCGAAGGTCGTCGCCCTGCGCGGCAACCACGAGGACGCATGGCTCAAGGTCGTCTCCAACGGCTGGAACGCCTTCGTGGATCCGCCCGGCAACGGCTGCCTCGCGACGCTCCGCTCGTACCTCGGCGGTCCGCTCCCGGTCGAGGACGAACAGCCCAAACGCGAGGAGCTCCAGCCCCTGCGCACCGGCTCGTTCTTCCCCATGGACGTGCTCGATTGGCTGGGCGAGCTCCCCTACTTCTACGAGGACGAGCACGCGATCTACGTGCACGCCGGGCTCACCAAGCACGAGAGCGGCCGCTGGTCGCACCCCTCCGAGCTCGCCGACAAGACGCCGCTCCTGTGGCTGCGCACGGAGGAGTTCTTCCTCGGCTACCGCGGCAAGCGCGTCGTCTTCGGGCACACCACCACCGAGTGCCTGCCGCAGGAGCTCTCCCAGTACACCCCCGACGATCCCACCGATCTCTGGGCCGGCGAGAACGTCATCGGCATCGACACGGGCTGCGGCAGCGGCGGATTCCTGACCGCCATCGAGCTCCCCGCGCTCAACGTGTACGAGTCGCGCGGCTGAGCCTGCGCCCGGGGCCCCGGCGTCGCGCGCGCCCGCGTGGCGCCTCGACGCTCGCCGGTGCCCTGGCGTACCCTCGCGCGTTCGATGGCGTCACGCCCCCCGGAGCCGAAGCGTCCCGTCGCTCAACGGCCCTCGAGCCGCCCGCCGGAGCTGGTCGGCTGGGGCGGCGAGGACTTCGAGCAGACGCGCACCACCAACCTCGCCGTGGACGGGCGTCTCCCTTCGGCGATCGCGCCGGTGGCCGCCCGCGCGCCCCACCTGACGGCGATCGCCGGGCCGAGCGCGGGCGAGGTCTACGCGCTCGAGGGCGACGAGATCTCGATCGGGCGAGGGCGCGAGAGCGACCTGTACCTCGACAGCGACGGCGTCTCCCGCAAGCACGCGCGGATCGTCCGCCAGGGCGGAGAGTACGTGCTCGAGGATCTCGGCAGCACCAACGGCACCTTCCTCCAGCAGGACGGCGGCGAGGACGTCCGCGTCCGGTTCCACGCGCTGCAGCCGGGCGACCGCGTGCGCATCGGCACCCACGTCGTGATGCGGTTCGCCTTCCTCGACGAGAACGAGTCGCGGCTGCAGCGCCAGCTCTACGAGGGGGCCGTGCGAGACGCGCTCACCGGCGCGCACAACCGCAAGTTCTTCGACGACCGCGCGCGCGCCGAGGTCGCGCACGCGCTCCGCCACGGCGCGCAGCTCTCGCTGATCATCCTCGACATCGATCACTTCAAGCGGATCAACGACGGGTGGGGGCACCCCGCGGGCGACGCCGTGCTCAAGGCGCTCGTCACGCGCCTCTCCGAGGTGATCCGCGTCGACGTCCTCTTCGCGCGCATCGGCGGCGAGGAGTTCGTGCTGCTCACGCGCGGCGTCGACGAGCCCGGGGCGACCGCGTTCGCCGAGCGGCTGCGCGGCGAGATCGAGCGCCTCTCGATCTCGTGGCAGGGGACGCTCATCCCGGTCAGCGCGAGCCTCGGCGTGGCCGGGCTCCAGGAGCTCCACGCCGAGCTCGGCGCGCAGGGGCCGGCCAGCGTCGAGTCGCTCCTCGCGCGCGCGGACGAGCGGCTCTACCAGGCCAAGAAGGGCGGCCGCAACCGCGTCGTCGGCGCCCGCGACGCGCGCTGATCGCCCGCGGCGCGGCGGCTCACCCGCGCATCGTGCCGTGTTCCTTGAACGCGAGGTGCCAGGCGAAGGCGCGCTCCATCACGTGCGGCGTGTGCCCGCCGCGACGGCAAGCTTCGCGGAAGTAGTCGCCCGCGAGCTCGCGGTAGTCCGGGTGGACGCAGTTGCGCAGGATGGTCTCGGCGCGCTCGCGTGGCGCGAGCGCGCGCAGATCCGCGAGCCCCTGCTCGGTGACGATCACGTCCACGTCGTGCTCGTTGTGGTCGACGTGGGTGACCATCGGCACGATGCTCGAGATCGCGCCGCCCTTCGCCATCGACTTGGTGACGAAGATGGCGAGGTGGGCGTTGCGCGCGAAGTCGCCCGAGCCCCCGATGCCGTTCATCATGTGCGTGCCGCCGACGTGCGTGGAGTTCACGTTGCCGTAGATGTCGGCCTCGAGCGCGGTGTTGATCGCGAGCACGCCGAGCCGCCGGATGACCTCGGGGTGGTTGCTGATCTCCTGCGGCCGCAGCACCAGGCGGCTCTTGTACTTCCCGATGTCGCCGAACACCGTCTGCGACAGCGGGCCCGAGAGCGTGATCGACGAGCCCGAGGCGAAGGTCATCTTGCCGGCGTCGAGGAGCTCGAACGTCGAGTCCTGCAGGACCTCGGAGTACATCGTCAGGTCGTGGAAGGGGGAGTCGAGGAAGCCGTGCAGCACCGCGTTCGCGATCGTGCCGATGCCGGCCTGTAGCGGCTGCAGGCTCGTCCCGAGCCGCCCGTGGCGAACCTCGTGGCGGAAGAACTCGACGAGGTGCCCTGCGATCGCGTCCGTCTCGGAGTCGGCGGGGAGGATCGGCGCCGAGCTGTCGAGCTTCTTCGTGATCACGATCGCCGCGATTCGCGAGGGGTCGACCGGGATGTAGGGGATTCCGGGGCGATCGCTGGGCGCCATGATCGGAATCGGATCCCGGTTGGGCCTCCGTCCGGGGATGTACACGTCGTGCAGGCCGACGAGGTCCATGCTCTGACTGAGGTTGATCTCGACGATGATCTTGTCGGCGAGCATCGCGAAGCTCGCCGAGTTCCCGATCGAGGTCGTGGGGATGATGCCGCCGTCCTCGCGGATGGCGACCGCCTCGACGACCGCGACGTCGATCCCCTTCATCTGTCGTGAGCGCAGCAGCTCGACGGTCTCCGAGAGGTGCTGATCGACGAACATCACCTCGCCGCGGTTGATCGCCGCGCGCAGCACGGGATCGGCCTGGAACGGGAGGCGTCGCGCGAGCACGCCGGCGGTCGCGAGCGTGCGGTCGACGTCGCTGCCGAGCGAGGCGCCCGTGATCAGCGTGATCTTGAGCTTCTCCTCGGTCGCGCGCTCCGCGAGCGCGAGCGGGACGACCTTCGCGTCGCCCGCGCGGGTGAACCCGCTCATGCCGACGGTCATGCCGTCGCGGATGTGGAGCGCGGCCTCCTCGGCCCCCACGACGCGACCCCAGAGCGACTTGAGCTGGATTCGTTCTCGATACATGCGCGCCTCCCCGATCGGACCACGGCCCTGCCGATCGAACGTATCGGCCGGTCGACGCGAGGCGAGCGGATTCGGTGCTCGGCTGCGCGTGAAATTCCCCCCATGGACGCGGCTGACGCGTCATCGGTGCGTCACCCGCGCCGATGACGCGCGCCGAGCGTGTCGTGGCGCGCGAGCGCGACGCGCGCGCCGCTCAGCCGCGGCCGAGCGCCTTCCTCACGCGCCCCACGAACTCGAGGCTCGTCTCGCGCGCCACGAGCAGCGCCATCGGCACGTACACGAGCGCGCCGACCACGATCTCGACCGCGAGCAGCAGCCAGCGCGAGCTCACGCCCCGCGCGAGCAGCCCGTGGCGCGCCCCGAGCACGGCCGCCGACATGACCAGGCAAGCCACCAGCGGCCGCAGGAACCCGCCGAAGAGCGCGCGCCCGGAGATGCCGTCCGTGATCACCAGCAGCGCCGCGGTGAGCAGCGCGTGCGCCGCGAACGCCAGCCCCACCGCGGTCGCCGACGCGAGCGGCCCCCAGCGCGCGAACGCGGCGATGCAGCCGAGGAGCAGCACCAGCTTCACCGCCTCGAGCGCCATCGTCGTCTTGTTGCGGCCGAGCGTGGTCAGGTACGAGGAGAGCGCGAACGTCAGCGGGCGGAACACCGAGAGCGCGCTCAGCACCGTCAGCAGCGGCGCCACCCCTTGCCAGGCGGGCTTGAGCAGCACCGCCATGAGCGACTGCGCGATCGTGCCGAGCCCGATCGCGATCGGGAACACCACCAGCGCGAGGAGCGCCGACGCGCGCACCACTGCGCGCTTGCGCTCGGTCTCGTTCACCTTCTGCATCGCCGGCAGCAGCACGCCGGCCATCTGCTCGCCGAACTGCACCGCGGGGATGTCGGCGAGGTTGTAGGCCATGTTGTAGAGGCCGAGCACCCGCTGGCCGAAGAACGCGCCGAAGGCCAGGTTGTCCCAGTAGCGCGCGCCGAAGTAGAGCAGCTGTCCGAGCCCGATCGGGTAGCCGTAGGTCAGGATCTCCCTCGCGCGACGCCAGCTCCACGGCGCGCGCACGAGCCAGCCGAACCCCGTCGCGTGCACGATGAGCCCGGTGGTGACGATCGACTGGAGCAGGTTGCCGACGACGATGGCCTGGCCGCCGAGGCGCGTCGTCGCGGCGAGCGCGACCGCGCTGAACGTGTAGACGAGCTCGCCGGCGGCGCTCGCCACCGCGAGCTCCCGGAAGCGCAGGTCGCGCACGAGGATCTTGTCTGCGATCGCGCCGTAGCGGCGCAGGAGCACGGCGAGCGCGAGGCCGGGGAGATACGCCGTGAGGTTGGGCGCGCTGAACATCCCCGCGAAGAGCGAGCCCGAGAAGGCGATGAGCGCGAGCCCCACGGTGCCGAACACCGCGTTCACGACCGCGACGTGGTACGTGCGCTCGGAGCTCTCGTGCGCCTGCGTGAGCAGGTACTGGTTGAACCCGACGTGCGAGAGCGCGTTGGTCGACGAGGCGAGCACCGCGGCGGCGGAGACCTCGCCGATCACGTCGGGCGCGAGCACCCGCGTCATGAAGATCGTGCCGACGAGCCCGATCACGCGGGCGCCGACGCTGGCCCCGATGCTCCACATCGCGCCACGGGTCGCGCGGTTTCCGATCGAGGGGTCGCCCATCTGCGACGCGGGTTCTACATGCCCCGAGCACGGCCGTGAAGAACCCGGGGCGGGTTCCTCGATCGCCCGCGCCGTCGCGACGTCTTACTCGACCCCGCGATTCCACCCCTCGATCCAGCTCCGCTTGAACGCCGCGTAGCGCCCCTCGCGGATCGCCGCCCGCGCCTCGCGCATGAGCGCGCCGTACGTCCACAGGTTGTGGATCGAGAGCAGCCGCAGCACCAGCATCTCGCCCGCGACGAAGAGGTGCCGAAGGTACGCCCGCGCGTAGCCGCCTGCGCAGCACGCGCAACCGCACGCCTCGTCGAGCGGGCGCGGATCCTCGCGGAAGCGCGCCTGCTTGATGTTCACCGTGCCGAAGCGCGTGAGCGCCTGACCGTTGCGCGCGTTGCGCGTGGGCAGGACGCAGTCGAACAGATCGACGCCGTGCTCGACCCCCTCGAGCAGATCGAGCGGCGTGCCGACGCCCATCAGGTAGCGCGGCCGCTCGGCGTCGAGCCGATGCGCGACCTCGGCGAGCGCCTCGTACATCATCGGGATCGGCTCGCCGACCGAGAAGCCGCCGAGCGCGAGACCGTCGAAATCGAGCGCCGCGAGCTCCTCCGCGTGCGCGATGCGCAGGTCGACGAAGGTGCCGCCCTGCACGATGCCGAAGAGCGCCTTCTGCTGGTGCCGGTAATCGCGGTTCCACACGTCGAGGCAGCGCTTGGCCCAGCGGGTCGTGCGCGCGACGGCGCCCTCGAGCGCCGCGCGATCGCGCACCTTCTCGTCGGAGAGCGGCGTGCACTCGTCGAGCTGCATCGAGACGTCGGCGCCGAGCTGCCCTTGCACGAGCATCGACGTCTCCGGCGTCATCGCGTGGCGCGAGCCGTCGAGGTGCGAGCGGAACACCACGCCCTCTTCGGAGATCTTCGCGCCCGCGTTGAACTTGCCGGCGGTCGCGGCGGTGCGCGGCCCCTCCTGCGCCAGCGAGAACGCCTGGAAGCCGCCGCTGTCCGTGAGCATCGCGCGCGGCCACTTGGTGAACCCGTGCAGCCCGCCGAGCTTCGCGATGAGCTCTGGGCCTGGCCGCAGCCACAGGTGATACGTGTTTCCGAGGACGATCTGCGCGCCCGTCGACTCGACCTCGGCGGGCGAGAGCCCCTTCACCGAGCCCTGCGTCCCCACCGGCATGAAGGTCGGCGTCTCGACGTCGAAGTGGGGCGTCGTGAAGCGGCCGACGCGCGCGTGGCCGTCGCTCGCCTCGGTGCGGAACGAGAACCCCGGCGTGACGGGCGCGGTCACGGGGCCTCGGGCTTCGGCGTCGCGTCGGCCTGCGCCGAGGCTTGCGCGCGTGCGGCGGTCTCCGCGGCGTCGGCGGCCTCGGCGACGGCGACCGTGGCCTTCGCCGCCTCGGGGTCGAGCGCGCGGCGGATGAGCATCGCGTCGCCGTACGAGTAGAAGCGGTACTCCGCGTCGATCGCGTGGCGATACACGCGGTGCAGGTTCGGCACGCCGAGGAACGTCGCGACCAGCGCGAGCAGCGTCGACTTCGGCAGGTGGAAGTTCGTGAGCAGCGCGTCGACGACGCGCAGGCGCTCGCCGGGCTGCAGCAGCAACCTCGTCGCGCCGTGGAACGGCTGGAGCTCGTGCGCGCCGACGCGCTCGGCCTCGCGGGCCGCGGCCTCGAGCGCGCGCACCACCGTCGTGCCGACGGCGATCACCGGTCGCCCCTCGCGCTTCGCACGCGCGATCGCCTCGACCGCTGCGCGCGGCACGTCGACCCGCTCCTCGTGCATCGCGTGGGCGTCGAAGTCCTCCGCCGTCACCGGCTGGAACGTGCCGAGCCCGACGTGCAGCGTCACCGACGCGAGCTCGATCCCGGCGATCGCGAGCCGGCCGAGCAGCGCGCGAGAGAGGTGCAGCCCCGCCGTCGGCGCCGCGACCGCGCCGGTGTTCCGCGCGAAGACGGTTTGGTAGCGCTCCGCGTCGTCGCCCTCGTCGGCGCGCTTGATGTACGGCGGGAGCGGGATGTGACCGTACGACTCGATCGCCTTCAGGATCGGCATGCCGGTCGGCGAGCTGAGTCGCACGCGGAGCAGGCCGTCGTCCTCCGCGCGCCCGAGGATGCGCACGACGAGGTCCTCGCCGACCTCGAGATCCTGCTCGAACCGCAGCGGCTTCGAGGACTTGCCGAGCGCGCGCCAGTGCTCGGCCCCTTCGGGCGGCGGCTCGTGCTCGAGGACGCCGTCCTCGCCAGCGGGCGGCTCGGGCTCTTCCTGGCGGACCAGGAAGATCTCGACCTTTCCGCCGGTCTCGGCCTTCTTCGCCAGCAGGCGTGCGGGGAGCACGCGCGTGTCGTTCACCACCAGCAGCGCGCCCTGGGGGAGCAGCCGCGGGAGATCTTCGACGACCTCGTCTTGCAGCGCGACGTCGTCGGCTGCGCGCGGATCGACCACCAGCAAGCGCCCGCCTTCACGCGCCTCGGGAGGCTTCTGCGCGATTCGTTCCGGGGGCAGGGCGTAATCGAGCAGAGCGACGCGCACGAATTCCCTCGGCGATGCGCGCCGAACGGGCGCGCGAGGCGCGAGCCTTTACGACCGATCGATGGCGGCTTCCAGCACGTTCGCGCTCACGGCGGCGAGCTTCGCCCAAAGGAAGCTCGTCAGCTCCTCGAGCTCGAACGGTCGCGGCACGAAGCCGACCGCGCCGCAGTCGATCCGTTCGAGCTGCGTCGCGCTGAAATGGTAGTCGCTCGTGAGCACCACCCGCACCGCTGGGCTCGACGCGCGCATCCGCCGTGCGAGCTCGAAGCCGTTGGTGCCGTGGAGCATCAGATCGACGATCGCCAGATCGGCGCCCGAGCTCGCCGCCGCGGCGAGCGCGGTCTGGCTGTCGGTCACGTGCGCGTCGAACCCCGCCATCCGCAAGCTGCGGGCGAGGTCCTCGCGCTTCTCGCTGTGATCGTCGACGACCAGAACCCTCGGCATGGCGTGCCCACCCGGGTTGCGACCGCCCGCGCCTGGCCGGAGAGCCAGGAAGGGACGGAGGAACTTGACGCGGGGTCGGCGTGGAAGCGCCCCCCGCTGGCGCATTCCTTTGCAGGGGCCGTGCCGAGCGCACTCGTTGCGTGGAGAGGCCAAAAACGCGCGAGAGGCGCGTGTTGCGCCTCTCGCCGTTGCTCGCCGCCGTTCGCGCCTGCAGCGCGAGGCCGTCCGGCGACTTTCAGATCTGCACGCCGGCCCCCTCGTAGCCGGGGAGGTGGGGCGCGTTCGACCCGCGCAGCTACTTGATCGAAGCCTCGATCTCCTTCGCGTCCGCCCACCACGCCGGCGCGCCCTCGCCGACGCGCGACTTGTAATCGGCGAAGTGCTTCTTCGCGTCGTCGAGCTTCTTCTGGTCGACCGAGATCCCCGCCCAGAGCAGGTGCGCCGGCGCGTAGCCGTCGCCACCGGAGGCGAGCGCCTTCTTCACCTGCGCCTCGGCGCCCTTGAGATCTTTCTTGGCGCGCAGCGCGAAGCCCTTCTCGATCTCGAGCTCCGTCGCCGTCTCGTCCTTCGGGATCGCGTACTTGCCCAGCGCGCCGAGAGCGCCGTTCGCGTCGCCCGCGCGGCGATACGCGCGCGCGAGCATCGCGATCTCCTCGGCCCCGGCGCCGAGCTTCACGTCTTTCTTCTTCTTCGGGTCGCGCGCGGCGAGCCACGCGTCGACGCCGGCCTTCGCCGACTTCTTCGCCTCGTCCTTCTTGCCGGCGTGGGCCTGCGCGAGCGCGAGGCGCGCCCAGAGCTCGGGCTCGTCGGGGAACGCGACGGTCATCTTCGAGTACGTGTCGATCGACGCTTCGTGGTCGCCCTTGTGCTGCTGGGCGAGGCCGAGGCTGAGCCACAGCGGCATCGACTTGTCGTTGCTCTTGAGCGCGAGCTGCGCGAGCGAGATCGCGTCGTCCCAGCGCTTCGCCTTGCGCAGCCCGTCGAGCGCCGCCAGCGCGAGCCCCTCGTCCTTGCCGCCGTCCGCCTTCGACGCCGCGAGGTACGCGTCGGTGGCGCCCGGGTAGTTCCCCTGCGCGGTGTGCACGTCGCCGAGCCATCGCTGCGCGACGGCGTCGTCCGGCTTCTTCGCGATCACGGCCTGGAGCTCCGCCTTCGCGGTCGCCCAGTCCTTCGCGTCGATGGCGGCCTTCGCCTTGGCCTTGCGCTCGTCGAGCGTCGGCTCGGCCGGCGGGGGCGGCGTCGTGACCGACGCAGAAGCCGGCGCCGACGTGCTCGCGGCGACCGGCGGCTTGGCGACCTTGGGCTCGGGCTCTTCGCCGCCGCAGGCGACGAGCAGAGCCGCGCCGACGGTGCCGACCCCGAGCAGACGGAAGAGATGGTGGTGCGCTCGCGACATGGTGCCTCTCCTGGGAAGTTCGTGCGCGGCGCGCGTATCACGGCACTTTCGGTGCGGCCACCGCCCCCCAGCGCGGTGTGCGCGGGGAGCGTCGCGTGTCGGCGGGCCGAGGCAGGCTCGAGCGGGTGGGGCAAGGGCGAACCTCACGTGCGCGTGCGAGTCTGCGTACCCACCGGATGTTTCGACGTTCGCCGTGGAATCGCTAGTCTGCAGAGAAGGTCGCGCCGATCTTCGACCGCGCGCGTAACGGCGCTCGCGAAGCAAGCATCTGCTGCGCACTGGT
The DNA here is from genome assembly GCA_903923175.1 of uncultured delta proteobacterium. Lineage (GTDB taxonomy): Bacteria > Myxococcota_A > Polyangia > Polyangiales > JADJMO01 > CAIXWQ01. The sequence goes on along the minus strand of CAIXWQ010000726.1, from coordinate 10,052 downwards.
CGAGAGATGGACGTCGACACCTGCAACCAGCTGATCGAGAACCTCCTGTCGTCGTACGTCGACGGCGAGCTCGACAACCACACGGCGCAGAGCCTCGAGCTGCACATCCAGATGTGCCCGCCGTGCGCCGCCTTCCTCCGCACCTTCCTCGCCACGAAGAAGATCGCGCGCGTCGAGGTGCTCGCCACCATGCCCGCCGACTGCGAGGCGTCGCTCTGGGGCTTCCTCGAACGCGAGGCCGGGGTCGCCCCGCCACCCGACGTGAACACCGGCGCCCCATGCGGGTGCGCCTGCGGGTCCAAGAAGAAGGACTGAGCTGCGCGTCGCGCGTCGGCGCGCCCGCGAGGTGCGCGACCCGCGAGCGGCACCGGTCAGACGCGCGTTCTCAGCGCGTGAAGTGGATGCGGAACTGCGTCGCGGAGGTGACCGCGGCGCCGCCCTTGTCGAGCCCTGGCGCGAGCTTCTGCGCCGAGAGGCACTTCTTGGCGGCCGCGCCGAAGCCCTGCCCGCGCGGGTCCTCCGACACGAGCGCCACCGACGACACGCCGCCGTCGGGCTTCACCACGACGCTCACCAGCACAGTGGCCTCGTTGTCGTCGGCGTCGTTCGGGAAGTAGCCGTTGCAGGCGCCCGAGTTCGAGAGCGACGGCTTGCGGCTCAGATCTGCGGCCGCGACGATGGTCGGCGCGGGCGGCGGCGCAGGCGGCCCCTTCGCCGGGGTCCCGGTGCCGGGCCCCTTCGGCACGCCCGTGGCTGCGCCTTTCGGGTCGCCGTGCTCCGCGGTCCCGCCCTTCGCCACGACCCCGTCGCCGTAGGCGTTCCCGTTCGGGTCGGTGACGAACGTGGGCACGTCCTTGTCGCCGTTCGGATCGGGGTCGGTGAGCAGGTTGCCGGCCTTGGCCGCCGGCGGCGGGGGGGGCTCTTGCGTCGGCTTGGTGTCCTGGGGGACGTTCGGCGACTTGGCCTCGGGGCTCGGCTCGGGGGCCTTCTCTTCCTTCGGCTCTTCTTTGGGGAGCTCCTGCACGTCGATGTACTCGGCCGTCTTGTAGAACGCCGGCAGCGACACGCGCACGGCGAGCAGCACGCGCGCCTGGCCGATCGCGAGGTGGGCGGCGAGCGCGAGGGCGAGGCTGCCGCCGAGCACCGCCACGCCCCAGCGCGACTCGCCGAAATGCAGCACGCGCTCGAACGGCGACGGCGACGTGCCGGGCACGGGGGTCGCTCGCGCGGGGGCGTAGCTCGCGTCGCTCTCGAGGGTGTCGGGGTTCACGGCGATCGTCTGCTTCCGATTCGTCGGCGGGCTGCCTGGATACGCACGAGCTGCGTGAAATGGTCTACCGCGAGTCCGGCCCGGAGTTCTGACACGTCGCGCCCGCTCGGGCGAGCCCGTGTCGCGCCTGGGCTCACTGCTTAGGGGTGACCTTCACGCCGGTCGCCGACGCGGTCTTGTCGATGGCGAAGCCGATCTTCACGACGCCGGCCTGACGCAGCTGGTCGAGCACGTGGATGACGGTGCCGTGGGTCGTCTGGGACGACGCCTGGATCACGGTGCGAAGATCCTTGTTCTTCGCGAGCGCCTCGGCCGCCACCTTGCGCAGCTCCTCGTCCGTCGCGATGGGGCGCTTGTCGGCCAGCAGGTGCCCTTCCTTGTCGATCGAGACCGCGAAGACGACCTGCGTCTCGCCGCCGCTCGCTGCCTTCGGGAGATCGAGGGGGATGGCCTGCGACACGATGACCTTCGCGGTCACCATGAAGATGATCAAGAGCACGAGCGTGATGTCGACCATCGGCGTCACGTTGATCGCCGTGATCATCTCGTCGTCGCCGTCGCTGCGCGCGCCGCCGGCCATGCTCAGCTCTCCTCGTCGCCCGACTCGGCCGCGCGCGACTCCGACTTCTCGGACTTGCCGCCCTTGTCGCTCTTCTCGGGCGCCGCCTCGCGCTTCTTCGTCGGCGTCACGCGGCGCGGCGCGGCGGCCTCGAGCGGGGCGTCCTCGGCCTTCATGTGCGCGAGGAGCACGCGGCTGAGCGCGTCGGTGTTGGTGACCGTCGCCTTGATGAGCCGCCCGAAGTAGTTGAACGCGACGACGGCCGGGATCGCCACGCCGAGGCCGATCGCCGTCGCGACGAGCGCCTCGGAGATGGCGTTCATGACCTCGGTCGGGGCGAGCGAGTTCGACGCGACCTGCGCCCCCGCCTTGCCCGCCTCGCCGACGCGCTCGAAGGCCTGCATGATGCCGATGACGGTGCCGAAGAGCCCGATGAACGGGGCGTTGTTGCCCAGCGTTCCGAGGTAGGCGAGGCGTCGCTCGAGCTTCATGCGCTGCAGCGCGGTCGCGCCGGCCATGGCCTCCTCGGCGGCGTGCGGGCCGTGGTCCAGCTCGGCGAGCCCGGCGATCACCACGGCCGCCTCGGCCGAGGGCGAGGCCTCGAGCATCTTGCGCGCCTCGGAGTAGTCGTGCGCGCGCAGGAACGAGCGCAGCTGCCCCGCGAGGCGCTCGAGGTCGTCGCGGATCGAATAGAAGAAGTAGGCGCGCTCGAGGATGATCGCGAGGCTCAGCACGCTGAGGGCGATCATCAGGTACATGACGGGCGACGCGCCCATCGCGAGCAGCACGGCCTTGGATTTGGAGACGATGTTCATTCGAGGTTCCTGAGGCGATCCGCGGGGAAGCGCGCCCCGAAGGCTGGGCGCATCACTTCGTTGGAGCACCGGAGGCGGCTGGACGTTCCCGGTGGGCGGCGACGGCGGCGACGATTTGCCGCCGCTTGCTCGTGACTCCCCTTCGCGGGGGCTCCGCGAAGGTGAGAGAGCGTACTCGGGAGCGGGTTTCTTCCAAGCGAACGCGCGAAGGCGCGGGTGGCAGGGGCGGCTCGGCTCATAGAGCCGCCCGGCTGCGTCGTCGATGGCGGCGTCCCGCTTCCAGGGCGTCGACACGCAATTTCACGTTGCGGGCGCTTCGTCGCCGCGCTCGCCTTCTCCGCCGCCGCCCGGCCGAGCCTGCACGAGCTCCGCTGCCAACCCGAGCGCCGTGGTCGCGTAGGCCCCTTTCGGGAGCACCATGCGCACGATCAAGCCGCCCGGGGCGCGCTCGAGGGCGAGCTCCTCCATCGGGACCCGCAGCGTCCGTCGCGTCCCCTCGCCGAGCGCCCGGTGTCGCTCGAGGTCGGCGTCGCCCACGCCGTCCGCGGCGAGCGCCGCGCGCTCGCGCGTCCAGACCTCGCCGGTCGGCTGCGCCATCTTGGCGCCGAAGATCGGGCCGGTCGGCGACACCTCGAACGCCGCGGCGCGCGCGCGATCCGTCTCGACGTCCTCGCAGACGAACAGCGCGCCGCCCGGGTGCTTCTGCAGCAGATCGCCGGCGAGCGGCGTCGCGAACGTCCCCTCGCGGACGCGGGCGTCGAGCACGCGGTTGAACCAGCGCGCCTGGAGCGCCGAGAACAGCAGCCGACGCAGGCGAGCGTCGCGCGGTGGCGGCGCCTCGCCGCGGACGAACGCGAGCGCGCGATCGGCGTTGTCGCCGTCGCGACCGAACCGCTGCGGACCGAACGCGTTCGGGAAGCCGGTGCGCGCGAGCCCGCCGAGCGTCGCCTCGATCGCGCCGACGGCCGCGTCGTCGAGATCGCGGAGCCGGATGGTGAAGCGGTTGCCGCGCAGGTGCCCGGGCCGGAGCTTGTTCGCGTGGCGCGCGACCTCGAGGATCTCGAGATCGTCGAAGCGCCCCGCCAGCGCCTGCACGGCGGCCTCCGTCGTGCCGTGCAGCGAGAGCCGCTGCGTCGCGATCGCCTCGCGGTCCTTCATGCCCGCCGCGCCGCACGCGCGCGGATCGAGCCCGAGCGCGCGCGCCAGCCGATCGAGCGCCGCGTCGGTGGTGAGCGCGCGCTTGCGGATGCGTACGTAGACGTGCTCGCCCTCGCCGGAGGCCGGGTAGGCGTCGAGCTCCTCGACGACGAAATCCTCTGGAGACTGTTTGAAGGTCGCGTGCGGCCGCGTCGTCGGATCGTTCACCGAGGCTCCCTGTCCAGCGCGGTCGTCGCGTCGTGGCGAACGCGCGTCACCACGTGAGATTGCAGATCTTCGCTTCGAACTGCCCCTGCATCAGCCCCGCCTCGTCGGGCTTGGTGTCGGGCGTCGTCTCCGCGAAGAGGCTGCCCGTGAGCGTCTCGCCGCCCTTGAAGGCGTACTTGTCGACCTTCACCCAGGCGCGGCGACGTGCGAAGAAATGCCACTTGCCGCCCCCCTTCTTCTCGCCGGCCTTGTCGTGCCCCGGCGTCGAGAACGAAGCGTCCGCGGTCTGCACGCCGCCGAGGGCGTGGCTCGCGCCGGCGCCGCCGATCGAGGTCACCGACACGTAGCGCGCGGCGTTCTTCTTCTCGTAGCGGTTGGCGCACGTGACGGCGTCGTCGTCGTAGAGCTCGATCGACTCGACGTACTCCTCGCGGCTCTGCAGGTCCTTGAAGACGATCGCGAGCGCCTTCTTGTACGCGAACTTCTGCGTGCCGAAGGCCCCCGCGAAGGGCGCTGCGCCGGCGTCCTCGGGCGAGCCCTTGAGCGTCTTGAAGCCGTTGAAGTCAGGACAGATGACCCCCTCGAACCCGCCCGAGGCCTTGTACGTGCGCGCTCCGGCGTCCTCGCGCGGATCGGTGTACGACAGCGAGAACTCGAGCGTGCCCTTCAGCTTCTCGCCGGCCGCCAGCGTGAACGGCTCGACCGTCGCGATCGTCTGGTAGGGCGTCGCCTGCTTCCACTTGAAGGGGAGTTTCTCGGAGGCCCAGCGCACCGGCACGCCCTGCTTCTGGCCTGCGAGGAACTTCCCGCCGGGACCGGGCGGGATATCGAGCTCGACGATGACGTCCTCGTCACGCGGCGTCTTCTCGCAGTCGAGCGCGCCCGACGAGAGCACCACGTGCAGGTAGTTCGCGTAGGGGACGATCTTGATCCCTCCGAGGGTGAAGGTGCGCCCTTCGAGCTCCGCGACGAACGAGCCGAGCTTGTTGGCAGCGACGCTCGCGGAGGCGCTGGCCGAGGCGGAAGCGATCGCGGACGACGAGCTGGCCGCGGGCTGCGCGCCGGCCGAGCCCTGCGACTTGCCGCACGCCACGAGGCCGAGCGCGACGACGACGAGCGAGAGGAGCGGGCGTGCGGTGCGCATCGGGGTCGCAGGATACTTCGCGCGCGCGAAAACGAAACGGCCCCGCACCCGGGGGTGCGAGGCCGTGACGCGGGCGTCGCTCGACGCTCGATGCGGACGAGCGAACGACGCTCTCTTCGCGCTCCCGACCGCGGGCGCGGCGAGAGCTACGTGATCACCACGGCTCGTTGCAGACCTTCGCCTCGAACTTGCCGCTGAACGCGCCCTCGCCGTCGTAGTTGCCGGCGGCGGTCTTGGCGGTCACGGTGCCGCTGATCTTGCCGCCCTTCTTGTACGAGATCGCGTCGAGCTTCACGACGACGCGCCCCTCGTGGAAGTAGTGCGAGTTGCCCATGTCCTTCCCCTTCACGGGGATCGAGAAGTGCCCCTCGGCAGGCTGCGGGCCGTCCCACTTGTGCTTCTCGCCCGAGCCGCCGATGCCGCTGACGTAGAGATACTTCTCGTTCTTCAGCGTCTCGCTCTTGATGTACTCGTCGCACGCGACCTTGTCGTTCTCGAAGAAGTAGACCTCGCGGACGTAGGCCTCCTTCGAGTACGCGTCCTTGCTGACGTAGGCGTAGGCGACCTTCGACTCGAACTTGTCGGTGCCCCACGCGCCGGCGACGTCGTCGCTGCCGGCGGCAGGCAGGGCCTTCAGCGTCTTGTAGTCGTTGTCCGAGGAGCAGAGCTCGACCTCGAACTTGCCAGCGCCCTTGTAGTTGAACTTCTTCGTCGGATCCGAGAAGTCGTTGTAGGGCGAGTCGAAGTCGAGCGTGCCCTTCACCTTCTCGCCGGAGTCGAGCTTGAACGCGGACATCGTCAGCGCGGTCTCGTACGCGTAGGCGAAGTTGCGCTTGAACTTGCGCGTCTCGCTGTTCCAGTAGAGCTGCACGCCGACCTTCTGGCCCGCGAAGAACTTCCCATCGGTGCCCGGGCCGATGTGGAACTCGAGCGTGAAGGCGTCGTCGCCGGCCTTCCACTTGTCGCAGGGGAGCTTCTCGGTCGACAGGGTGATGTCGATGTTGTCGTTGTCGGGCTTGGCGTGGCCGTACTTGAACTCGTACTTCTTGCCTTCGAGCTCGACCGACAGCGGAGCGCTCGTGTCCGCGGCGGGCTTGTCGTCGTCGCCCTTCTTCGCGCCCTTGTCGTCGTCGTCACCCTTCTTGTCGTCGTCGTCGCCCTTCTTGGCCTTCTTGCCCTTCTTCGACTTCTTGTCGTCGTCGTCGTCGGACTTCTTGTCGTCGTCGTCGGCGGCCTTCTTGCCCTTCTTGCTGTCCTTCGTGGCCTTGTCGGTCTTGTCCTTCTCAGCGTCGTCCTTCTTGGGGCAACCCATCGAAGCGAGCGACAGAGCGAGCAGGGCATACCAAGCGAACGACGCCTTACGGAACATGACGACCTCCCTAGAGATTCTCGGGCTTGCGCGATGAGCGGCGCTGATTCGATGAGCGGGCTCACCCGGTACGGCGCGCCCTGAGAAGAACGACGCGCCGCTCGTACTCGATTTGCGCCGGGATGTCAGACCTCCGGACTGCACGGCGAGGCGTCCGTTCTGAACGCTACGCGGACACTCCCCCGGGGCAGGGCGGCACGAGCGTGCGCTCGTTCGCGCCGTGCGCGACGCCATCCGCGGATCGCGCGGCGCCCACGAGCGGGGTCACAGCGGGCGCGCCCGGGACTCCGTCTTGAACTTCGATTTGTAGGAGTTGTGACAGTCGGTGCAGGACTTCTTCGCCGACGTCACGTCGTGCGAAGCCTCGACCGCCGCGGCGCCGTCGTTCGCGATCTTCGCCCAGCTCGCGTAGCCGGGCGGCGCGTACTTGGCCGACTGGCGCAGCGCCGCCGCGAGCTTGGTCGCGTCCTTGGACGCCATCGCGGGCTGCATCACGCTCGACATCCACCCTTGCAGGGGGCATTTGGGCTGCCCCTTCTCGCCGCACGTGGGCGCCGCGCTGGCGCTCGTGGCGGCACTGCCCGACGCGGGCCCGCTCGCCGTCGAGGTCGCGCCGCCGGTCGCCGTCGCGTCGGTCGTCGGCGCGGGGCTGGTGCTGCTCGCGCTGCCCGTGGTCGTCGCACTGGCACTCGCGGACGCCGTGCCGCTCGCGGAGGCGGAGGGCTCGGCCGCGCCGGAGCCCGACGCGCTGGTCGACGCGGAGGGCTCGGCGGCGCTCTCGCCGGCGCCGCTCGTCGCGTTCGCCTCCCCCTTGTTCTCGCCCTTCTGGCAGCCGGCGCTCGAGAGCGCGGGGAGCACGGCGAGCGCGAGCGTGGCGATCACCAGGCCCGGCGGGGAGATTCGGCGTCGTCGCTCCAAGGGATCCTCCGGTCGTCCGTCGGGTATGACGGTCGAAGCGTCAACTTTCTTTGGGCTCGCCGTCGCGCGCCCGCTCCGGCGCGCCGCTGGCCGCGCCGGCCGCGGCGGCAGCGAGCGCCGCGACCGCTTCGAGCTCCTCCCGCGCGGCGCGCGACAGCTCGAGCACGCGGAGCGTGATCTCGAAGCGACCGTCCTCGACCTTGCGGCAGCGGATGGCCTTCATCTTGAAGGGCACCGCCGCGGCGCGTCCGGTCTCCGCCTCGGCCCCTTCGGCCGACGCGTGCGCGATGACCGCGTCGAGCCGCGCGCCGGGCGGCGCGGGGGAGGGGGCGCGCACGACGAGCTCCGTGCCGTCCCACCGCGAGAAGGTGCCGCGCACGCGCAGCGCGCCCGTGAGCTCGATGTCGACCGGCTTCGCGCTCATCGCTTCCCCTTCATGGCACGACCAATCGCATCGCGGGCCTCACGATCCGCGGTCTTCTTCGCGATCGCTTGGCGCTTGTCGCCGTGGGAGCGGCCGCGCGCGAGGCCGAGCTCGACCTTCGCGCGACCGTCCTTGAAGCAGACGCGGATCGCGATCAGCGTCCAGCCGCCGCGCTCCAGCGACTTGCCGATCCTCGTGAGCTCGGCGCGGTGGAGCAGCAGCTTGCGCTTGCGACGCGGCTCGTGGCCGAAGTGCGCCGCCTGCTCGAACGGCGCGATGTAGAGCTGGTGGAGCCACAGCTCGCGCCCCTCGATCGTGGCGTAGGCGTCGCCGATCTCGCAGCGGCCGGCGCGCAGCGATTTGACCTCGCTGCCCATGAGCGCCATCCCGGCCTCGAAGCGATCTTCGATCTCGTAGTCGAACGTGGCGCGCCGGTTCTGCGCCACGAGCCGCTCACCGCCTTCGCGCCCCTTGGTACCCCGGGCGGTCGTCATCGCGCCCCGCATAGCACGGGCGGCCGGGCGGCTCCTTCCGCCCGCATTTTCCCCGCCGCAGGCCCGGCACGTCTGCTACCAACGATGAGCGTGGACACGGGCGACAGGGAGCAGAACGGGGAGACGCCCGACGGCCCGGATCCGGGCCCGCCGGAGACGCTCGCGCCCGCCGCGCCGCCCGAAGCGCCCGCTCTCGGCCCCGCCCCGCTGGGCGAGGAGCCGCTCGCCGTGCCCTCGGCTCCGCCCTCGACGGCGCTCCTCGTACTCGCGGAAGCCCCGGCGTTCGCGACCCCGCTCCCGCCCGCCACCGACGACGGAGGCGAGCCGCGCGCCGGGGCGACGATCTTCGTCACCGATCCGACGGTCGAAGCGGCGCGCATCGAGTGGGACCTGCGCGCGCGTGGCTACGACGTGATCGACGTGCCGCTCGCGATGCTCGTCGGTCGCGTCGCGGTGCAGCGGCCCAAGCTGATCCTGCTCGACGTCGACGCCGCCGGGGCGCTCGAGGTCGCGGCGCGCGTGCGCCAGCTCCCCGACGCCGCCGGCATCGGCATCATCTACGCCGGTGGCGCCGGGTTGCCGGACGGCGACGCAGGTGCGGTCGCGCGCTTCGAGCGGCCGATCGACGTCGACGCGCTGCTGCGCAAGATCGAAGCGCTGGCGCCCAGCGTTCGTGGCGACGACCTCTTCGCGCCCGGCTCGTCGCCCTCGAGCTCTCGGCCACCGCCCCCCTCGCTGCGCGCGCCCGTCAGCTCCGCGAGCCTCGCGACCTCCATCGGGCTACCACCCGGATCGTCGATGGGCGGGCCGGTCTCTTCGGCGCCGTTCGGCGATCGCGGCGATCGCGGCGATCGCGGTGACCGCGCAGAGCGAAGCGACCGTGGCGTGCGCGCGAGCGAGCCCCCGATGTCGCTGCGCGACGAGCCGGTGCTCGCCATCGAGCGCAGAGGGGTGTCGTCGACGCGGACGCCCGAGCAGCGCCTGTCGCCCGATCTCGAGCGGCTGCTCCGCGAGGCCGAGCAGCGCGTGCTCGGCGGGCCGCTCTCGCGCTCGCCCGACGGAGGGCTCGCCGAGGACGAGGTGCTCTCGCCCGACGACGAGGTCGAGGCGGTCCTGCCCGCGGAGATCCTCGCGTCGCTCGACGAGCCGATCGACATCGACGTCGACGACGAAGAAGGGGGGAGCTCGGAGACCGGCGGCGGCACTCCGCACACCGGCGCGAAGGCGGGGCGCGCGGCGGCGCACACGACGGGGCACGGCCGCGAGACGCCGCAACCACCCGCGGCCGACGAGGCCGGGAAGACCAACCCGGGCGTGGTGGGGGAGCGCAACGGCGCGCGTCGCGCGACGACCGCAAGCGGTCAGACCGGCGCGGGCGCGGAGCCCGCCGCCCACGACGAGCGAGACGTCCGGGAGGCGCGTGAGCCCGAGGACACGCGCGACGGCCGCGTCGGTCGCGAGCCGCGAGATTCGCGAGACTCGCGAGAGTCGCGCGATTCGCCAGAGGCCGCCGATCACACGCGCGGCGCGGAGACCCAGACCGGGCCGATCGCCCGCGACGCGCCCACGCCGCCGCCGCCGCGCCGACACCCGCTGCCCGCGCCGCCGCCCGACCCCGACGACGACCCGCAGGAGCGCTCCGAGGTGCTGGTTCCGCGCCACGCGCCCGAGCCCTCGCGCGACCACGCGCCGCC
>CAIXWQ010000725.1 GCA_903923175.1 uncultured delta proteobacterium | reverse complement strand
GACAGCGGCAAGCCCACCGGCACGGTGCTCCCGGTCGACGATCCGGCGAGCGCGTGCAGCTGCGACGCGCCCGGCCGTCACGCCGACGCGGGCACGCGCTCGACGCTCGCCGTCACGGCGCTCGCGGGGCTCGCGCTCGCGATGGTCGGCGCCCGCCGTCGGCGCTGAGATCGCCGGCCCGCTTCACCCGCCTGCATCACCCGTTGCTCCACCCGCTGCTTCACCCGCCTGCTTCACCCGCCTGCAGCGGCGTCCGCGAGCGGATGGGGCAGGCAGCACGGCGTGTTGCGATCGGGCAGGCAGCGGCAGTCGTCGCCGCGATAGAGGCCGTAGCCGGAGCGGCAGGAGACCTGCCCGCCCTCCATGCACACGGGGAAGTCGAGCACGTCGCCCTGGCAGCAGCAGGCGTCGCCGGCGTTGCACGCGCCGGCCTCGCTGGCGGGCTGCGTGTCGGCCGGCGCGTCACTCGCCGTCTCGGACGTGACGTCGGACTGCGCGTCGCCCTCACCAGGGCATTTCGCGTGGCAGTCGTCGCCCTTGTAGAGCGTGAGCCCCTGGCCGCACGTCGCGCCGTACGCGCCGCAGGCCGGGGTGCCGACCGTGTCCGCGCTGCAGCAGCAGTAGCCCGCGAGGTCGCAGCCCGACGAGCTGCAGCCGAGCGCGCGCAGCGCGGCCAGCGCGACCGCGATCGAGGCTGCGGCGAACGCGCGCGCGGCGAGCCGGCGCTTCACGGCGAGGTGTAGAACGCGACGACCTCGGCGTTCCCCTTCGCCGTGACGGTGATCCCGTTCGACAGCGCAGCGGCCGAGGCGTCGTCGACGACGATGTGGTTGAGGAACGGCTGATCGAGCGTGAGGGTGCCGAGCCGGCCGGCGTCGACCTCGCCGCGCGCGAAGACGGCGACGCGGCCGCCGCGCGCGATCGGCTTGCCGAACTTGAAGGTGTGCGCCTGCTCCTTCACGAGCGTGACCGGCGCGAGGGCCTGCGTGCGGACCTCGTCCTTCGCCAGCAGGTAGACGCGCGCGAGCGCGCTCATGTGCGAGGAGATCATCCCCGCGCCGTAGTGCGAGACGTCGTTGCGCAGCAGGCGGATGTCCTCTTCGATCAGCAGGTCGTCCTGCTTGGCCCGGAGCGATTCGAAGATCGCGTGGCGCACCGGCTGGAAGATCGCCTCGGGCTTGCCGAGCGGATACTCGAGCGGCAGCCCGGCGAGCGCCGTCAGCCCCGCGGTCATCGCCTTGGGCACGTCCGCGACCGCGCCGTCGTCGTCGTAGAGCGCGAACTTGATCAGGCACGCGGCGTACTCGTCGCCCGGCGGGATGAGCGCGAGCAGCGGCGGGTCGGCGAGCGAGAGCGACTTGAGCCACTCCTTGTCGCCGCACTTGGTGGGCGCCGCGCCGCTCGGCAAGCCGAGCTTGGCGTTCCAGGTGACCGACCCGTCCGAGTCGCCGAGCACCGGGATGCTCCACCAGTAGATCTCGCCCTTGCCGATGAGGTCGGTGTCGTCGATGACGTACGCCGCGAGGAAGTAGACGCCGACGTGCCCGCGCTCGTCGGCCTCGGACATCAGCTGGCCGCGCGTGACGTCCGGATCCCTGATTTTCAGCTTCTTCGCCAGCTCTTCGGTCAGGCCGATGGCCTTCGGGTCCGCGATGCGCCGGGCGACGTCGTCGTAGCTCATGGGCAGAGAGGGTAGCGCCGAACCCGTCGGCGTTGGAGCCGACGTTGGCGGACGCGCCGACCCACCCTTCAGGGGGGCGACGGCGCCCGCGCGAGGAGGGCGTTCCGTGCGCCGCGGGCGAGGCGTGCGCGAAACGTGCGCAGAGGTGAGCGGGTGCGCGCGCGCGCGTCGCGTCGTGAATGCGTGCACCGTCGCGCTACCCTGGCTGCATGCGCCTCCCCCGCTCGCTGCCGGCGTGCCTCGCCGCCTCGCTCGGCCTCTCGCTGTTCGCGCTCGCCGGCGACGCCGCCGCCGTCGGCGAGGGGCACGACGGGTTCCCCAACTGGTCCGAGCGCGTGATGCTCGAGTGGACCAACCGCGCGCGCGTCGATCCGCAGCTCGAGATGGGCAAGTGCGGCGCGGCGTGCGGCGAGGGGGCGTGCTTCAAGCCGGTCGATCCGATCTACTGGAACCAGAGCGCGAACCACGCCGCGCGCTACCACTCGGCGGAGATGGCGAAGCAGGGCTTCTTCGCGCACGACTCGAAGTGCGCGCTGGTGTCGAACATCGCCACGCTCTTCCCCGCGAGCTGCGACGGCAGCGCCGCGTGCGCGTGTCAGGCGAGCGGCACGCCGACCGCGTGGAACGCGCGCCTCTCGCTCTTCGGCATCGGCGCGCAGGGCGAGATCATCGCCAGCGGGCAGGACCCGAACGGCGCGTTCTACCAGTGGCTCTACGAGAACAACACGTCGACCACCTGCGCGTACTCGAGCAACAACGGCCACCGCTGGAACATCCTCACGATCAAAGGGGCGATGGGGTACGGCATGCAGGGCCCCTCGGTCGGCGACTTCGGCGGCACCCCCGAGACCGGCAAGATCCCCTCGGCCTCGCACTACCCGGCGAGCGGCGCCGTCGAGTTCTGGGCGAACTGGTTCGACGCGGCGGGCGCGCCGAAGCTCGCGCTGCTCAACCTGAACGGCAGCTGCCAGCCGATGGCGAAGACGCGCGGCCTCACCGACGGCAACGCGGCGTACTCGGCCAAGGCCACCGTCAGCAGCTGCCAGCGCTACTACTTCATCTTCGAGGACGCGGCCGGCGCGCAGGTCACCTACCCGACGACCGGCTCGCTCGGCGCCGGCGGCGGCACCTGCGCCGACTGGGACGCGACGCGCCCGGCGGCCGGCGCCGGCTGCACCTGCACGCCGTCGTGCAGCGGCAAGGCGTGCGGCGACAACGGCTGCGGCGGCTCGTGCGGCGCCTGCAGCGGCGGGCAGTCGTGCGACGCGAGCGGGCAGTGCGTGACGTCCGCGCCCACCTGCGCGGCGCCGAAGCAGACCTGCGGCGCGACGTGCACCGACACGCAGGCCGACGCGGCCAATTGCGGCACCTGCGGGCACGCGTGCGGCACGGGCGAGCTCTGCTCGGCGGGCGCGTGCAAGGCGGGCGGCTGCGCCACCGGGCTCACGCAGTGCGGCAGCGGCTGCGTGGATCTCACCAAGGATCCGAGCAACTGCAGCGCGTGCGGCAGCACGTGCAGCGGCACCTGCACGGGCGGCGCGTGCCTCGGCCCGGACGGCGGCCCGGTCGACATGGGCGGTGGCTCGGGCACCTCGTCGGGGCTCGGCTGCTACGGCTGCGCGACGACCCAGGAGGGGAACGCGACGCCGTGGCTCGGCATCGCACTCGGGGTCGCGGCGCTCGGCCTCGCGCGCTCGCGGCGCCGTCGCTGAGACGCGACGCGAACGCGACGATCCGACCGGGGGGCGACATGATCGAAGGCGTGGAACTCGCGCAGCGCCGCTGCGTGCGCGGCGCGAAGAAGCTCGACGACGAGACCCTGGCAGCGCTGCGCGCGATGCTGCCGGCGTGGCGCGTCGAAGGGGGCGAGCTGCGCCGCTCGTTCCGCTTCGCCGATTTCCGCCACGCGATCTTCTTCGTCAACGCCGTCGCGGCGATCGCCGAGCGCGAAGACCACCACCCGGACGTGACCATCCGCTACCGCGACGTGGAGCTCGCCCTCGCCACGCACGACGCGGGCGGGCTCACCGAGAACGATTTCGTGCTCGCCGCGAAGATCGACGACGCGGGCTAGCAGCGCCACGTGACGCGCGCCGCGAGGCGTACCAGGGTCCGCGCCGTGCCCGAGCTCGTAAAGAGGCGCCCGCTCTCGATCGTCGTGTTGTGCACGCTCGCCGTCATCGGCACCGTGCTCGGCGCCGCGAGCGTGCCGTTCATGCAGCAGGTGCGCGCGCTCGGCACCTGGTACCTCGCGTACATCGGCGTGGCGACGGTGGTCGGGCTCGGCGCGCTCTGGGGCTACTTCCAGCTCAAGCGCTGGGGCGTGCTGCTCTACCTCGGGCTCACGGCGGCCAACCAGATCGTGCTCTGGCGCTTCCACTGGTGGACGCCGCAGTCGCTGATGATGCCCTTGATCGTGATCGCGGTCGGGCTCGCGAACTGGAAGGACATGGACTAGCTGGCGGCGCGCGGTCGCGCGCGGTCGCGCTCGCCTCAGCGAGAGTCGTCCGGCGTCGAGGCCGCGAGGAACGTCGCCGCGTCGGGGACGACCGCGCCCCCTTCGACCTGCAGCCCCATGTCGTAGGCGGGCGGCAGCTCGTCGTCGTCGCGCAGCGCCTCGAGCGCGACCTCGCGGAAGACCTGCAGCAGCGTCTCGTCGCGCAGCACGAAGGTCACGCTGCGCAGGCGCGAGCCGCCGATCAGCAGGTGCGAGCGCAGCGCGGTCGCGAGCGCGTCGGCGGCGGTCTCCATGGTGACGCGCGACGCGCCGGTGCCGAGCGCGGGGATGGCGAGCGAGCGCAAGCCGAGCACGTCGGCGAGCAAGAGCGTGCGGTGCGCCGCGCGGCCGACGCACGAGACCTCGTTCCACGCCGAGACGGCGTGCAGCACCCAGCGCGCGTCGAGCCTGCCCGCCCCGGTCGCGACGCAGGCGCCGAGCGCGCGGTTGCCGCCGCGCAGCGCCTCGTCCTCGATCTCGTCGCCGCCCGCGACCCGCAGCGCCTGGCCGACGCCGGTGCGCATGCGCATGTGATCGTGCGCCGAGTTGACGATCGCGTCGGCGCGCGCGCAGGCGATGTCGCCGACCTCGAAGCGCACCGAGCACTCGCCGACGAGGATGCGATTGCGATCGACCTGCACCACGGGGAGGCGCGGCCGCAGCGCGGCCTCGAGGGCGCGGAAGTGGCGCGCGAGCAGCGCGAGGCTGTGCGGCCGCGCGCCCGGGTCGGTGCGCAGCATCTCGCCGAGCAGGTGCTGGAAATACGCCTCCGACGCGCTCTGCGGCTCGGGGAACTTGGGCGCGACGTTCGCGTCGAGCGCGGCCGATACGTTCACGTACGGCGGTCGCCCGTAGCGCAGATCGCAGGCCGTGGCGCCGAGGCCGTAGACGTCGCACGCGCGGCCGAGGACGTCGCCGCGCAGCTGCTCGGGCGCCATGAAGCGGAAGGTGCCGCTGATCTCGGCGGGGGGCTTCGAGCGCTCGTTCTGCACGGCGATGCCGAAATCGCCGAGGCGGATGCCGGTCTGCGGCGAGCCGAAGACGTTCGACGGCTTGACGTCGCGGTGGATGACGCCGGTCTGGTGCGAGGCCTGCAGCGCGAGCGCGACCTCCTCGATGGTGTGGCAGACGTACCAGAGCGGCAGCCCGACCCCGAGCGCGCGTCGACGCTCGCGATCCAGCTCCGCGAGATCGATGCCGTCGACGTACTCCTGCACGACGTACGGCGTCCCCATGGGCGCCGAAGGCACGAGCTCGCTCGGATCGGTGACCGCGCCGCGCGGGTGCGACTCGACCTCGGTGCCGGTCCCGAACGCGACGCTGCCGTCCTGCGCGCGCAGCGCCTCGAGATCGGCGTCGCCGACCCCGGGGTACCAGACCCCCGCGTCGATCGCGCGCACCACGCGCGGGCTCGGGATGCGCGCCATGAGCCGCGCCTCGTGGAGGATGCGCGCGAAGCCGCGCGTGCGCTCCTCACCGACCGAGGCGCGCAGCGTCTTGAGCACCACCGGCACGCCGAGCTCGGCGTGCTTGGCGAGCCACACCTCGCTCATGCCTCCTTCGCCGAGTCGACCCCAGACCTCGTATCCACGAATTCGAGCGCCGGGCTCCGGCATCCGAGCAGGATAGGCGCGCGCGCGCGGCCTGGGAAACGCGTCCGCGAACGAGGTTACTGGCCGTAGAACCAGCGGCCGATCGCGTAGGTGAAATAGAGCGCGCCGCCCGAGACGCAGCGCAGACGCAGCCGCGCACCGGGCTTCGGGGCGTACTCGCGCATGTCGAGCTCGATCCGCCGCAATCCGGGGCTCGGCTGGACGATGACCTTCGAGGTGTCGTCGCCGACGATCGAGACCTCGAGCGCGGTGACGTCCGACGAGCCCGGGGGCGGCGCGTCGACGTTCAGCCCGAGCGCGAGGTAGGCGAGGCGCCCCGGCTTGCTCGGCTGGTTGAGCGGCCCCTCGATCGAGCCGCCCGGCAGGAGCGCGAGCTCGTGCTGGCCGTCGGGGAGCAGGATGCTGAACGGAACCACGGTCCCCTGCCGCACGCACGGCGGGGTGCCCGCGACGCACGACTCGAGGTCGATCACGGGCAGCTCCTCGTCGACCTTGAGGATCGGCGTCGCCGAGCACGAGGTGCCCGCGAGCGCCGCGACCGTGACCGTGACCGCCGCGAGCGTCGCCGCGAGACGGCTAGCCCAGGACACGGATCACCCCGTCGATCGCGAGCACGAAGCCGCCGAAGTCGAACCCCTTGCCGATCGTGGTCACGCCGGAGAACGTCGGCATGGTGCCGTAGCCGACGCGCAGGCGCGCGCCGCCCGCGTCGGTGCCGATGCGCATGCCGACGCCGCCGCGCACCGCCCACGCGGCGCCGTGGAAGTAGCCGCCGGGCTGGCCGATCGACGTGAGGCCGAGCCCCGTGTCGCCCCAGAAGAAGAGGCGCGGAAAGTCGAAGACGGCGGCCTCGGCGCGCACGCCGAGGAGCGCCGCGTCGGTCGTGATCGGCTGCACGCCGTCGTAGGGCGAGCCGAGCCGGCCGATCGACGCGCGCAGGAGCGGCCCGACCGTGAGCCAGCCGTCCACCGCGACGCCGAACATCGCGGCGGCCTCGATCTCGTACTGCAGCGACTTGCCGCGCGTGTCGTACCCGAGCTCGCTGGTCTGCGCGCGGTAGTCGGAGTTGCTCGGCGGCGAGATCCCGCCGGAGACGAGCAGGTCGATCTGCTGCCGCGCGTCGGCGGGCGCCGCGCACGCGAGCACGCAGCCCGCGAGGGCGATCGGCACCAGCACCCGAGCCATGGGAGGGCTTCGTAGCACAAAAAGGCGAGCGCCCCGCCGTCGGGCAGGGCGCCACCGAGAACCTCACCCCTGGCCCCTCTCCGCTGGCGGAGAGGGGAAGGGAGGACCGCGCGGGATCGCGCGGGGTGAGGCTTGCTTACCGACGCGGCCCGCCGCGACCGCCGCGGTCGCCGCCACGGCCACGGTCACCGCCGCGATCGCCGCCACCCTCGCGCGGGCCGCGCGACTCGCGCTCACCCGAGTGCGCCGACTCCATGCGGCGCTTGGCCTCCTCGCCCGCGGGGCCTTCCGGCAGCGGGAGGAGCGCGCGGCGCGAGAGGCGGATCTTGCCGTCGCGACCGACCTCGAGGACCTTGACCTCGACCTCGTCGCCCTCCTTGAGGATGTCCTCCGGGCGCTCGACGCGCTCGTGGGCGAACTCGCTGACGTGCAGCAGGCCGTCGGTCCCCGGGAGGATCTCGACGAACGCGCCGAAGTCGGTGAGCCGCTTGACGGTCCCCTTGTAGATCGTGCCCGTCTCCGGCTCGGCGGTGAGCCCCTTGATGATCGCCAGGGCGCGCTTCACGGCCTCGCTGTCGGCCGACGCGATGTTCACCGTGCCGTCGTCCTCGACGTCGATCGCGACGCCGGTCTGGTCGACGATCCCCTTGATCGTCTTTCCGCCCGGCCCGATGACGAGGCGGATCTGATCCGGCTTCACCTTGATGGTGGTGATGCGCGGGGCCCACTTGTTGAGCTCCGGGCGCGGCGACGAGAGCGTCGCGAGCATCTTGTCGAGGATGAAGAGGCGGCCTTCCTTGGCCTGGCGCAGCGCGCCCTCGAGGATCTCGCGCGAGAGCCCCTCGACCTTGATGTCCATCTGGATGGCGGTGATGCCCTTGGCGGTGCCGCACACCTTGAAGTCCATGTCCCCGAGATGATCCTCGTCGCCGAGGATGTCGCTCAGGATCATCATGCGATCGCCCTCTTTGACGAGGCCCATCGCGATGCCGGCGACCGGCGCCTTGATCGGGACGCCCGCGTCCATGAGCGAGAGCGTGCCGCCGCAGACCGCGGCCATCGAGGAGCTGCCGTTCGACTCGAGCGTCTCGCTGACGACGCGGATCGTGTACGGGAAATTCTCCGCGTCCGGCAGCACGCGCATCAGCGCGCGCTCGGCGAGGTTGCCGTGGCCGATCTCGCGGCGCCCCGGCCCGCGCATCGGCTTGGTCTCGCCCGTGCTGAAGGGGGGGAAGTTGTAGTGGAGCATGAAGGCCTTCCAGCGCTCGCCGATGAGCGCGTCGATCTTCTGCTCGTCGCTGGAGGTGCCGAGGGTGCTCGTGACGATCGCCTGCGTCTCGCCGCGCTGGAACAGCGCCGCGCCGTGCACGCGGGGGAGCACGCCGACCTCGCACGAGATCGGGCGGATGGTCTTGCTGTCGCGCCCGTCGATGCGGGTCATCGTCGAGAGCATCAGGTCGCGGACGACGTGATACTTGCGCTCCTCGACCTCGGCCTTGAGGAGCTTCTCGTTGGCCGCGTAGGCCGCGTCGCCGAGCTGCGCCTTGAGCTGCTCGGTCATCTTCTTCTTGGCGACGCCGTACGCGTCGTAGCGCTCGTGCTTCGGCCGGATCTGCGAGGCCTTGCGGAGATCGTCGTCGACGACCTTGGCGACCGCGTCCTTGAGCGCGGCCGGCAGGACCTTCGCCTCGAACGTGCGCTTCGGCTTGCCGACCGCGGCGCGGATCTGCTCGATCAGGTTCAGGATCGGCGCGGCCGACTTCTGCGCGAACATGAGCGCGTCGATGAGGTCGGTCTCGCCGATCTCGGCGGCGCCGCCCTCGACCATGACGATCGCGTCCTTCGAGCAGGCGACGATGATGTCGATGTCGCTCGCGGCGATCTGCTCGAACGTCGGGTTCGCGATGAGCTCACCCTCGATGCGCGCCACGCGGATGCCGACGATCGGGCCGCTCCACGGGATGTCGCTGATGTGCAGCGCGGCGCCGGCGCCGATGAGCGCCATGACGTCGGTCGGGTTGACCTTGTCGACCGAGAGCACGGTCGCGATGACCTGCGTGTCGTTCTTGTAGCCCTCGGGGAAGAGCGGGCGACACGGGCGGTCCATCAGACGGCTCGTGAGGATCTCCTCGTCGCGCTGGCGGCCTTCGCGCTTGAAGAAGCCGCCCGGGATCTTGCCGGCCGCGAACGTCTTCTCGATGTAGTCGCAGGTCAGCGGGAAGAAATCGATGCCGGGGCGCTCTTCCTGCGAGCTGACGGCCGTGACGAGCACGACGCTGTCGCCGTAGGAGACGAGCACCGAGCCGTGCGCTTGCTTGGCGAGGCGGCCCGTCTCGAGGGTGAGCGGGCGGCCGTTGAGCATCACGGACTCGCGGATGACTTGATTCATGAAAGAAACCTCGAGGGGGCGCATGCGTGCGCCCTCGACGCCGCGCGGCTGGGGCCCCGAGGTTCTTCGATCTCCGGTCGATCGCGCCGAGCGCTGCTCCGCGTGGAGGGGCTCGAGGAGATGGATCGAAGAGCGAAGGAAGACTTTGGGACCGTCCGCGCGGGAACTCTGTGAGACTGGGGGCGCGCATTGTAGCAGGCCGCCCGCCGCGAGGGCCAGCCAGCGGGGTGGGCGGCCTCGGCTGCGCGGTCCGCGTGCGCACGAGCGCGAGCGCGGCCGTGCCCTCGCCGCCGCGCCGACCTCGAGACCATCGAGGCCGGGAGGGACGGCACAGGTCAACCTCGGAGGCGTACGGCGCCCCGCAGCGCTCGCGGGCGTCACGGTGAGAGGGGGCACAAAACGGCGACGCCCCCGGGACCGCGTGGGCGGTGACGAGGGCGTTGCTGGCTCGCGCCTGCGACCCGGGGTCGGGCGCGAACGGCGGGGCTCGACCTACTTGCGGAGGTTAAGGCTCGCGACGATCTTGCGGTAGCGGTCGAGGTTCGAACGCTTGAGGTAGTCGAGCAGGCGGCGGCGCGACGAGACCATCTTGAGCAGACCGCGGCGCGAGTGGTGATCCTTCGCGTGGGTGCGGAAGTGCTCGGTCAGGTACGTGATTCGCTCGGTGAGCAGCGCGATCTGGACCTCGGGCGACCCGGTGTCCGACTCGTGCGTGCGGAACTGCTCGATGAGCGACGACTTCTTGTCCTGGAGAAGGGGCATGTTCTGGTCCTCCGCGGGCCTAGCGCGACCTCGGGATACGAGGGGCCGGGCACCGGGAAATCTGCGATCGCGGGCCGCGTGCGGAGGATCCGCAAACGGGGCGGGCAGACTAGCCGGCGACACGGATTTGTCAACGCGCCGAAATACCTTAGGATCCTGGTGGATGCGCCCGCTCCGCCTCGCCGCCGCGCTCCTCGTCCTCGCCGGCGCGGGCGCCAACGCGATGGCGTGCGCCGTCGGCCAGGGGAGCGGCGACGTGACCGGCTCGATCACGCTGCCGGTCTGCAACAAGGACCTCAGCGCCTACGACATGGGGGCGAACTTCTTCGCCGCCGAGGCGAGCGGCGATCAGCTGTTGATCCGCATCCAGCAGGGGGGCGGGTTCCAGGAGTACGCCGACGCCCTCACCATCCTCGTGCACGACGTGCAGGGGACGCTCGCCAAGATCGCGGCGAGCACGCCGCCCGACGGGCAGCCCAAGTCGGTGACCTACGACGTGCAGCTCGAGCGGCTCCCCGGCTCGGCGCCGTGGGTCCCCTTTCCGGACGTGCAGATGTCGCTCTCGCTGCGCGGCACGTGCGGCGCCCCGATCTACTCGGCGGGCGATCAGATCCAGCTGGTGATGCACGCCGTCAGCGGCAAGATCACCTTCACGAACATCTTCAACGGCGACATCAACACGCGCGACACCAACGCCAAGCGCATCTCGGGGACGTTCGAGAACGTGCACCTCGTCGATCCGCGCGAGGGCGATCCGAGCGTGCCCGACGCGCAGCGCACCGAGTTCGGCACCATCTCCGGGAGCTTCAGCTTCTTCTACCAGCGCGGCGGACCGGCCCAGAACTTCCCGTGAGCGCACCGCAGAAGACCGCGCGTGGACGCGCCGAGCGACGCGAGCTCCTGATCGAGAAGATCGTCGCCGGCGGCGCGGGGCTCGCGCGCACCGACGACGGGGCCGTGCTCGTGCCGCGCACGGCGCCGGGCGAGCGCGTGATGGCCGAGATCGAGCCGGGGCGCGCGCCGCGCCGCGGTCGGCTGCTCGAGGTGCTGGCGCCGTCGAAGGATCGCGTCGCGCCCGCGTGCGAGCAGCTCGAACGCTGCGGCGGGTGCGCGCTCCTGCACCTCGCCCCGGCCGCCCAGCGCCGCGCGCGCGAGTCGATCGTGCGCGAGGCGCTGCCGGCCTCGCTGCGCGAGCTCGCGATCGAGCACCACGACGCCACGCCGGCGCGTGGACGCACGCGCGCGCGCTGACACGCCAAGGCGCTCGCGGGGGGCAAGGTCCTCGTCGGCTACCTCGCGCACGCCTCGCACGTCATCGTCGAGCCGCAGATCTGCATCGCGCTCGATCCGCGCCTCGACACCGCGCGCGAGCTCGCGCGGGCGATCCTCGCGGGGGGCACCGGGGGCGGCGAGGTCAGCGCCGCGCTCGGCAGCGGCGGGCTCCCGGTGCTCGCAATCGAGTGGCCCACCGTGCTGCCGCCGAGCGCGTTCGCCGCGAGCGAGCGGTTCGTCTCGGAGGGGAAGCTCGCCGGCGTCGCGATCGCGCTGGCCGGGGCCTCGGCGCCCGCGATCGTCGGCGATCCGCGCGCGCTGTCGACGGCGAGCGACGGCGTGCCGCTCGCGACCCCCGCGTTCGGCTTCGCGCAGGCGAGCGAGGTCGGCGACGCGGCGCTGGTGCGCCTGGTGATCGCGCGCGCCGAGGCCGCCGGCAAGAAGGTGCTGGAGCTCTTCGCCGGGAGCGGGAACTTCACCGTGGCGCTCGCGCGCGAGGCCGCGGCCGTCACCGCCGTCGAGTCGGTCGAGCCCGCCGTCCGCGCCGCGCGCGCGAACCTCGCCGATCGCGGCGCGACGAACGTGAAGCTCTCGCCGGGCGACGCCGACGCGATCCGACCGCCGGCCGGCTACGACGTGGTCGTGCTCGATCCGCCGCGCGCCGGGGCCCGGGGCGCCTGCGCGGCCATCGCGAAGAAGCCCCCCGCGCGCGTCGTCTACGTCTCGTGCGATCCGGCGACGCTCGGGCGCGATCTCGTGACGCTCCTCGCCGCCGGCCTGCGGGTCGCTTCGCTCGACGCGGTGGATCTCTTCCCCGGCACGAGCCACGTGGAGGTCGTCGCGACGCTCGTACGCGAGCGCGCGGCGCCGGGCGCGTAGGAGCGGCAGGAGCGGCAGGAGCACCATGCGCACGCGCGTCACGCTGGAGCTGCTCGCCGAGGCCCGCGAATTCGCGCTGCGCTGGGCCTGCGAGCACTGCGCGCACTTCGATCCCTCGCGCGGCGCGCCCGGCGCGGGCGGCGCCTGCGGCAACGCGTGGCCCATGGGCGAGCACCGCGAGGCGCTGCTCCGCGAGGGGGCCGAGCTCGCATTCTGCAAGGAATTCGAGGGTTGACCGCCGCGCGAGCCTGGAGAAGACGGGCGGGATGCTTCGATCGAACCTGGTGCTCGGCGCGCTGGTGATCGCGTGCGCCGCCGAGCTGGGCTGCGGCGTCGTCAACGTCTCGGGGCTGCCGGGCGGGCCGAAGAGCGCGCGCAAGGGGGGCTCGGAGGCGGGCAAGGGCGACGACGCGAGCGCGGGCGCGGGCGCGGGAGGAGGCACGGACGGCGACGCCCTGGCCGACGCCTACGACGAGTCGGGGCTCACCGACTGCGAGGACAAGGCCGAGTGCGGCGAGGAGCTGCGCAAGCGCGCAGGGATCAAGCCGGGCAAGACCGAGTCGGGCACCAAGGGGCTGTTCAACCCCGTGCGCGCGAAGCTGAAGAACCTCGACCCGGAGTGGCTGCCGGGCTGGGAGCAGATGAGCAAGAGCGACTCGTACGACGACGTGCTCGCCGTCTACGCCGAGCTCTCGCAGGCCGCCGCGCGCAAGGCGTTCCGCAGGTCGTGCGGCAAGTCGTTCAAGGCGCTCTCGACGAAGTGGGCGGCCGAGGAGGCGCAGCAGCGCGCGAAGCTCGACGAGGCCAAGGGGGCCGCGAGCCTCATGCAGCGCGTCGCGGCGCTACAGGCGCTGCGCGACGACGACGCGAAGGCGTTCGCGGATCCGTACCTCGGCTTCGTCGGCCGCCGCTACTCGCTCGAGGTCGGCATCCTCGGCGCGTTCGTCGGCAGCAAGCACGCGTACGCGTACGCGCCCCTCCCCGACAAGATCGTGCGCGAGCTGCGGCCGCGCCTTCAGGACGACGTCGAGGAGCTCGTCTTCTGTCGCAAGGCGGCCGAGCGCGGCTACCAGGGCGTGAAGAAGTTCGAGGAGCGCGACGCGTACCACGTGCGCCCGCTCTTCACGAAAGACGAGCTCGCGCGGGCCAAGCGCGAGCTCGAGGGGGCGCGCGCGGCGAGCGAGGAGCTCTTCCCCGCGAAGGCCGACGCCAAGGCGATCGAGTCGACCTCGTTCGCGTCGGCCGCCGCCAAGAAGGGCTTCGTCGACGCGCCGGAGGTGGGCACGCCGGGCGAGCTCGTGCTGAAGGTCGAGAAGGTCGAGAAGGTCGAGAAGCTCGAGGCCGCCGATCCGAAGAGCGGCAAGGCGCTCGTGACGGTGAAGCACGAGTCCGAGGACATGGAGACGCTCGGCTGCGTGAAGACCAACAAGATCGCGCGCGTGCGCGACGACGGCACGCTCGAGTACGAGGAGCGGTGCACGACGGCGCGTCGGGTGCACCGCACGGTCGGCACCGTCGTGATGGTGGGGCTCCCGGCGGGGACGGAGCTGCTGCCCGGCGATCAGCTGAGCGGCTTCTACAAGGTGCTCAAGCTCGCGACCAAGGACGGGCGCCCGGGCGGCGTGCACACGATCGAGACGAACGTGGAGCTGCAGCTCGACTACCTCGAGCCTGCGCGGCACGTGAAGCGGGCGAAGAGCTCCGTCACGGTGCGCTGACGGCGTCGCACCCGCGCCTCGCGCCCGCTACTTCGCGCCGGCCCCGCGCTCCGCTTCCTCGGCCGCGCGGTCCTCCGCGTCCTCCTGGGCCTCCTTGTGCTCGACCGCGCGCGCGAAGAGCGCGACGTACTCGGCGGCGCTGAGGAAGCTCATGACGAGCGACAGGAACACGAGCGCGCGCCCGACCAGCACGAGGTCGACGACGCCGAGGTCGATGCCGAGCAGGCGCAGGTGGTACGGGTAGGCCAGGATCAGGAGCAGGATCCCGATCATCTGCAGCGCGGTCTTCTGCTTGCCCGAGTCGCTCGCCGAGATGACGAACCCCTCGGAGGAGGCGATCGCGCGCAGCGCGGTGATCGAGATCTCGCGCGCGAGGAGCAGGATGACCGCCCACGCCTGGATGCGACCGATGGTGGTCATCCAGACGAGGCACGCCATGACCATCAGCTTGTCGGCGAGCGGATCGAGGAACTTCCCGATGACCGAGACGATGCCGAGCTTGCGGGCGAGGAAGCCGTCGAGGAGGTCGGTGATCGCGGCCGCGGCGTACACGAGCGTCGCGTAGATGGCGTCGCGCTTGGTGCCGCGCTCGAGGAGCAGGATCACCAGCGGGATCATCACGACGCGCAGGTACGTCAGGATGTTCGGCAGGTTCCACGCGTCTTGCGTGAGCTTGCGCCGACGCTCGCGGCGCAGCGCGCGCTTGGACATCGGCGAGGCGGCGACCTCCCCCGTCCCGATCTCGCGCGCCCCGTCCACCATGCGCGTCCCCTATCACTGCGCGGGCCGGACTTCAGCGCGCGGGGCGCGAAGCGGGCCGGCCGAGCCGAACCGAGCTCAGTTGGTCTCGATGTAGTTCGCTTTGAGCAGCTTCTGCAGGATGGTCGCCGTCTGCAGATCGCTCGCCAGCGACTTGTTGAGCACCGAGCCGAGCGAGCCGTAGTTGTGCACCATCTGGAGCACGTCGAGCTCCTCGAGGGCGAGGTCGCGCAGCGGCGGGATCAGCGGCGAGGCGACGCCGAGGCGCGCGTTGAGCGCGGGGAGCATGCTCTTGAGCCGGTTGAACTCGTCGAGCTGACGCATCCCCTCCATCAGCACCTCGGCGACGGTCAGATCGACCTCGTCGGGGAACTGGCGGTCGTCGGGCGGATCGAGATCGAACGAACCGGCCTCCCAGGTGAGCATGCGGTAGCAGGCCTTCACCGGCGGGACGTCGTCGTTGTCGTTGATGCTCGCGAAGTAGATGTTCCCCTTGCGGAGGAAGATCTTGCCGACGTCCTGCTCGTCGGTGCGGAGCACGAGCACGCCCGACTTCTTCGACGTGCCGAACAGCTGGAGGAGGTCGGGGAGCGGCACCTCCTGCAGCGAGCCGCTCATCGTGCGGACCTGGGAGGTGCGGCGCGCGGCGGCGACGTTCTCGAGGTTCGCCTTGGCGTCGCCCTGCACGACGCCGGCGGCCTGATCGGCGGCCACGACCTTGAGGATGCTCGTGCCGATGAGGACGCGATCGCCCTCCTTGAGCTTGGCCTTCTTGACCTTCTCGCCGTTGACGAACGTGCCGTTCGTCGAGCCGAGGTCTTCGATCAGGATCCCCTCGCCGCCCATCGCGATGCGCGCGTGCTTGCGGGAGACCATGTCCTCGACGAGCACCATGTCGAGATCGCTGGAGCGACCGACGATGATCGGCTTGTCGGGATAGATCGGGAACTCGCCCCCCTGATACTTCCCAGAAATGAAGCGGAGCGCGTAGGCGCGCTTGGGCTGCCCAGACGCCGGCGGGGCTCCGGTTTTCGGCGACGAGGTGTCCATCGATCGGTCGGGGGGGAAGCCTTGGAAGGTTAGCGGCCTGGATCTGCGAGGGTCAAGGATGCCGCAGCGTGGCGACCTACGTGGTGGCAGGGCGAACGCCTTCCGGGCACCTCTTCGTACCACGCCGGCGCGCCGGCATGCCTATGCTCCGCGCGTCCGACCGCCGACCTGCAGAAACCAGGCGTGCGCAGGGCCCGCTCTCGAGACGAATTTCCCGAGGATTTTCGAAGACGACGAGGACGCCATGGCGAACCACGACGGAAGTGCGCGCGAGCAACGAGGTCAGCCGTTCGGGGCCCACCGGGTCCTGGAGCCGGCGGGGGCGCTCCCCCAGCCCGCGTGGCGGCTCGACAACGGCTTCGACGTCGGCTGGGACAACGAAATCGTCATCGACGTGGAGACGCTGAACGTCGACGCAGCGAGCTTCCGGCAGATGGAGGAGGCGCTCCCCGCTGGGGAGGACGCGGAGAAGGGGGTCGCGCGGCTGGTGCTCGAGACGGTCGCGAAGCGCGGCAAGCAGCACAACCCGGTGACCGGCTCGGGCGGGATGCTGCTCGGGCGCGTGTCGCGCGTCGGCTCGGCGCTCGTCGGCAAGGTCGACGTCGCGGTGGGCGATCGCATCGCCACGCTCGTGTCGCTCTCGCTGACGCCGCTGCGGCTCGACGAGATCCGCGCGGTGCGGCGCGCGAGCGCGCAGCTCGACGTGGTGGGCAAGGCGGCGATCTTCGCCGGCGCGCCGTTCGCGCGCATGCCTAGCGACATGCCCGAGCGGCTCGCGCTCGCGGTGCTCGACGTCGCCGGCGCGGCCATCCAGGTGTCGCGGCGCGCGAAGCCGGGCGACTCGGTGCTGGTGCTCGGCGCGGGCGGGAAGTCGGGCGTGCTGTGCGCGGCCGAGGCGCGGCGCGCGATCGGGCCGTCCGGGCGCCTGCTCGGCATCGAGTCGTACGCGCCGTTCGCCGCCGATCTGCGCGCGCTCGGCATCTGCGACGAGGTGCTCGAGGTCGACGCGCGCGACGCGCTCGCGGTGCACCGCGCGGCGCTTGCGCAGAACCACGACCGCGAGGTCGACCTCGCGATCAGCTGCGTGAACGTCGAGGGGGCGGAGATGGCGACCATCCTGCCGGTGCGCGACCGCGGGTGCGCCTACTTCTTCTCGATGTCGACCAGCTTCGGCCGCGCGGCGCTCGGCGCCGAAGGGGTCGGCCGGGACATCGAGCTGGTCATGGGCAACGGCTACGCGACCGGGCACGCGGACCACGCGCTCGGCCTCGTCCGCTCGCTGCCGGCCGTGCGGGCGCTATTCGAAAAGCGCTACGGCTAGCGGAGCCTTCGCGCGGCGCCAGCGTGGCGTCTCTCCCCTCTCCGCGCCCGGAGAGGGGTGAGGGCGCGCGCGAAGCGGGCCTACTTCGTCGGCGCCGAGCCGCTCGCGGCGGGGGACGGCGGGGCGCTGGCCGAGGGGGCCGGCGCGCTCGCCGAGGGGAGCGGCGCGATCACGGTGGTCTCCAGCTGCGAGAACACGAACGCGGCGATGTCGTCGATGACCTTCTGGTCGACGTGCCCGAGCTTGGTCAGATACTCGGCGGGCGTGATCGGCCCCTCGCCGGCGAAGAACGCGTGGTTCAGCGTCGGGTAGGTGAGGAACTTCACGTCGGTGCGCGACTCGAGCGCCTGCTTCCAGAGCGCGAGGTCGTCCTTCTCGGTGACCTGGTAGTCGCGGCCGCCCTGCAGGAAGAGGATCGGGCGCGCGATGCGTTTCGCCACCGCGAAGGGGTCGTAGCGGCGCACGTCCTGCCAGTACGTCGCGCCGATGCCGAGCGGCAGATCGGTCGCCGGGACCTTGGTCGAGAGCCCCTTGTCGCGCACGCGATCCAGCTTCTTCTTCAGGTCGTCGATCACCTCCTTGGTGACGCCGCCCGCGCCGCCGGGGAGCGCGGCGAGGTACTCGTACTGCGGCAGCAGCAGGTCCTCGAGCGAGCGCGCGTTGCCGGCGAGCACGATGCCGCCGGTGATCTGCGGATCGGCCGCGAAGAACATCGGCACGAGCCAGCCGCCCTCCGAGTGGCCGAGCACGAAGACGCGCGAGGGGTCGACGCCGTCGGTGGCGCGCAGCGCGGTGGCGGCGTCGAGGACGTCCTCGAGGTACTCGCTCTTGAGCGTGACGTTCTCGTTGGTGAGGCCGACCGCCTCGCCGTAGCCGGCGTAGGTGCGCTTGTCGAAGCGGACGACGATGGCCCCCTTCGAGGCGAGGCCGAGCGCGAGATCGCGGAACGGGCGCGCGCCGCCGGGGAGGCTCTCGTCGCGATCGTTGGGGCCGGAGCCGTGCACCAGCAGGATGCCGGGGCGCAGCTTGGCCTTGCCCATGACGAGCACGTCGTTCTTGGGGCGCGTGATCGTGCCGGGGAGCGCGCGCGCCGCGGCGCCGATGGTGATGTCGCGCTCCTCGATGGCGTGGAAGTCGATCCCCGCGGGGGTGGTCCAGGCCTTGGTCAGGGTGAAGCCGGTCGCCTCGTCCTTGCCGTCGTCGAAGGCCACGAACGCGTCGAGCGTCCCCTTCGCGAGGAGGGCGCGGACGTGCACGCGCGATTTGCCTTTGCTGACGGGCTCGACGGCGGCGGAGCCGATGCGCACGTACGCCCCGCCGTCGGCGGACGCGACCTTCCAGGCGGCGTCGAGCTTCGGCGCGTCGAGGACCTTGCGGACCTCGGGGCTGACCATCGTGAGCGCGCCGGCGAAGTCGCCCTTGCCGACGTCCTCGACCAGGATGCGCGCGGAGGCGAGGCGATCGCCCTTGACCGGGCCGTTGAAGGTGTCGGCCGTGTAGCCCGCGCCGCTGCCGACCGGCTTCTCGACCGGCTGATAGGCGCGGCTCTCCTTCGACTCTTCCTTCTTCGCGCAGCCGCTGCCGAGCACGGGCAGGCCCGCGACGACCCCGGCGAAGGACACGAACGACACGACGGAGACGACGGACACGAGGGAGGAGGACCGCTTCGCACGCATGCGCGGATGGTCGTCTCGCGGCGCGCGATCGTCCAGCGCGGCCGCGTGCGGCGCGAAGGCGGGCGCGGGGGCGACACCCCTACCCCCTAAGCAAGCGCGAGCACGAGCGCGAGCGCGGCACCGGCGTCGGCGACGCGGAGGCCTCGAGCGCGGCGAGAGCGAAATGCGGTCTTTCGAGGATACAGGGCGGCGGCTCAACCGGACAAATCGGCGCTTGCAAGCCGGCGACGCGCTCGACTAGGTTCCGCGCGCTCCGGTCAAACCGGACTAACCACGAGCAAACGCGTCGCGGCGGCGTGATTGGCATTCGTCGATCACAGCCAGTCGTGTGCCTCGAGGGCGCGCGACACCGTCGTGTGCCCGCGTAGCCACCGAAGATGAGTCTCGACCATGCGCCGATTCGTCGTCTCGTCCCTGCTTCTCGGAGCCGCGCTGGCGCTCCCCGCGTGCGTCTCTTCCGCTCCCGCGTCGAGCGACGACGGCGAGGCCGCCATCGGCGTGACCGGCCAGGCGCTGTCGACCAACGACGTCGCGCGCGTGGTGGTGACGGTCACCGGGACGGGCATCACGTCGGCGATCACCTATTCGCTCAAGAAGACCGCCGGGCAGTGGGGCGGCGTGATGGGCCAGATCCCCGCCGGCACCAACCGCAGCTTCCATGCGGACGTCTTCGACGCCAGCAACAACGTGATCTACGCCGGCGACGCGACGGGCGTGACCATCGCCAACCACCAGACCGCGACGGTGGTGCTGGTGCTGCAGCAGAAGACGGCGCCCGATCCCTTCAAGAACACCGTGCCGTTCATCGACTCGGCCACGGCCTCGTCGAGCTCGGTGGGGCCGGGCGATGCGGTGTCGCTCAACGTGGCGGCGCACGACGTCGACGCCGGCGACACGGTCACCTACGCGTGGTCCACGACGGGCGGCGCGTTCGACAGCACGACCTCGACGCACCCGGTGTGGACGGCGCCCGCGACCGAGGGGACCTACGCGCTGACGGTCACGGTGAAGGACAGCAAGAACGCGACGCGAAGCCTGACGCTCAACGTCGACGTGCACGCGGCCAACGGGCGTGGCTCGGCGGCCGTGTCGGCGGCGTTCAACACCTGGCCGGTGGTGACCAGCGTGCTCGCGACCCCGGGGCGCGTCGACGTCGGCCAGCCCACGACGCTCGCGACCGCCGCGTCGGATCCGGACGGCGACGCGCTGACCTACGCCTGGAGCGACGGCGGCTGCGGCGGCAACTTCAGCAGCACCGCGGCGCAGAACCCAACCTGGACCGCGCCCGCGACGGCGCCCTCGGCGGGGACTTGCTCGCTCGTCGTGACGGTGACCGACGGCCGCGGCGGCGTCACCACCGGCACCGTCGTCGAGCAGGTCGGCGCGCCCCTGAGCGTCGGCCTCGCGCCCGTCGTCACCGCCACCGCGCAGTCCGCGGCGAGCGTGAGCGCCGGAGGGACCGTGACGCTCGACGTCGCGGCGAGCGATCCGGCCGGCCAGACGCTCTCCTTCGGCTGGAGCTCGAGCGGCGGCGCGCTCGGAGCGGCCGCCTCGACGGCGAGCACCAGCGAGATCGTCTGGACGGCGCCGGCGAGCGGCGGGCCCTACACGATCACGGCGACGGTCACGGACGCGGGCGGGCTCGTGACGACGCAGAGCTTCAGCGTGAGCCTGACCGCCTCGGCGTGCGCGCCCGGCCTCGCCGACTGCAATGGCAACGCCGCGGACGGCTGCGAGCAGGACATCGCCACCAACGTCAACAACTGCGGAGCCTGCGGCGTGACGTGCGCGGGCAGCTGCCTGGCCGGCGTGTGCACCGTGACGCCCGCGTCGTGCGCGAGCAGCGGCGACGGCCTGTCGAACTGCGGCCCCGGCGGGAGCGACAGCTGCTGCGCGAGCCTCCTCGTGTCCGGCGTCGCCACGGCGAGCTTCAGCCGCAGCTACGACGGCGTCACCCCGGGCTACACGTCTCCCCAGTTCAAGGCGCAGGTCAGCGACTTCAAGCTCGACAAGTACGAAGTCACCGTCGGCCGGTTCCGCAAGTACGTCGACGCGGTCGTCGGTGGCTGGCAGCCGCCTGCGGGCGCGGGCAAGCACAAGCACCTGAACGGCGGCAGCGGCCTCGCGGCGAGCGGCGGCGGGTTCGAGGCGGGGTGGGACGCGAGCTGGAACACGGCGACGAACTTCCCGACGGCGCGGGCGACCTGGGACACCAACCTGCGCGCGGGCGGCTGGCCGACGTGGACGTCCACCGCGGGCGCGAACGAGAAGCTGCCGATCAACAACATCGACTGGTACGACGCCGAGGCGTTCTGCATCTGGGATGGCGGCTTTCTGCCGAGCGAGGCCGAGTGGAACTACACGGCCGCGGGCGGCACGGAGCAGCGCGTGTACCCCTGGGGCTCCACCGCGCCGGGCGCGAACACGCTCCTCGCCGACTACGGCTGCTACTACAACTCGACGGGCTCTTGCCTCGGCGGGAACGTCGCGCCGGTCGGCTCGATCCCGGCCGGGAACGGCAAATGGGGTCAGTCGGATCTCGCCGGGAACCTCTTCGAGTGGAACCTCGACTGGTTCAAGAGCCCGTACAGCGAGACGAGCTGCGTGAACTGCTCGTACGTCACCACCGACACGAACCGAGTGGTGCGCGGCGGCGCATTCAACTTCGGCGCCACGGGCCTCGTCACCGGGGCTCGCGCGTGGGATCTCCCGACGGCCCGATACGGCAACTACGGCGCTCGCTGCGCGCGCACGCCCAGCTGAGGCGCAAAGAGCGCTCGCGTGCCGGTGATTCGGGGCGCGCGCTCGCCGGAATCGGAGCGGAACCAAGGGGTGATCGACGAAGTCGATCGCCCCGCGCCGCTTCCCGCGAGGCCGGTATCCGCCTCATCCGTTCTTCGCACCACGAGCACGAGGCGCGTGCTACGCGTTTCGCATGCGGACCCCTCGCTTGCCACTCGGCACGCTCCTCGGCCTCCCCCTCGCCCTGGCGATCGCCTGCGGCGGCGCCTCGCCCAAGCCGCCCTCCAGCGCACCCGCCGGCGCCCCCTCCAGCTCGACCGCCTCGGTCTGCCCGGGCAGCGCGCCCGCCGAGGCCGCCCTCGCGCAGGCGCCGAGCCTCACGGTCGACAGCAGGCACTCCGGTGAGGTCGTCGCGCTGGCGAGCTCGCCTCGTGGCTACCTGGCGACCGCGTCGAGCGACGGCACGGTCCGCCTGTGGGACGTCGCGCAGCACGCGCTGTTGCGGACGATCCCGCTCGCCGACCTCGACGGCTTCCGCGAGCTCGCGTGGAACGCCGAGGGGAGCCGGCTCACCGTCCTGGGGGCCGCGGCGTCACGCACCATCGATCTCGCCGGTCGCGTCGTCGAGAAGCTGCCGCGCGAGACGCGCGCCGAGGTCGCCCAGGCGGGCGCCCGACGCTGGCTCTCCGTGCGCGACGGGCTCCCCGTGCTGGTGGGCGACGACGCGAAGGCGGTCGGCAAGTTCTCGCTGCCGAGCGGCGTCAAAGGGAGCTACTTCCCGTCCGCGATCGCGCTCTCGCGCGACGGCTCCACGCTCGCGGTCGCCGAGGGCGAGAAGCAGGTGGCCATCTTCTCGCTCGGCGCGCCCGACACGCCGGCGCGCGTCGTCGCGATCGACGCCGAGAAGATCGCGGCGCTCGCGCTCTCGGTCGACGGCCGGCAGCTCGCGGTCGTCGCCACGAAGAGCGAGAGTCGACCGTCCTCGTTCGGCGGCGCGCTGCGCGTGCCCGCGGGGCGCGTGTGGATCGGCCCGACCGACGGCGCCACGGCGCTCCAGGCGCTGGATGGCGTCGTCGACCATCCGCAAGGGGTGGCGCTGTCGCCCGACGGCAAGCGCGTGGCGGCGGCCACCTCCAGCGACGTCGTCGTCTGGAGCGTCGCCAAGCGGGCGCTCGCCTGGCGCAGGTCCACCAACATCAACCTCGAGGAGATGCACAAGCGCGTGACCTTCTCGGGCGACGGCGCGCGCGTGGTGACCGGCGGGAACGGCGGCGCGCTGCGCGTGTACGGCGCCGAGACCGGCCGCAGCGAGCCCGCGCTCGGCGCGCCGACGATGGGGGTCCGATGGGTCGGCCTCGTCCCGTCGTCGAGCGGCGCGCTCGGATCGCTCGTCGCCCTCGAGGCGGGCCGCTTCGCGGAGTGGTCGTTGCCCGCCGGCACCGTCGCGCGCCGCCAGCGCGTCTCGCAGGTCGCGTTCGCGAGCCTGGACCACGGCGACGTGATGGTCGCGAGGACGTGGGGCTCGTCGAGCGGCGAGCTCCGCCCGTCGTGCCGGTTCGAC
This sequence comes from uncultured delta proteobacterium, assembly GCA_903923175.1. Lineage (GTDB taxonomy): Bacteria > Myxococcota_A > Polyangia > Polyangiales > JADJMO01 > CAIXWQ01. Next base: position 12,118 of record CAIXWQ010000725.1, on the reverse strand, counting down.
GAGCTCGAGGTCGCGATCGAGCGCTGGCACGGCCTCGACGCGCCGGCCGGGAGCGACCCCGACGCCGCGGACGACGACCGGCCGCCGCCGATGCTCCTCGACGGCTCCGCGACCGCCGCCAAGCCGACGAACGCGCCGACGGCCAAGCCCGATCCGGCCGCGCGGGAGCGAGAGCGCGCCAAGATGACGTGGCCCGCGCCGAGGGGTGCGGCCAAGCACCTGTGCCTCGCGAAGGCGCAGCGGCTCGACGACGTCGATTTCGAGCGCGGCGTGCTCGCGGTCTCGGACTCCGAAGGGACGTCGCTCGTCGACGTGAAGACCGGCGCGCGCACCGCCCTCGCCGACTACGACGCGAACAAAGTCTTCACGGCCAAGCTCTCGTCGAACGGGAAGTGGGTGTCCGGCACCACCATCGGGTTCGGCCTCTTCGGCCGCGCCGCCGTGTGGGAAGCCGCGACCGGGAAGCTCGCTGGAACGTACTCGGTCCCGGTGGTGCTCAAGTCCGAGTCGGGGGGCCTCACGACGACGTCGAAGATGTCGGGCGCATTCACGGCGACGGTCGGCGACGACGACGTCGTCTACGTCGGCTACGGCGACGAGCTCGCGGCGTTCGAGGTGCGAGGTGGCGGCAAGAAGTGGCAGCTGACGCTCCCTTCCTCGCCGCGCAGCCTCACCTCGCCGCAGCCCGGCGTGGTCGTGGTCGGCGGGCTCGACGGCTCGCTCCAGCGTGTCCGCGAAGGCGCGATCGACGCGAGCGCGACGGGCGACGGCGGCACGATCGAGTGGATCACGCCGCACGCGAGCGCCGGGCTGCTGGCAAGCATCGGGCGCAACGGCGCGCTCCGGCTCTGGCGCGAGAAGGATCTCTCGCCGCGGGTGACCCTCGTGGACTTCTCCGACGACGAGCAGGTCGCGTTCACGCCCGGCGGCGCCTACGTCGGCACGCGCGAGGTCGCCGAGCGCATCGGCTGGGTCTTCGTGGATCCGACCGAGCGCTTCGGGTTCGGGCAGTTCGAGGCGCGATTCTCCCTGCCGGCGACGGTGGAGAAGCGCCTGAAGGGAGAGGATGTCGACGCCGCGGCGTGGACGCACCGGCCGCCGAAGATCGACGCGCTCGACGTCACGCAGCCGGCAGCGGGCAGCGCGCACCTGCACGCGGTGGTCTCGGCGCCGGTGCGCGTCGATCGCGTGCGCGTCTGGGTGGAGGGGCGCGAAGTCGCGGACAAGGCGGTGTGCGCGGCCCGAGGCGAGCTCGACCTCGACGTGCCGCTCGTTTCGGGGCTGAACCGCGTGACGCTCCAGCCCTTCGACGCGTCCGGGTTCGCCGGCAACGCCCGCGTCTTCGACGTGGTCGACAGCTCCGTCGCCACCCTCCCCGACGTCTGGGTGCTCGCGGCCGGCGTGAGCCAGTACCCGAAGCTGGGCGCCGCCCAGCAGCTGCGCGTCGCCGACGCCGACGCGCTCGCCATCGGCGCCGCCATGTCGGCGCAGGTGTCGGCCGGCACGTTCGCCAAGGCGCACGTGAAGACGCTCACCGACGGCGAGGTGACCCGCGCGTCCATCGAGCAGGCGCTGACCGACATGCAGGCGATGAAGCCCGAGGATCTCGCCATCGTCTTCCTGGCCGGGCACGGCGTGCAGTCCGGGCCGGCGGGCGAGATGTCGTTCCTTTCCTCCGAGTCGTCGATCTCCGGCGGCGCGGTGCACGACGCCATCGCGTGGACCGCCTTGAGCGGGCTGCTCGAGAAGCTGCGCGGTCGCGTGGTCGTGCTGCTCGACGCGTGTCACTCGGGCGACATCACGCGCGAGGCCGTGGTGGCGAACGAGGCGCTCGCGCGCTCGCTCGGCGCGGGCGGACGCGCCGGGATCGTCGTCTTCGCCGCCTCGAAGGGGCGCCAGGTGAGCTTCGAAGGGAACGCCACGCGGGGGCTGCGCGTCGGCGCCGCGGCGCCGAGGCCGGTCACGACCACGGGCGAGCACGGCTTCTTCACCGGCGCGCTGCTCGGCGCGCTGACGAGCAAGGAGACCGACTCGAACCAGGACGGCCAGGTGCAGCTCTCGGAGCTCTTCGACGCGGTCACGCAGCGGGTCACGATGGCGAGCGAAGGACAGCAGACGCCGTTCGTCGCGCGACGCGAGATCTTCGGCGACTTCCGCATCGCGCGCGTCGCGCGGTGACGGCCGCGTAGCGCGGTCGTTGCCGGGGAGGCGAGCCCCGTCGACCTGGGACGCTCACTCGCACGCGACGCGGACGATCGAGACCTCGCCGGCCCGCACCGGCGCCGCGAGCGTCTCGCCGGCGGCCGTGGGCGCCCAGCCGAACACGGACAGACGCGTGCACGTCTTGCCGGGAGCCGTGACGCCGACGCCGACCGTGCCGCTGGGCAGATCGTAGACCCACCCGCCGCCCGGCGACGCCGTCATCGTCAGCGTCCCATCGATGCCGCCGCCCGGGCCCGCGAAGAACCCGATCCTGCCGGCAGGCGTCGTCGTCACGGTCGCGCCCACGAAAGGGTCGCCCGCCCCGTCGACGACCGAGAAGGCCAGCGCCCCCGTCGTCGACGTGGAATCGAACGTCGTCCCCAACGCTCGCGCCCACGCGGTCGCATGGTCCGCCGGTCGAATCGCCAGGGCGACGCGCGGTGCGCTCGCGGTCATCGCCCAAAGGCCGGTCGCGTAGCCCGACGCGTCGACCACGACGCCCGAGCTGGCGGAAGGTACCCCGTCGAGCGTGAACGTGCCGTCGGCCGCGGAGGTCGTGCACCGCGACGGATCTTCGAACACGCAGATCGTGGCGCCGGCGACGGTGTTCGTCGTGACGGCGTCGTGAACGGTGCCGATCACCGAGACGCGGTCCACGCTCGGAGGCGCGGCGTCGGGATCGACCTCGGAGACGGCGCCGTCGTCGCCCCCCGAGGCGAACGCTCGCGACGTCGGGGTCGCACCGCATCCAGCCGCTGCGAGCAGCAGCGCCGCCGCCGCCGCCGTCGCCGTCAGCGCCGTCATCGCCGTCTTCGCCGTCATCGCCGTCATCGCCGTTCGCATGGTCGTCCTCCGCCGCGTTTCGATCCGCCGTCGGGTCGGCACGCGGCCCAGGCCGTGATCCGTCCCGACTCTGGGAATGGTGCGACGAGCGCCGTTTGATCCCTCGGGTCGGACGAAGGTCGCCGAGCGCCGGAGGGCGACCTCGGAGCGCGGGAAAGATCCCGCGCTCTTCACTGCCCACCGGGGCGGTCGGCACCGCCCCGCCGAATGCGATTCGTCGGGGCCCCACCCCACGGAGAGACTGTTTCACGGTCTCTCAGGGCACCACGATCCGGAGCCGTCGCCCGGCCGCCGCGCCCTCCACCTGCAGCTCGCGCACGAGCCGCTTCGTCGCGACGTCGCGCATCCGCCAGCGGTGACCGTCGGACTCTTTCTTGCGCCACGACTCCCCCGGCGCGAGCTGCCGCTTCGGCACCTCCTTGCAGTCGTAGTCGACGAAGACGAGCTCCACCGCCGACGAGCGCCCGTTCGTCACGGTCAGATCGACGGTGTGCCCGACCTCCGAGCACGTGGTCGGCGGCGCGTCCGTCGGCGCCGGATCGGCGTCCGTCGCCGTGAACGTGATTGCGCGCGGCGTCGGCGCGAGGGTGGGCGTGCCCGTGGGCTCGACGTCGCGCACCAGCGCCCCGCTCTGCCGACTTCGCAGTCTCCACGGATGCGTCGCGACGGTCCCCTGGAACCGGTGCGCGCCGGGAAGGAGCGTTCCGTACGAGACCTCGCGACACTCCGCGTTCACCCAGAACAGCTCGAGCGGCTCGTCGCAGTCGTTCACCAGCTCGAGGAGCAAGGGGTCGCCAGGGACCGCGCAGCTGCGCGGCGGCGACTCGGGGCGCGTCAGCCCGGCGCAGTGTCGGAGCGCGCGCGCCGATGCGCTCGGCGTCGCGGGCGCGCTCGCGTCCGGGGCGGGGAGCGGAGCCGCGCCGCTCGTGGCCTCCGAGGGCACCGCGCGCGAGGCGCCGGCGGAGTTCGAGGGGCTCGCCACGCCGCCGCGCGCGTCGGAGTCCGACACCGCGGCGATCTCGGGGCGAGGCTGGGCGAGCCACCGCCCGCGGACGATCAGTACGAACACCGCGCCCGCCGCGAAGGCGAGCATCGACGCGATCGCGATCGGACGCGCCGAACGCGAGCGCGCGCGAGGCACGCTCCCCAGCGCGCCCTGTGCGCGCGCGAAGTCGCGACGATCGCCCTCGAGGCGCGCCAGGGCTCGCTCCTTCGCCCCGATCGGCGGCGCGTCCGCCTCCGCCGATCGCAGCGCGCGCGCGAGGAGGTCTCGTTCGTCGCTCATGGGTTCGTTCCTTGCGGCTGCGGCGCCAGCAGCTCCGCGGCCAGCTCCTCCAGGCGTGCCTTCGCGCGTCGAAGGCGCGAGGCGATCGTCCCCATCGGCACGGCGAGCAGCGAGCCGGCCTCCGCCATCGTCAGCCCTTCGAGCTCGACCAGGACGATGACCTCGCGATGGTCTTCCGACAGCCGATCGAGGAGCCGATCGAGGAGCCTTCGATCGTCGTGCGGCGCGCTGCCCTCGGTGGTCTTCGGATCGACGAGCTCGTGCGTCGCGTCGACCGACTCGAGCGCCGGGGCGCGCCGCGCGCGCCGTCGAGCGTCGGAGGCGAGGCGGCGCGCCGTGCCGAAGGCGAAGGGCCACTCCGAGCCGTCCGGGATGTCGCCGAGCCTGCGCGACACGACGATCAGCACCTCCTGCACGACGTCTTCCACGCGGTCCTCGGCGATGCCGAGCCTCCGCACCACGCGCCAGAGCTGGTCGTAGCGCGCGTCCACGAAGCGCCGCAGGCGATCCGGAGCTGCACGTACGTTCGACTCCAGGGGCGGCGGCATCGAGGCGGCGCGCATCGTCGTCGTTCCGCGGCGCGAGCCCTACCTTTTCTCGCGCGGCGCCTCGCCGTCGTCCCGCGCGCCCTCGTCGCCGGCGAGCGGTGCGTCCTCGCGATCGGGCAGCTCGTCGCAGGCGACCGTCCGCCTTGCGCACACGCTCGGGAGAAACGCGGGCCCGTGCCCTCCGTGCTCGTAGAGCCGGCACGCGCACGGTCGAAGTCGGGGTGGTTGCATCGGTCGGACGGCCTCCTGACTCCAGGAATGGTGCGGGGCCGAGGTTTTGATCCCTCGGCCCTCGGGGCGCGGGAATTCGTGGCGGTGCCGCTCGTCGGCGCGGACGTCCGGAGCCTCGACGCGGATCGGCTCGAAGGGGCGCGTCACTCACGGCGCGCGCGCGCCGAAGTAGCCGCGGAACCACGGGTGCTCGTCGAAGTCGATCGCCGCGGGATCGCCGACGAAGGTCGGATCGAGCGCGGCCATGAGGCGCTGCAGCGTGGCGAAGTCGCGCTGGGCCAGCACCGGGATGCCGGCGTCGATCAGCAGCGCGGCGGCGACGCCGGGGCCGCGCTGGTAGCGCTCGTCCTCCGGCGCCCCGAGGTAGGCGACGTGGGTGCCGCACGAGTCGCTGACGTCGAGCAGCACGGCGAGCTCCGCGCGGCCCCGGCGCGCCGCCGCGAGCATCGCGTGCGCGCCGCGCGTGAGCTCGGCGGTCACGTCGCGGCCGGTGGTCTCGAGCACCCGCGCTCGGCCCGCGAGCGCGTCGCGGCCGTTGCCGCCGTGGAGCGTGGTCAGCGGCCGCGGCGTTCCGAGCGAGGTGTCCTCGGGGCAGAAGGGGATCGCGCGGACCGAGGCGAGCCCGGCGAGGCGGACCGCGAGCGGCTCGGTGTAAGGGCCCCCCTCCCAGCCGGTGGCGTGGCCGAGGAGGCAGGCGCTGAAGAGGACGCGGAGCGGATCCTCGGGGCATGCGCCCTGAAGGCGCGACCACGCGAAGCCGGCGGGGCGATCGGGACGCGGCGCGGGCATGGGGCGATTGTCGCGCGCGCGGGGCGTCGTGACGAATCGCCGGTGCGCTCGCGTACGCTCGACGCATGCCCCTCGACCTCCGCAGCAGGCTGCTGGCCGTGGTGATGCCGCTCGCGTTCGCCGGCATCGCGTACGTCACGCTCCAGCGCGCCGACCACGCGTTCGACGAGCGCATGCGGCGCGACCGCGCCGAGCTCGAGCAGCACCTGCGCGAGCACGGCGCCACGCCCGCGCAGGCCGCCGACGTGACGAGCTTCCAGGCGAACGCCGCGCATTCGGTGAGCGGCTACGTCGGCACGGTCGCGCTCGCGGTGATCGCGACGACCTCGTTCATGGGGATCACGCTCGCCTCGCTCCTCGGCGCGCGGGGAGAGCGGGACGGGCCGGGAGAGCGGGGAGGGAACGCGGCCGCGCGGTGAGCGCGCGCAGCCGCGCGCGGGTGAACGGCGACGGCCTCCCGGCAGGGCCTCGATGCCGACGTGGCGTGACGACACGCGCTCGGCGCGCTCGAGCGCGCGGGCCGGTGCTGCTCCGTCCATCGTCGGGCCGGTTCAAGACGACTTCGCTCAGCGTGACGATAGCCCGGCCGGCTCAAAGGCTCTCGCCGCCCGCACGGATCGGGTGCGTCGGCAATCGGCGTCGGCATTGCAACCCGCTCGTCAGCAATCCGGCTCTTGCTCCAGGGCCTCCCTCACCTTGGCGGCCAGCGCCTCCTTGGTGAACGGCTTCTGAATGAAGTTCGTCCCCTCTTCGACGACCCCTTTGGGGGCGATGACGTCAGCCGTGTAGCCGGACATGAACAGGTAGCGGAGGCGCGGGCACGAGGACGAGAGGTTCCGCGCCAGATCCTTGCCGTTCATCTCGGGCATGATCACGTCGGTCACGAGAAGTTCGATCTGGGAACCGTAAGCCTGCGCTACTCGGATGGCCTCGGCTGGCGTGCTGGCCGTCAGCACCGTGTACCCCAACCCACCTAGCAGTCGCTTCGTCAGCCGGAGGACTGCGGGCTCGTCCTCGACGAGCAAGATGGTCTCGTGCCCCGGACGGGAGTCTCGGGCCGAGGCGGCGTCGGGGACGACCGCAGCCACGGGCAAATGCCGCGGCAGGAGGATCGTGAACGCGGTGCCGCGCCCGACGGCACTCTCGACGTCGATGAAGCCGTGGTTCTGCTTCACGATCCCGTAGACCGTAGCCAGGCCGAGCCCAGTTCCCTTGCCGACCCCTTTGGTCGTGAAGAAGGGCTCGAAGATGTGGGAGAGCGTCTCGCGATCCATTCCGCACCCGTCGTCGCGAACGACGAGTTGCAGGTAGTCGCCAGGAAGAAGCCCCGGCCGTGCAGCACACTGGGCTGGGTCGACCGAGACGTTTGCCGTTGCGATGGTCAGCGTGCCGACGTCGCCGATGGCGTCTCGCGCATTGACGCAGAGGTTCGCTAGGATCTGATCGATCTGGGATGGGTCCGCGTTCACCGGCCACAGGCTCCGGGAGGGCGACCACTCGAGCCGCACGTTCTCGCCAAGGAGCCGTTCCAGCATCTTCAACATGCCGGCCAGAATGTCGTTCAGGTCCAGCACCTTCGGCATGACGGTCTGCTTGCGGGCGAACGCGAGCAGTTGCCGCGTGAGGTCGGCGGAACGTCTCGCGGCACCTTGAATCTCCCGGAGGTCTTCGCGAAGCGCCTGCGTCGGCTCCACTTGCTCCAACGCCAGCTCAGTGTGCCCGATGATCACTCCGAGCATGTTGTTGAAGTCGTGGGCGACGCCACCCGCCAGGCGGCCGACAGACTCCATCTTCTGCGCCTGCTGAAGCTGCGCTTCGAGCATGGTCCTCTCCTGCTCGGCGTGTTTCCGATCGGTGATGTCTGTGTTCAAGCCGATCATTCGGACTGGCTTTCCGACCCCATCACGAAGCACGAGTCCGTTCGCCTTGAGATGACCCACGGTGCCATCAGGGCGCCGGACACGGAACTCAGCGTCGAAGTCCTGTTCTCCGCGCAAAGCAGCCTGGCACTCCTCGATGGCCCTGGAACGATCCTCCGGGTGAAGCCCGCGCTCCCAGGCTTCAATCCCTCCGGGGAAGGTCCCGCGGTCGAGTCCGTAGAGTTCCAGCATTCGGTCATCCCAGACCATCTCGTTCGTCTGGAGGTTCCAATCCCAGACCCCGGCCTTCGCCGAGACCGTGGCAAGGTGAAGGCGCGTGGTGAGTTCGCGAAGGGCGTCTTCGGCCCGCTTGCGGTCGGTGATGTCCTCGTACGTCCCGAGCACGCCGAGTATCCTACCGTCCGGTCCTTTCAGCGGAACCTTGCTGGTGTGGAGCCAGCGCGTCCCATTGGTTGTGCTCTGTGGCTCTTCGTAGCCAATCTTCGACTCCCCCGTGTCCATCACCATGCGATCGTCGGCGCGGAACGCCTCGGCCTCGGCCCGCCAGCTCATCTGATGGTCGTCCATGCCGACAATCTCGGCGGGCGACTCGAGGCCCGCATCGGCGGCGAACAGGGCGTTGCACCCGAGGAACCTGCACTCCCGGTTCTTCCAGAAGACACGCGCGGGGATGGTATCGAGCACTGCGTTGAGCATCCATTGCGACTCGCTCAATGCATCCTCGGCCCGCTTGCGGTCGGTGACGTCGCGAACGAAGCCATGCACGATTCCACGACCCGCGATCGAAACCAATCGGGCAACCACGTCTGTCGGAAACCGGGTCCCGTCTCGGCGCACCGACAGCCCCTCGAAGCGAGCCTCTCGGCGCTCACGCAGCACGTCCATCAGGTACGTCTCGAGCTCCATGCGCTCGGGAACAGAGATCACGCGCAAGTTCTGTCCGACAAGAGTGTCGCGTTCGTAGCCGTAGAGTTCGCAGGCGCGATCGTTCGCGTCGAGGATGTTGCCGTCGAAGTCATGGACGATGAGCGCATCGGGGATGTTCTCGACGATCGTTCGGTAGCGCTCCTCGCTCTCGCGGTGTGCGGCCTCGGCCCGCTTGCGGTCGGTGATGTCGTGAACGATGGCGAGAAACGCAGTTTCGCCGTCATAGGGGATGGCAGTGCCCTGGACTTCGACGCTGAGTGCGGTCCCGTCCAGGCGGAGATGCCGCTGTTCCAAAGCCGGGGATGGTCGGCCGGTGTCGATCGTCGCTGCCATTCGCGCCAATACGACGTCACGAAACTCTTGGTCCACCAGGTCCAAGACCGGCCTGCCGATCAAGTCACTATCGGACTGGCCGCCAAAGAGCCTGACGGCGGCGGGGTTGACGAAGAGAATCCTTCCCGCACGATGTACGACGGTCGCATCGGGCATCCACTCGACGAGGGTGCGTGTCCGCTCGTCGCTCTCCCGCAGCGCCTTCTCGGCCCGCTTGCGCTCGGTGATGTCCTGCACGATTCCGGTCAACACCGAGGGTCGCCCCTCTGCGTCGCGTACCAGCTCACCCGCTTCGGCCCACACCGTGCGAACGGTGCCGTCGGGCCAGACGACGCGGTATTCGAGGGGCGCGGGCTTGCCCTCCTCGGCGACCGCTCGGTTGGAGCGGTCTACGGCTTCTCGGTCGTCGGGATGGATGGCTGCGTCGACGACGGCAGCGAGATCCCCCGTGAAGCCCTGGGGCTCGATCCCGAACAGGCGGAACATCTCGTCGGACCACTCGAGGAGGTTCGTCTTTATGTACCAGGTCCAGCTTCCGAGGTGGGCAACCCGCTGACTAGCCTTCAGGGCAAGCTCAGACCGATGACGAGCTTCCTCGGCCCGCTTCCACTCGGTGATGTCTGCGAAGGTGCGGACGACCTCCCGGACGGTGCCGTCACTCGCGTTGCCGAACGCCTCGGCGAGAGCTTGGTTGGCGTCGGTGTATCGACCGTCTTGCGTCAGCGAGAATACGAGGTCGGAGGCGGCCTCGAGAATGAGGCGGTGCTGGTCTTTCGTCGCCAGGTCGGCGGGCCGTGCCCGCTTCAGCTCGGCGTTCTCCGCCCGAAGCTGTTCGAGTTCGCGAACCAACTTGGCGGTCGTGGCTTCGCCGTCGTTCTCGCTCATGCGCCGTCCCGTCTCTCGCCGACGTTGCTCTAGCCCAAACAGCGTCACGCCGGCCGCGCAGAGCGTCGAGCCCGCCGGGGCCGCGAGCAAGCGCACGAGCACGTTCTTCTCGGAAGGCGTACCCGTTGGGAGTACGTGCGCTTCTTCAAGATCGGCCGCTTCCTCGACCTGCGACGCGGCCTTCGGGCACGTAGGCGGTGACGTGGGCGCCGTTGATCACGAGCTTCTCCTTCACCGGGTTCGGGTGGCATCCGGCCGTGCTGAACCTACGCTTGCCCCATGCGGCTCGGGCGGCTGGCGGCGATCCTCACCCTGCCGCTGATCGCGCTCGGCGCACTTCCTCGGTCGGCTTCGGCCGTTGGCATCGGGCTCGACGGGCTCCAAGCGCTCCCGCCAACGGGCTGGTTCCTGCCGGTTGGGTTGAACGCCGGGGTTGCCGGTCTCGGGAGCGCCGACAAGGGAGCGGTCCTCGGCGTCGAGGCTCTCCGACAAGCGCGCCGCCTCGGTGCGCAAGTGGCTGGTCGATCACAAGGTCGAGGCCGCGCGGCTGACGAGGCCGGGCTCGGCCAGGCGAAGCCGGTCGCGGAGAACACCACGCCGGAGGGGCGCGCGAAAAACCGGCGCGTGGAGCTCGTGAAGAAGTGAGCTACTTCGCGCAGGGGCAACAGTAGAAGACGGCGCCCGAGCCCGAGCCCGAGGGCGTCGCGGCGGGCCGGCAGCCGGCGGCGGTCGCCGGCGCAGGCGTCGATGCGGGGGAAGCGCCGTGACACGCCACGGTCGCCTCGGTCGCCGCGCACAGCGTGCCGCCCGTCGTCTGCACGCACGCCATCGTTCCGATCGCCGGACCGACCGGCGGCACCAGCGCGTGCCCCGGCTCCACGCCAAGCTCCGGCGGCTGCGGCATGTCGCGGACGGGCCCGCTCGCCGGTGCGCTCGGCATCGCGATGGCCGTGCCAGTGCTCGTGCGTCGACGTCGGCGGGCGTGACGGCCAGCGTCTAAGCAGTCCCGATGCGCCCCCCAGCGCGCGCTTGCGTGTCAGCAGCCTTCGTGGACGCACTGGACCATCGGCGCCCCATCTCCGAGCTGAGTGAGCCAGCAGGTCGTGGCTCGCTGATCGCAGTAGGCGTCGCACAACGGGCCGCCGTGGGGGTCCTGCACGACTGGGTCGACGCCACTCTCGCCGCGCGGGTCCACCGTGCCGACGGGCGTGGGGCGCCCGCTCGTACAGGGCGACGCCCCGTCCGAAGAGCAGGCAACCACAGCGCCGACGAAGGCCGACAGCACCAGCACGACGACGAGCAGCCTGCGACCCATCGCGGCACTCTAGCGCGCTTGAGCGCATGGAAGGCGCTCTTGCCTGCGAAGCCAGGGGCCGCCACTCGTTCAGGCGCGCGACCGTCGAGGCGTGCCGTCGGTGGGTGTCGACGCTCATCGCCGAGCGCGTCGATCTGACGAAGTCCCCTCCGCGTGATCGTTCCACCTCGTCATCGTCCCCTCGGACGACGACGAAGCAGGCCGCGTCGCCCGCCGCGTCGTTCGCGCGGGCTTCGCGTTCGGGGCGCCGACGAGGGCGCAGGCGCGGGCGCGGAGGAGCGGCGAGATTCCGTCCGATTCGAGCTGCGTGCTCGCCACCCTATGTCGCGAATCGCCCTGGAATCTGCTGCGGGCGTTTGCAGCTCCGATCCACCGACGCCGATGGCACACCGGTGCCGAACGGCAGCGTGCACGTGTTCTCGGTCGACTCGGCGCGCGGAGTCCTCGCGGTCCTCGATACGCTTGGGAGATCGATCGCCCGGTCAGGACGCTGAGCGTGTTGCGATTGGAGGGCGGTTGTTGGGGTGACTTGGGAGGGTACCGCGACGAGGAGGAGGTGTGGCTGTCGCCTGCCGGGCGCGCCTTCGCGTGCCGTTCCTCCGTGCATGGAGTGGGACGAATCAGTGGTTTGGATCGACTACCCCTGCGTCCCTGGCTTTCCACTCGAGCAGAAGCGCTGCGACCGTCGCCGCGTCGAGCTCGTCTGCTTCGTCGAACCAGCCGTGCATCCAATCGCGTTGGGTGCAGATCCACCGCTGCGGCACTTTGATCGCGGGGACGTTTGTCGCGTAGCGACGGTCGCGCGAGAGGATCACGCGTCGTAGAGCGTTGGAATGAGCAACGCATCGAAGCCCGAAGAGAGCGTGATCGAGTTGGCGTT
>CAIXWQ010000724.1 GCA_903923175.1 uncultured delta proteobacterium | reverse complement strand
TCGGGCTTCGATGCGTTGCTCATTCCAACGCTCTACGACGCGTGATCCTCTCGCGCGACCGTCGCTACGCGACAAACGTCCCCGCGATCAAAGTGCCGCAGCGGTGGATCTGCACCCTGCCCTTCTCCCCCTTCGCGCACGCATGGCGCGTTCCAGCGGAGGCGACGGCCGCGCCCGCGGATACCTCGCGAGGGGGCGCGGCCGCGCTCCACGCAGCGGGGCGCACGGGCTGCAGTGATTGCGTCGTCGCAGGCCGAGCCACGCTCCCCTGCGCGCGGCGAGCGCGGGGAGGGAGGCGCGCGCCGATCACGAGCGCGTCGCCGCGACCGCCGGGTGCGCTCGATGGCCGCGCCAAGTTGTCGCAATCGGCGCTGGCCGCGACGAAGGCCACGACGAAGGCCACGACGGGCCCTCTGCGGGCACATGCGGGCACATGCGGGCGCGTGGGCGCGCGCGCGCGCCGCGCAGGCACTCGACCCGGCCGCGCGCGGGACGCGCGAGAAGCGCCGGGCACGTCGATTGCTGCCGCCTCGCGCGTCCCGCGTCGCCTGGCGAAATCGTCCACGGGTATCCGCCAGGGCGTGGGTCGGCCGGGCCGCCGCGTGCGGTGGCCTCCGCGGCAATCGCGCCCCCTTTGCAGACGCCCGTTCGGGAGTACGAGACGGTGACCTCTCAACCCAGCATCCCCGCACGGTCGACGACGCAGGCGCTCCCCGAGGGCGCGCTGCTGCTCGACCTGCTGGGCGTGAGCTACGCCCACGTGACGACGGCCGACCGGGGGGATCTCTACCTCGTCGCCGGGGCGCTCCCGCTCGCCGAGCACCTGCTCCCCGAGAACTGGATGGAGCGCGAGTGGTTCGCGACGCACCGGGAGCGGCTGCGCGGCACCAGCGCCGTCTACGCCGTGCCGACCAAGCCGGTGCGCGGCAGGAGCCTCGACCTCGTCGTGAAGTACTGCCGCGTCGGGCAGGACGTGCCGTTCGAGACGCTGGCGAACGACGTCATGGCGGAGTTCAACGGGCCGTTCGAGGAGTTCGCGCTGCTCGAAGAGAGCCGCAGGAGCGCGCGCGGCGCGCTGCGGGCGTCGTTCGAGCTGCAGTCACCGCTCGCCATCTACGTGCCGCCGGAGCGGATGCAGCTGTGGCAGATGGGGCGGAGCGAGGCGACCATCGCCAGCAAGATCGCGCGCTACCCCGGCGTCGCCATCGACATCCTGCGCGACTACATCCTGATCTACCAATGGCTGGAGGGGCTCGACGCCGTGCAGGCGCACGAGATCGGCCTGCTCACCGAGCTCGAGATGGAGCAGCTCACGCTGCGCGCGATCCGCGAGCTCGCCGACCGCGGCTACCGCGTGCTCGACATGAAGCCGCACCACATCATCGTGCGGCAGAGCAACGACGGCATGCTGGCGCGGCGCGCGAGCGACGGCGAGCTCTCGTACGGGCTGGTCGACTTCGAGCTGCTCGAGCGGACCCCCGAGCACCAGGCCGAGGTGCGCGAGGTGCGGCGGCGAGACCACGTGCGGCGTCAGCGCTCCGCGTCCTCTTCGAGCTCCGCGCACTCGGCGCACTCGGCGCAGGCCGTGCAGGCCGAGCCCGCCGAGCTCGCCGAGCTCGCGCTCCTCGTCGATGCGATCGCGCCGCTCCCCGCGCACCTCGCGCGCTCGGAGGTCTTCGGCGTCGGCTACACGTTCGGCCGCGTCGAGAGCACGGGCGGCGCGCTCTGGGTGGTCGGCCACGACCCCGCGCTCTTCGACTACTTCGTCCCCGAGCGGTGGCGCCAGACGCCGCACATCCAGCTCGATGCGCAGCACTCGACCTTCTACACGCGCAGCAAGGACGCGGTGCAGATCGTCTGGAAGGTGTCGCGCGTGGGGGAGCCGCAGTGCCTCGACGGCACCGATCCGAGCGCCGTCCTGGCGATGCAGCACGGCGTGAACAGCCCCTTCGAGGACGTCGCCCTCGCGTGGCTGCTGCGCCGCGGCGGCGTCCTCGCGGACGCGCCGTACGCCATCTACATGACCGGCCACGACTCGCACCTCGAGCACCGCACGCTCGACTGGCGGCGGTATCGGAGCCACGAGCAGGTGCTCACGCCGACCGGCGAGGCGGCGCTGCGGCCGGAGCGCAACTACGTCACGCTCTGGAGCTTCGGCGGGTGCTCCGAGATCGGCCGCGAGTATCTCGACGACACCTGCTCGCGCGCGTTGAACGGCGACCAGGCGCTCGCGCGGCAGCTGCTCACGCAGGCGGAGCTCGGCGCGGTGCTCGACGCGGAGCGCGCGCAGATCGAGGCGACGGGGATCGAGGTGCTGAAGCTCCTCCCGCGCCAGATCCTGATCTCGCTCGACAGCCAGGGGCGCTTGGTGCGCGACGCGGAGGGGCGCCTCGAGGTGCGCCTCTGCAGCTTCGATTTCCTCAAGCTCCCCGCCGCGGTGGCGCGCCACGCGACCGACGTCGCGCCGTTCGTGCCGCCCGGGGTGCTCGAGTACGGCGCGGCCTCGTCGGGCACGGATCTGCACGCGCTGCTTTCGGCGAACCGCGAGACGGTGGTGACGAACACGCTCCGGCGCGTGCTCGCCTCCGGCGCCCCGCACTACGCGGTGCAGTCGGAGGACGAGGTGCGGCGCCGCATCGAGCACCTCATGTCCGCGCTGCTCGAGTCGACGGAGTCGGCGGCGAAGCGGCGGCACGCGTTCGTCGACCACATGCGCAGGATCGCGGAGCACCGGATCCGCGAGGGGTTCAGCGTGGCCGAGGTCCAGCTGGGGCTCGGGTGCCTGCGCGAGGAGGCGTGGAGCCTCTGCGCGGAGAAGATCGCCGACCGCGACGATCTCCTCCGCTGCCTCACGTCGATCACGTCGATCGTGTCGCAGGCGAAGGACGAGCTCGCGCTGCTCTTCCTCGAGCGCAAGCACTCGGCAGGCGACGCGGAGCGGGCGGGGCCGGCCGAGCTGCAGAGCCTGTTCGCCGAGCGCGGGCCGGCGGCGCACGGGTGAGCAACTGCGAGTGCGCGGTGGGGGGGCGCGGACGCGGCGAGGTGAGCCGACGCGGAGGTCGGGTGCGGTGACCGCGCCGGAGCCGGCGATCGCCGAGTGCCGGCGACG
>CAIXWQ010000723.1 GCA_903923175.1 uncultured delta proteobacterium | reverse complement strand
TCCCCGCGCGCGAGGCCACGGGCGGCGGCGGCGCGGCCTCGAGGCGGCCGCACGCAGGCGACGCGGCGGCCGCGCAGAGCAGCAGCAGCGCCGAGGCGGAGCGACGGCGCGGCGTCACGACGTCGTCACGCGCACGACCTCGTCCACCGTCGTGATGCCGGCGAGCACCTTCTCGAAACCCGCGCGGCGGAGCGTGCGAATCCGGCGCTTCTTCTGGATGTCGCGGTAGTCGCGCGCCGCCGCGCGCTGCTTCACGAGCTCGCGCAGCTCGTCGTCGATCTCGAGGAACTCGAAGATCCCGGTGCGCCCTTTGTAGCCGGTGCGCAGGCACTGGTTGCACCCTTTCGGGCGCACGACCTCGCTCCCCTGCGGAAGGAGCACCTCGTCGTCGTCCCAGAGGTCGGTCTCGAGCGGGACGAGCTCGCGGCACGCCGGGCAGGCGACGCGCACGAGGCGCTGCGCGAGGACCGCCGAGAGCGAGTTCGCGATGATCCACGGCTCGGTGCCGAGGTCGACGAGGCGCACGACTGTCTCGACCGTGTCCGACGTGTGCAGGGTCGAGAGCACGAGGTGACCGGTCAGCGCGGCCTGGAGCGCGATGCCGGAGGTCTCCGAGTCGCGGATCTCGCCGACCATGATCACGTCGGGGTCCTGGCGGAGGATGGCGCGCAGGCCGGCCGCGAAGGTGAAGCCGGCGCGCGGGTTCGCCTGCCCCTGGGTGATGGTCTCCATCTCGATCTCGATCGGATCCTCGAGCGTCACCACGTTGACCGCGGAGGTGTCGAGCAGCTGGAGCATCGAGTAGAGCGTCGAGGTCTTCCCCGCGCCGGTCGGGCCGCAGGTCACGAGGAAGCCCTGCGGGCGCTCGACGATCTCGCGCACGCGCCGCTGCGTGTCGGCGTCCATGCCGAGCCGATCGAACGCGTGGACGCTCTGCGCCTGCAGGATGCGGAGCACGATCTTCTCGCCCTGCGGCGTCGGGAACGTCGAGGCGCGCAGGTGCGTGCGCGAGGGGAGCCCGAGCTCGAGGGCGAGCTGGCCGTCCTGCGGGGTGCGGCGCTCGGAGATGTCCATGCGCGCGAGGACCTTCACGCGCGAGATCACCTGCTGCGAGATCGACTCGGCGATCGCCCGGTGCTCGACCATCGCGCCGTCGATCCGGAGCCGGACCTGCAGCCGATCGCGCTTGGGCTCGAGGTGGATGTCGCTCGCCCCGTGGTTCACGGCGAGGCGGACCAGCTCGTCGAGGATCGTGACGGGCTCGCCGGTGTACGGCTCGAGCAGCTGCGCGAAGGACTTCTTGCCCGGCGTCATCTCGACGGGAGCTTATCGCGCCCGCGGCGGGAGGGCGGGATTCCGTTCCCGCGCCCGGCTCGAGCCGCTCAGCGGCAGGACGCGCGGAGCGGGCTGGTCGCGCGGCGCGGCACGAACACATGCGCGCCGCGCTCCGCCCCGTCGAGCAGCTCGACCTCGCGGATGGGCTCGCCCCCCTCGCGCGGGAGCTCGCGCACGAAGCGGACGCGCGCGTTGCAGGCGAGCGGGCGCGCGGAGGCGAGCAGCGGCGCGGCGCGCGTGAGTCGGCGCGCCCCCGAGCGCTCCGCGTCGAGCCAACGCTCGAGCGACTCCGCCTGGTCGAACGCGGGGGCGTCGAGCGGATCACGGACGTAGAGCTCGTCGAAGGCGACGGCGGCGCGGGCGCCGAGGGCCGCGAGGGCGACGGCCGCCGCGAGCGCCACGAGGCCGGACCGCGCGATGGCGAGCACGCGACCGCGCGAAGGCACCCGGAAGGCGGGCCAGGCGAGCCCGAGCGCGACGAGCGCGACGAGCACGTGCAGC
>CAIXWQ010000722.1 GCA_903923175.1 uncultured delta proteobacterium | reverse complement strand
CCGGCGCGCGCCACGACGGCGCCGAGCTCGATCGCGCGCGCAGGGAGATCGAGCGCCTCGAGCACGAGCTCGAGCGCGCGCGCGACGGCGCGAAGCAGGCCTCCGCCGCCAGCGAGAACGAGGCGGCGCTCGTCGAGCTGCAGAACCAGCTCGCCGAGGTCCAGGCGCGCGAGGCCGAGGCGGTCGAGCGCGCGGCCGAGGCCGAGCGTCGGGCCTCCGAGGCGGAGGAGCGCGTCAGCCAGGTCGCCCCGACCGGCGGCGGCGAGGCCGCCGAGTCCGTGAGCGCGATGCGCGCGTCGGTCGAGTCGCTCGAGCGCGAGCTCGAGGAGACGCGCGAGGCTGCCCGAAAGGCCGTCGAGGCCGAGGATCGCGTCTCGTTCCTCGAGGAGGAGACCAAGCGTCTCCAGAAGGAGCTCGAGGACGCCAAGAAGCGCGCGGCGGCCGGCGGGTCGATCGCTCCGCCGGCCGCGGCGCGCCCCGGCGGGATCTCCACCCGTGAGTTCCTCGAGCTGCGCGAGGCGCTCAACAAGAAGGACAAGGAGATCCTCGCGCTCAAGGATCAGCTCAACTCGCGCGAGAAGGCGGAGCTCGACCTCAAGGACAAGCTCTTCACGTTCGAGCGCTCGGCCGTCGAGCTCGAAGAGAAGCAGATCGAGCTGCAGAAGCAGCTCGCGGGCCTCGAGAAGGAGCTCGCCGCCGCCAAGGCCGACAAGGATCAGGCGAGCAAGCGCGGCGACGACTTCTCGCGGCGCTTCGAGCGCGCCAAGTCCGACGCCGACACGGCGCAGGCCCACCTCGCCGCGGCCAAGCAGGCCGCCGCCGAGGCCGCGACCGCGCACGAGCAGGCCGTCGATGCGCTGAAGGTCGAGCGCGACACGCAGCAGGCCGAGGCGATCGAGGCGCTGCGCACCGAGCTCGAGGCCGCCCAGCGCGACGCCGTCGCCGCGCGTGATCAGGCGCACGCCGAGCAGACGACGCGCGCGCAGGCCGAGCACGACAAGGCCCTCGCCGACGCGGCCGAGCGCCAGGCGCGCGAGCTCGCCGAGGCGCAGCAGGCCGGCGTCCAGGCGCGCGAGGCGGCGGTCTCCGAGAAGGAGGCCGAGGTCCGCGCCGAGATGGAGCAGAAGCTCGCGGCGGCGAAGGCCGAGTCCGCGGCGACGCTGGAGGCCGCCGAGCGCGCCTCGGACGATCGACTCGCCGAGGCGGCCCGCGCGCGCGACGCGGCCCTCGCGGCCGAGCGCGAGGCGGGCGAGAAGGCGCTGGCCGAGGCGAAGGCGTCGCACGAGGCGGCGCTCGCCGAAGAGCGCAGCGCGCACGACAAGGTCTTCGCCGAGGAGCAGGCGTCGCACGAAGCGGCGCTGGCGGCGGCGCAGCAGGCGCAGGCCGACGCGCAGGCCGCAGCCGAGAAGGCGCTGGCCGAGGCGAACGCGGCCTCGGAGCAGGCGCTGGCCGACGCGGCCTCGGCCGCCGAGGCGGTGCTCGCGGAGACGAAGGCCGCGCACGAGGCCGCCCTCGCGGAGGCCAAGCGCGCCCACGAGAGCCTCGAGGCGGAGGCGAAGCGCGCGCACGAGGCGGCCCTCGCCGAGCTCGAGGGCCGGCGCGCGGGCGAGAAGGGCGACGCCGACGCGCGCATCGCCGGGCTCGACAAGGAGCTCGCCGGCGTGCGCGAGGCGCTCGAGGCCGAGCAGCGCGCGCGGGCTGCCGAGGTGGCCGCCGCGACCGAACGGGCCGAGGGGCTGGAGCGCGAGCTCGGCGAGCGCCGGGCGAAGATCGAAGGGCTCGAGCACGAGCTCTCCGAGGCGCGCGAGCGCGCCGCTGGGCTCGGACGCGAGCTCGAGGCGACGCAGGGCACGCTCACCGCGACGCGCGCACAGCTCGACGCGGAGTCGTCGCGGCTGCGTCGCGCCAACGAGAAGGTCGAGCGTGATCGCGTCTCGCTCGAGCGCGCCAAGGATGCGCTCGCCGAGGTGCTGACGCGCATCGAAGAGGCCGAGGGGAGCGCCTCGTAGGGCGACTGGCGGGTTCGCGCGGCCTCGCGCGACTTCGCGCGACCTCAAGAACGCGAAAGGGTCCACGGTCGCGTCGGGAATCGCTCCGAGGGCGAAGATTCCGAGCGCGCCCCACTTTGCGATCACGATCGAGGGCTTTAGGGTCTGGCTGCCCCCGGTTTCCCCGGCCGGCGCAGGCGTTTCTTCACAACTCGCGCCTGCCGTCGCTTGATCAACGCCCTGCCAATGCGGGGCGTGATTCCCCGGGAGACGCGCGCCGCTGGCGGCTCCGGACGTTTTCCACGCTCGCCTCTCCCGGCCCTTTGCGCCGGGGGCGGGCTCGCGGCATCGTAGGAGTCGGTCGTCGATGCGTATGCGCGAAGCCCACGTCCCGATCCTGTTGTGGGTCTGCGCTGCGGCGATGATCCACCTGGGCGGCGTGCAGCAAGGCGAGCACGCCATGGCCCTCGAGGAGGGGAAGTCCTCGCTGCGGCAGCTCGCGCGCTCGCTGGCGACGCCGGTCTCGGACGGTGACGAGTACGCGACGACCGAGGTCGAGCTGACCGAGGACCTCGCGCCCCCCCCGCCCGCCGTCGAGCCCGCGCCGATCGCGTCGTCCGAGTCCTCTGCCGCGCCGGTGCCGACCACCAAGCCCAAGGTCGACGAGAAGCTCCCCGAGCCGCCCAAGGCCAAGCCCGAGCCGAAGAAGCCCGAGCCGCCGAAGGCGAAGCCGCCCGAGCCGCCCAAGGCGGCGCCGAAGCCGCCCGAGGCGCCGATGGCCGCCGCGAAGCCGCCGCCGCCGAAGCCCGAGCCGCCGAAGCCCGAGGAGCCGAAGGTCGCCGCGAAGCCGCCGCCGCCGCCGCCGCCGAAGGAAGACAAGAACGTCGCCGTCCAGCAGATCCAGAAGAAGGACGAAGAGAAGAACGAAGAGGCGAAGCTCCTCGCCGAGAAGAACCACCACGTGAAGGCGGCGGACCAGACGCAGGCCTCCGTCACGTCGCTCGTGGAGAACAACCCGGAGCCGAGCCCCGGTACCAACGCGGCCGGCCCGAGCGAACGCCCTGGAAACGGCGCGAAGAGCGTGGCCGCGCAGGACGAAGATCGCCCCGGCGAGAAGATCGCCCCGAACGTCCTGAAGCAGCCGCCGCCCAAGGCCGCGCTCCCCGATCCGCCCAAGAGCGCGGTCGCGACGCCGCCGCCCGGGCAGCCCGCGCCCGAGCCGCCCGGCACGCCGAAGACCGCCACCGCGCAGGGGCCGCAGGCGACGCCCGCGAACCAGCCGCCGCAGGGCACCGGAGCGAAGGGGCCGCCGCCGGCTGCGGGGCCCAAGGCCCCCGACACGATGGCGGGGCCCAATGGCGTCGGCACCATCCCGAAGCCCTCCGCGCCCGGCGTGGCCGCGGTCGCCAGCGCGACGCCCCCCGGGGCGAACGGCAACGGCCTCCCCAAGTACAAGCTGCCGGAGATGCTCCCCGCCACCGGCGGCAACAAGTGGGTCGACGGCCTCGGCAGCAACTACGCCGGCAAGTCCGGCAGCCCGACCTCGCTCTCGCCCAACGTCATCGCGGGGGCGGTCGGCCAGCCGCAGATCGACAAGCTCCGCCTCGCCGAGGCCGAGACGCGCCTCAGCAAGCACCGCGGCGAATGGAAGAGCGCGCTCCTCGAGCGCTGGAAGCCCGCGATCGAGAACTACGTGCCGGGCGTGAAGCCGGGCAACCAGACCAACCTCGGGACGCGCGCCTCGCCGTTCGCCACCTACCTCACGCAGATCCACAACCGGCTGCACCCGATCTTCTCGGAGGGGTTCGTCGACAACCTCGGCGATCTCCCCAAGGAGAGCATCCTGCGCGACCCGAGCCTCGTCGCGTGGATGGAGATCGTGCTGAAGCCCGATGGCACGATCCACCACCTCGGCATCGTGAAGAACTCCGGCTCCACCGTGTTCGACATCGCCGCGCTCGACTCGGTCGATCGCGCGGCGCCGTTCGGCACGGCGCCGAAGGAGATCGTCAGCCCCGACGGGCTCATCTATCTCCACTGGGAGTTCCACAACGACGTGGAGCGTTGCTCGACGGCCAACGCGCGGCCGTACATGCTCGACGACTCCACCAAGCCGAAGCCCCCGGCCGACCCGCCGAAGCCGCCGACGCCGCCTACGGTCGAGAAGAAGACCGGCTCGCTCCCCGATCGCCGTCGGATGTGATCCGAGCGCGGCACGGCACGCCGAGCGCGTCCAGCGCGTCCGTCGCGTCGAGCGCGGCCGTCGCGGCACCGAGATCGAGCCCGTCGCATCGATAAGAGGCGAGCGCGCGAGATCCCGCGCGCTCGCACCTGCGCATATGGCGACCTCTTTGCACGCTACGGGCGCGCGTGGTGCAATGCCGCGTCCCGCAATGTTGATGATCGACGATCTGGTGGAGCGCGTCCGCGGGTACCAACCTGGCGCCGACGTCGAGCTGCTGCGTAAAGCCTGGGCCTACAGCCAGCGCGCCCACGACGGGCAGATGCGCAAGAGCGGCGATCCGTACTTCATCCACCCCGCGTCGGTGGCCGGCGTGATCACCGAGCTGAAGCTCGACATCGCCAGCGTCTGCGCCGGGCTGCTCCACGACGTCGCCGAGGACACGCTCGCCACCGTCGAGGATCTCGAGCGCGAATTCGGCCGCGAGATCGCGCAGCTCGTCGACGGCGTCACCAAGCTCTCGAACCTCACGTTCCAGTCCAAGGAGGACAAGCAGGCCGAGAACTTCCGCAAGATGGTCGTCGCGATGGCGCGCGACATCCGCGTGCTGCTCGTGAAGCTCTGCGACCGCCTCGACAACATGCGGACGATGGAGTTCATGAAGCCGGAGGCGCAGGAGCGCATCTCCCGCGAGACGATGGAGATCTACGCTCCGCTCGCGAACCGCCTCGGCATCTCGTGGATGAAGTCCGAGCTCGAGGACCTCGCGTTCAAGTACCTCGAGCCCGACGCCTACGCCTCGCTCGACACCAAGGTCGCGAAGTCGAAGGCCGAGCAGGCCGACTACATCACCGAGGTCGTCGACACGCTCGAGGGGCGCCTCGCCGAGCACGGCTTCGCCGCCGAGGTGAGCGGCCGCCAGAAGCACCTGTTCTCGATCTACCGCAAGATGCGCTCGCAGCAGTGCGACTACGAGCAGGTCTACGACGTCATCGCCTTCCGGCTGATGGTCGAGTCGATCGCCGACTGCTACGCCGCGCTCGGCGTGATCCACAGCAAGTGGACGCCCGTGCCGGGGCGCTTCAAGGACTACATCGCGCTGCCCAAGCCGAACATGTACCAGTCGCTCCACACGACGGTCATCGGTCCTGGCCGCGAGCGCATCGAGATCCAGATCCGCACGCGCGACATGCACCGCGTGGCCGAGCAGGGCATCGCCGCGCACTGGAAGTACAAGGAGCGCCACCAGGGCTCCGGCGGCGGCGTCGCCGAAGAGGCGGCCAAGAAGTTCCAGTGGCTCCGTCAACTGATGGAGTTCCAGAAGGAGATGAAGGATCCGGCCGAGTTCCTCGAGTCGGTGAAGGTCGATCTCTTCCAGGACGAGACCTACGTCTTCACGCCCAAGGGCGAGGTGCGCGTCTTCCCGCGCGGCTCGACGCCGATCGACTTCGCCTACGCCGTGCACACCGCCGTCGGCGACAAGTGCGTCGGCGCGCGGGTGAACGGCGCGATCGTTCCGCTGCGCTACAAGCTGCGCAACGGCGACTCGATCGAGATCCTCACGAGCCCGAACC
The DNA here is from genome assembly GCA_903923175.1 of uncultured delta proteobacterium. Classification (GTDB taxonomy): domain Bacteria; phylum Myxococcota_A; class Polyangia; order Polyangiales; family JADJMO01; genus CAIXWQ01. The sequence continues at coordinate 2,335 of CAIXWQ010000722.1, read as the reverse complement.
AGACCCCCTCGAAGGACTGGCTCGACTTCGTCGTCACGAGCCGCGCGCGCTCCAAGATCCGCAACTTCATCCGCGCCGACGAGCGCGAGCGCAGCAAGAAGCTCGGCGAGGAGCTGCTCGAGCGCGAGCTGCACAAGGCGTCGATCAGCCTCAAGAAGCTGGTCAACGGCGCCGAGGCGCGCCGGCTGCTCGAGGCCATGAAGGTGAGCTCTCTCGACGAGCTCTACATCTCGGTCGGCTACGGCAAGACCTCGCCGCAGGACGTGATCGATCACCTCACGCCGCGCACCGAGAGCGGGCACTTCGCCGTCGCGCCGAAGGAGATCCGCGAAGGCGGCATCGAGCGCTTCGTCCGCAAGATCACGGGCAAGGACAACGCCGGCGGCATCCGGCTTTCGGGGATCGACGACATCCTCGTGCGCTACGCGAAGTGCTGCAACCCGCTCCCCGGCGACGAGATCGTCGGCTTCATCACGCGCGGGCGCGGCGTCACCGTGCACCGGCGCGGGTGTCCCAAGGCCTTCGAGTCCGACCCCGATCGTCGCGTCGACATCGCGTGGGACGCCAAGGCCAAGATCAACCGGCCGGTGCAGCTCAAGGTGGTCACCGCGAACCGCCCGGGCATCCTCGCCACCGTCGGCAGCACCTTCCACGGCCTCAACGTCAACATCACGGAGGCGAACTGCCGCGCCGACCCGGACGGGCGCGCGGTGAACATGTTCACCTTCGAGATCGGCGACGTGAACCAGCTCAAGGGCGTGATGCGCGCGCTGACCAAGGTGCAGGGCGTGGTCACGGTCGAGCGCGTCTGAGCGTCGCTACAGCGCGCGCACGAACCCCGCCAGCGTCATCCCGGCCGGGCCGCAGCACGCCTGCACGGGCGCCGCTCCGTCGACGGATACGATCAGCCCGCAGTCGTAATTCGCGCCCGCCTTGCACGGATCGAAGCGCGGCGCCTCGCGCGTGCCGATCTCTCGTGGGCGCGTCCGCCGCAGCAGCTCGTTGAGCCGCAGGCGCTTCGACTCCCACGCCGCGCGCGGCTCGACGCGAAGGTCGTCCTCCGTGCGAACCACGACGAGCTCGTCGCCGACGGTGATCCGCTGCAGCGAGCCGCTGCTCCCCCAGCAGCTCCCCTCCCACAGGACGACCTCCAGGCTGCGCGCCTCCGCGGGCACGCTCGGCGCGACGCTCCACGACGGGCCGAGCGGGGCGCGCGTCGGGGCGCACGAGAGGAGCGCGGCTCCGAGCGCGGCGAGCGCGCCCGCAGGAAGCGAACCGAGCGCGCGAGGCACGGGCATCGCGACGTTCCGATGCGGCGACGGGCTCGTGCATTCGCGGCGCGTCTCCGCGCCTCGCGGCCTCACTTCTTGCAGGGCTCGCTCGCGAGCAGCTGCTCTCGGGTCCATCGCGGCTCGATTCTACGTTCACGTCGCGCGGGCGCACACGCCACGTGTCGGCCCGCTCGGGCTCACTTCCCGAGCAGCTTGCTCGCGAGCGTCTGCCCCAGCGCCACCGCCTTCGCGTGATCCTCGATCGGCGACACGACCGCGCCCGGCCCGGTGAACACGATGTACGTGACCCCCGAGTCCACGCCGCCCGTGGCGGGGTTCGGAGCGATCCCGAGGCTCTTCGCCATCGCGTACGACGACTCGCCGATGATGTCGGACGGCCCCTCGTCGCCGAAGACGCCGTAGGTGATCTGGCCGTTGTAGATCACGGCGACGAGCTGCCCGAGCTGGATGCCCGATTTGGTGTAGTCGAAGCGGCTGCTCGGCAGCGGGATGACCACGTAGGGCAGCGTGGAGGCGTCGAGCCAGCCGCCCGTCGACGTCGTGGCGCTCGTCTGGTTCTGGTAGTCGGGATCGGTCGACGCGCTGCAGACGGCGGTCTTCAGGCCGTCGCAGTCGATGTCCATGTCGGCCTTCCAGAAGTACGCGCCCGTCAGCGCGCAGATGTCGACCGTCGCCGCGCCGCCGGAGTCGGTCGCGTAGCGGCCGTTCGAGGCGACGCTGCAGCCGGTCGTGAGCGCGAGCAGCTCCGCCGCCGTCGGGGGAGCGGTCGACGAGCCGCCGACGTCGGTCGGGCTCACGTCGGGGGCGCCGGCGTCGTACGTGACCGTGCCGGTGTCCGCGGCGCTGGTGCCGCTGTCGTGCGCGCCCACGTCGGGGGCGCCGGTGTCCGCGGCGCTGGTGCCGCTGTCGTGCGTCGTCGAGCCGGCGTCGTGCACGTGCCCCGTGTCGGCCGTGCTCCCTGAGTCGCTCGGCGCCGGGCCGCCCGTCGGCGCGGGCGCGGGGACCGAGGCGTCGTCGCTCGGGCTCGCGGGCACGGGCGCGGG
>CAIXWQ010000721.1 GCA_903923175.1 uncultured delta proteobacterium | reverse complement strand
TTTAAGGCTGCAAAAGACAAAAGCAAAGTTAATATTCCGCTAAAAATATGCCTCTTGGCCCCCTCCCGTTGAATTAAAAAAATCAAAGGGGCAATCAGTAGCCCCAAGGTGGCTAAAAAATAAAGGTAAAAAGATTTATCCGACCGCGAGCACGCGGTGGTCGGCCAGGGCGAGCGCGCCGTTGCGGGCGAACACCCACGCGCCGGGCGCCAGCGCGGCGAGATCGACGAGGTCCGCGGCGCCGAGCGCGCGCGCGTCGCCCTTCGCGAGCGCGAGCAGCCGCCCGACCAGCCGCAGGGCCATCGCGCAACCGGCGAGCCAGAGCGCGAAGGCCACGAAGCGCAGCGCGCTGGTCGTCGCACCGGTCGCGAGCAGCCCGCCGCCCGCCGCGGCGAGCGCCAGCGCGCCCCCCTCGACGAGGTGATCGATCCGGAGCTTCGTCCCCTTGTAGTAGCCGGAGAGCACCCCGACCGCGGTGCCGATCCCCATCGAGATGAGCGTCGCGGCGAGCGCGACCTCCAGCGAGAGCCGACCGCCGTGCGCGAGTCGGGCGAAGACGTCGCGGAAGATCGTGTCGGTGCCCAGCCAGAACTGTGCCGAGGGCCCGACCGGGGTTCCGAAGCCGGCGCGCCCCGCGTCGAAGTTCGGGACGTCCGGGTCGTGGCGCGCGATCAGCGGGCCGAGCGTCGAGAACAGCACGATCGTCGCCACGATCGCCGAGCCCACCAGCGCGCCCTTGTTCTTGCGAAAGCGCCGGAACGCGCGCGGATCGAGCGTCACGGCGTGCGACCTCCGCGCGTGCCCCGCGAGGGCGCCGTCGCGCGCGCGCGCGTCTCCGGCAGGCGGGGGTCGATCGCGATCTTCGCGTCGGCGGGGAGCGACGCCGACTTGTCGGCGAGGAAGCCCTCGACCAGCGTCTCGAAGGCGTCGGGCCGCTCCGCCTCCGGCGCGTGGCCGCACTCGAGGATCTCGAGCCGCGCGCCGACGATCTCGCGCGCGAGTCGGGTGCCGAAGGTCCAGGGCACGACGTGGTCGTCGCGACCCCACACCACGAGCGTCGGCGCGCGGACACGCGGCAGCCGCGCGCGGAGCGTGTCCGGATCGATCATCGCCTTGAGCATCGCGTACGTCGCTTCGCGCAGGGCCGCGTCGTCGATGGCGGAGCGCCCGTCCTCGCGATCGCCGGCGTAGGCGCCGAGGTGCCGCCGGAGCACGGCGCCGCCCAGCACTCTCTGGAAGAGCGGCCTGCCGACGAGCGGCAGCATCGCCAGCCTCAGCGCCGTCGGCGAGCTCGTCCGGAAGCACGGCGGCGCGACGAGCACGAGGCGCTCGACGAACTCGGGGCGATCCGCGGCCGCCACCAGCGCGGCACCCGCGCCGATCGAGTGGCCGATGAGGGTGCACCGCCCGACCTCGAGGGCCGCCAGCAGGTCGAGCGTCGTCTCCGCCAGGGCCTCGAACCCGTAGCGATACACGGAGGGGGCGGGGCGGTCCGAGTCACCGAAGCCCGGGAAGTCGAAGGCGATCACGCGCCGGGTGCGCGACAGCGGTTCGATCAGGCCGCTCCACTGGTTGCGGTCGAGCCCGAGGCCGTGGAGCAGCACGACCGCGGGGGCGTCGACCGCGCCCGTGTCGATGTAGCGGACCCGGACGCCTCGGAGACGGACGTCCGCCGCCGGCGCCTCGTTCGAAGCGCGAGGGGCGCTCGCGTGCGCGAGCGTGGGGCTCTCGGTCATCGCGCGGGCGTCCTCGCGGCCCGGCGCGCGGTCGCACGCTGAACCGCACGGACCGGGCGCGGGCTACGCAGAGGCATCGCGCGGCACGATACCGGACCGCGGATTCGGACGGGACAGTCGCGGTCCATCTGCTGAAGTATCCCACCTTGGCCCAGTCCGCCGGCATGCGATGCTGTCCGCGCGTCCGCTGGGCCGCGCTCGCGCCAATCGGAGCTTGAAAACAAGCCAAATTCGCACGAAAGCAGCGCCTTCTTTTACTATCCTAATCAGGATAGTAACGGACACGAAACGACATCAATAAGTAGCTCTACAGCGTCCTTTGCGAGCGCACCTCGCGGGCCAAGAAAGTTTCGTCGCACCCAGATTGACCCTGATCCATTCAGTAGAATACATTCACGGTACCTCGACGGCGGCACACACCAAGTGGACCTCGCCGAGCACTCGATTACACCCGCGCGGTGGTCATCACTATGACCACTGCGAAGGCGTCCGAGCGCTCAACGAACGTTCATCGATGCCGGCGGGCGCAGGGGAAGGGAGGGGGAGACCGGTGTCGAAGCTCGATGGCACGATGACGAGCGAGGCCGATCTCTCCGAGGAGGAGCTGGGCAAGCTCGAGACGGCGAATCCCGCCGGCCTCACTTCCCAGGCGATCCTCGACGCCCTCGACGGCACGAAGTTCAAGATCAGCGAGGCGACGCTGCGCAAGTGGGTCCAGGTCGGCCTGCTCCCTCGCAGCGTGCGCGTCGGTCGCAAGGGGAAGCACCAGGGCTCTCAAGGGGTGTACCCGGTCGGCGTCATCCGCTTGGTCAAGCTGATCAAGGAGATGATGGCCGACGACTTCACGATCGAGGAGATCCAGCGGGAATTCCTCTTCGCACGTGGAGACATCGAGGACGCGGAGCGCACCATCGATCGTGCGATCGGCGGACTCGAGACGGCGATCACGGAGCGCGCCGAGGCCCTCGCGGCACGGGGGCTCCACCGAGATCTGGATGAGGCGCGCGAGCTCGCTCGCAAGCTCCTCGAACGGATCACTTCCATCGAGAGTCGGTTGACGATGCAGGCGCGCTTGCGGCGCCACGCAGTTTAGAAGGCGCGCAGGCAGCGCCTTTCGGAGTGCGAAGGTCCGCCTGATGTGGGGGGGGGCCGGACGGTGCGGCGGTGACGCCGCAGGCGTGCGCGGAGCCGGGGGGCTCGCGTGCGTGGGCCGTCGAGTGTCGAACGGAGACTGCCGGCTCGCGGAGGCGACGCGACCGGCGGTCGAGATGCGAGGGCGCGGGCGCAGGACGCGCGCGTCGTGGGCGAGATCTCGTCTCGGGCGGGGCGAGATCGCGAGGCGGACGGCAAGGACACTCGCGCGGCGGCGCGTGGGACCAGCACCCGGGGAGAGCGGCGATGAACGACTTCGATGGTGACGTGAAGCTCGAGGCGGATGACGTGGAATTCCACCTCGAGAGCGAGATGCTCGACGACGACTGCGACGGCGACGGTGAGCTCCTTCAGACGGACGGCGCGCTCGCCCTCCAGCCGGAGCCGCAGCTCACGCGCGAGCAGCGGCGTTCGCGCCGCAAGCGCGACGTGCGCGCGCGGACCATCAGCGTGAAGCGTCTCTCGAAGGCCGAGCTCGAGCGCGGTCGCCAGCAGTTCCCCGAGGACACCGCGAGCCTGCGGCCGCGGATGCGCGAGGAGTGCATCGACGGCGCGCGGCCGTGCCCGTTCGTCTCCTGCGCGCACCACCTCTACCTCGACGTCTCGCCGCGCACCGGCGCGATCAAGCTGAACTTCCCCGATCTCGAGGTCTGGGAGATGACCGAGACGTGCGCGCTCGACGTCGCGGACCGCGGCGGCACGACGCTCGAAGAGGTCGGCGCCATCATGAACCTCACCCGCGAGCGCATTCGCCAGGTCGAGGTGAAGGGGCTCGCGAAGCTCCAGGCGCTGCAGCAGATGACGGCCCTCCGCGACTATGTCGACGAGGGGCCCGTGGGCAAGCGCAAGCTCCCCGTGATCTCGACCCGAGAGCTCGACCGCGAGCTCGCCGACGATCGCGCGCGGCTGCAGACCGAATTCGCCGACGACGAAGACGAGCTCGAAGCGATCTGATTGCACGGACACGACCGCACGACGGGTTCGCCAGCGGAGTCCTCCTCCTGCTCCGCTGGCGGATCCGTCGCTGCCTTTTTGCGCGGCCCCGCGGCGAACGTCAGCGCGACTTCGCGCGACGCTCGGAGAGCCGCTCCAGCGCGCTCGTGCACGAGGGCTCCGCGCGCTCGGCGTCGCCGATCGCGTCCTCGGCCCCTGCGACGATGATCGCGAGCTCCTTCATCGTCGCCGCGCCGTTGCCGCCGGCGTCCTCGGGGGCTAGCGATTTCGCCTTCGCCGTCAGCTCGTTCGCGCGGACCATCGCGGTCGCGTAGCTCGCGCACGCGTCGCGATCGGCGCACACCGCGGCGTCGCGGCACTTCGCGTTCGCCAGTGCCTCGAGCGCCGCGCGCCGATCGCTGGGCACCGCGTTCTGGAAGGCCTCGTACGCGGAGAGGATCCCGCGCGCGTCGTCCGCCTCGCGGCGATCGCGGCAGCCAGGGGCGAAGGCGAGCAGGAGCGCGAGCGCCAGCCCGAGCGCGCGCGGCTCAGTCGACGCGACGCATGATCCAGTAACCGCGCGGCGCATCCACGACCTCCGAGACCTCCCCCTTCGGGAGGACGAACAGCAAGTACTCGATCGCCGGCTCGAGGTCGCCACGGCGGACGCTCCCCACGTCGATCGTCGAGCCCGGATCGCCGGCCCTGACGGCCGCGGCGAAGTCCTTGACCGCGAGCTCGCGGAGCACGATCGCCCTCGCGAGGGCCTCCCTCCGTTGTGGCGCTTCGAGCGGCGCGAGCTGGGCCCCTCGGTAGCGCACCACCACCACGCCGAAGCGAGCAGCGCGCGGCGCGCTGGAGGGGAGCGGCGGCGGGACTGCGCCGTCGGGGAGCAGCATCCCCGCGTCGCTCCGCTCGGCCGACGCGATCGCCGAGAGCATCGCCTTGGCGCGCTCGTCATCGAGCTCGGGCATCGTCTGCAGTTCCGCGATCGCCCGCTCGAGGCGCTCCTCCGCCGGCCGCTTCGGTTCGGAGCCCTGCGCGGCCGCGAGGGGCGCGGGAGCGGGCGACCTCGGAGGCCGCCGCGGCCCACGCGCCAGCACGCCGAGCACGACGAGGAACATCGCGCCGAGCGCGATCGTCAGCGAGCGACCGCCGCCTCGTCGGGGCGTCGGCGGAGGCGGCCCGCCTCGGGACGGCTCCTCGTCATTCGCCGGTGCGACCATCGTGCGGCGTGAGCATGCCAGAAAAGCGCGTGGACACCGAAAACGACGAAGGGAGCGTCGCAGGACGCTCCCTTCGAATTCGACCGCCGCTGCAGCCGCAGCGACCATGGCCTCGAGACCGCTTCGTCAGTTCGACTCGCCACCCCGGGTGCCGGCGCGATGGCCCGGGCGCCAGAGCTCGACCATCGCCAGCTGGGCCTCGCACCAGTCGATGCGGGAGACCTGCTCGTCGACGCGGGCGCCCTTGGTGACGCCCTCTTCCCGGAGCGACTCGAGCGCGGTGCGCGCCTTGTCGAGCGCTTCCTGGGTCGCGTCCGGATCGATGTCGTCCTCGTCGACGAAGTGCTCGGTGATGACGAGCACCTTGTCGGGGCCCGCCTCGGCGAAGCCGGGGCCGATCACCGCGCGCTTGACCGTGCCCTTGGTGCGGTACGACAGGACGCCCGACTTCAGCGCCGCGAGCAGCGGCAGGTGGCCGTGCAGCACGCCGAACTCGCCCTGGACGCTCGGCGCCTGGACTTCGTCGACGTCGGCGCGCAGCGCGAGGCCGGTGCGCGTGACGACCTCGAGGTGGATGGCGCCGTCCGACGCAGCGCTCTTCTCCGCGTCGGCCATCGCCTACTTCCCTTCCTTCTTGAGGCGCTCGGCGTGCTCCTTCACCTGCTCGATCGAGCCCTTCATGTAGAAGGCCTGCTCGGGCACGTCGTCGTACTTGCCGGAGAGGATCTCCTCGAACGACGTGATGGTGTCCTTGAGCGCGACGTACTGCCCGGGCGTGCCGGTGAACTGCGCGGCGACGTAGAAGGGCTGCGAGAGGAACTTCTGGATGCGGCGCGCGCGACCGACGACGAGCTTGTCGTCCTCCGAGAGCTCGTCCATGCCGAGGATGGCGATGATGTCCTGCAGGTCCTTGTACTTCTGCAGGGTGCGCTGCACGTCGCGCGCGACCTTGTAGTGGCGGTCGCCGATGACGAGCGGGTCGAGGAGCGTCGACGTGGAGTCGAGCGGATCGACGGCCGGGTAGATGCCGAGCTCCGAGATCGCGCGCGAGAGCACGGTCGTCGCGTCGAGGTGGGCGAACGTCGTGGCGGGCGCCGGATCGGTGAGGTCGTCGGCGGGGACGTAGACGGCCTGCACCGACGTGATCGAGCCCTTGTTCGTCGAGGTGATGCGCTCCTGGAGGGCGCCCATCTCGGTCGCGAGGGTCGGCTGGTAACCGACGGCGCTCGGGATGCGGCCGAGGAGCGCGGACACTTCGGAGCCCGCCTGCGTGAAGCGGAAGATGTTGTCGATGAAGAGGATGACGTCCTGCCCCTCGACGTCGCGGAAGTACTCGGCGCACGTGAGTGCGGAGAGGGCGACGCGCGCGCGCGCCCCCGGCGGCTCGTTCATCTGGCCGAAGATCAGCGCCGTCTTCGAGATGACGGCCGCGCCGCTCTCGAGCTTCGACTCGCTCATCTCGAGGAACAGGTCGTTCCCCTCGCGCGTGCGCTCGCCGACCCCGGCGAAGCACGACACGCCGCCGTGCGCCTTGGCGACGTTGTTGATCAGCTCGAGGATGAGGACGGTCTTGCCGACGCCGGCGCCGCCGAAGAGGCCGATCTTGCCGCCCTTTCGGTAGGGGGCGAGCAGGTCGATGACCTTGATGCCCGTCTCGAAGACCTCGACCTTCGTCGACTGCTCGACGTAGGCCGGCGGGGCGCGGTGGATCGGCAGCGACAGCTTCTTGTCGAGCGCCGGGCCGCCATCGACGGGGGTGCCGACGACGTTGAGGATCCGGCCGAGGACCTGCGGACCGACCGGCATCATGATCGCGGCGCCGGTGTCGCTGACGTCCATCCCGCGGACCAGGCCGTCGGTGCTGTCCATCGAGATGGTGCGGACCATCGACTCGCCGAGGTGCTGGGCGACCTCGAGCACGAGGTTGTCCGGCAGGTCGTTGATCGCCGGGTTGGTGACCGTGAGCGCGTTGTAGATGGCGGGGAGCTTGCCGGCCGGGAACTCGACGTCGACGACGGGGCCGATGACCTGACGAACTTTGCCTTGAACCTGGGGGGTCGCCATCTGTCGATCACTCCTCGCGGCCATGCCCAAAGGGAGGCTCGCAGGTCGATGGGGAAACGCGCCGCGCGGGTATCACGGCACGGCGCATCCTGCAACGGGGGCGCTGCTCGCACGTGCAGCTACGGGGAGATTCGAGGGCGCGACGAGCGCCGCTCGCGGGGCGCGCGGCAGGCTCAAGGGGCGGCGGGGGCCGGCTTCAGGGCGTCGCCATCCGCGCGGACGAGCGTCTCGGCCGGCGGGCTCGCGGCCTTGCGCCCGGACTCCCGGCGCTCGTCGGCGTGCACGCGCCCGTCCTTCAGCGTGACCACCCGCGGCATCGAGCGCGCGAGCTCGAGGTTGTGCGTGACGATCACGACCGTGGTTCCGTGGCGCTGGTTGATGTCGAAGAAGAGATCGTGGATGGCGGCGCTGGTGCCGCTGTCGAGGTTGCCCGTGGGCTCGTCGGCGAGGATCAGCTTCGGCTGCAGCAGCAGCGCACGGGCCAGGGCGACGCGCTGCTGCTCGCCTCCGGAGAGCTCGCCCGGGCGGTGCGTCGCACGCGCAGCGAGGCCGACCTCTTCGAGCAGCTTGCGACCGCGCGGCTCGAGCTCCTTGCGCGACTTGCCGGCGATCAGTCCGGGCATGATCACGTTCTCGAGGGCGTCGAACTCGGGGAGCAGGTGGTGGAACTGGAACACGAAGCCGATGTTGCGGTTTCGAAGATCGGCGAGCCCCGCGCTCGACAGCTTGTTCACGTCCTGCCCGCTGATCTTCACCGTGCCCGAGGTCGGGAGATCGAGCGTGCCGATGATGTGCAGGAAGGTCGACTTGCCGGCGCCGCTCTGGCCGACCACCGCGACGATCTCGCCGTCGTCGAGATCGAGGTCGATCCCGCGCAGCACTTGGAGCTCCTTCCCCATGTGCTGGAAGGTCTTTTCGAGGGCGCGGACTTCGACCAGGCGAGACACGGTCGCGGGGCGGTAGCGCGAGAGTTGCGGGGTGGGAAGAGCGAGGCTCGCCATCGCCACGCGCAACCGCCGAGCGCGCTCGACGCTTCCGCCGCTACTCGTAGCGGAGCCCGTCGACGGGGAGCAGCTTCGACGCCGCGCGCGCGGGGTAGAGCGTCGAGACGGCGCAGATCAGCAGCGCAGCCGCCGTGACCGCCGCGAAGTCCCACGCGTTCACCGAGATCGGCAGCCGGTCGATGTAATACACGTCGGGATCGATCCGCACGCCGAACCACGAGAGGCCGTAGCAAACCGCGTAGCCGGTCGCGACGCCGAACATGGTGCCGATGCCGCCGATGATCATCCCCTCGACCATGAAGATGCGGAGGATGGCGTTGTCGCTCGCGCCGAGGGCTTTGAGGATCGCGATCTCGGCCCCCTTCTCGGTGACCATGAGGAGCAACGTGCACAAGATGCAGAAGCTCGCGACGATGATCGCGAGCGACAGCACGATGAACGTCGCGATGCGCTCCAGCTTGAGCGCGGAGAAGAGGTTCTTGTTGATCTCGCGCCAGTCGCGGGTTCGCAGCTCCTCCCGACCGACGGCGCTCTCGATCGCCGGCCGGAACTTGTCGGCGTTCTCGACGTCCGCGACCTTCACCTGGATGGCGTTGATGCGGTCGGGCTGATCCAGGAAGTCGCGCGCGGCCTCCATGGTGACGTACGCGTGCGTGGCGTCGTACTCGTACATGCCGCTGAAGAAGATGCCGGCGACGCGGAATTTCCGCTCTCGCGGGACGACGCCCGCGGGCGAGAGCTCGCCCATGCGCGAGACGAGCGAGACCTCGGAGCCGATGCGCAGATGGAGCGTCTTCGCCATCTCGCGGCCGATGACGACGCACGGGTAGACGGGGCGGTCGAGGGCAGGTGGCGGGAGCGAGCGGCCGATCTTCTCGATCAGGGCGTCGGGCTCCTCGTGCTTCTCGCCGAAGGGCGGCAGCGTCTTCTTGGGGGGGGGCGCGGGGGTCGCGTCGTCCGTCGGGTGGAACAGGTCGTCGTCGGAGTCGACCCCGCGGCGCTCCGACCAGGGGAGGTTCGCGACGCGCTCGGGCTCCTTGAGCCACTCGAGCTTGCCGAGCTTCTCCTCCATGTTCTGGGGGAGATCGATGACCTTGCCGATGTCGTCGACGTCGATGCCCCGCAGGAGGACGCCGGCGGTGTTGTTGTCGACCGCGGCCATCACCTCGCCCGTGATCATCGGGGTCGCGGCCTCGACGCCGGGCACCTTCCGGATGCGCTCCAGCACCGGCTGCCACTCGAGGAAGCCCTTCGGCTGCGGCGAGTCGACGACGATGTGCGCGTTGTTCGCGAGGATCTTCCGCTTCAGGTCGGCGCCGAACCCGCCCATGATCGAGATGACCGAGCCGAGCGCGCACGAGGACATCGACACGCCGAGGATCGCGAGCAGCGAGATGACGGTGAGGAAGCCGCTCTTGCTGGAGCGCACGTGCCGCGCGCCGACGAAGCGCGAGAAGCCGGAGCGCTCGAGGAAGTCGAGCAGCATCGGCAGCAGGGCGCCGAGCACGAAGAGCAGGAAGACGACCCCGGAGAGCAGCGCCGAGGCGCGCAGCAGCTCGTGCCGCATGATCACGTGCGAGCCGCGCGTGACCGGGAGCGCGTTCGTGATGCGAACGAGCGTGAGGAACCCCGCGCCGTAGACGAAGCCGATGGTCGCGTAGCCGACCGTGAGCACCGCGTCGGACGACTCGGGGACGCGCGGCGTCTTGCGGATCGCCTCGTAAACGTGGGCGAGCGCGACCAGGGAGACCGGGCCGATCACGAACGCGAGCAGCTCGGGGAGGGCCAGGAGCGCCGGCGGCCCCTTCGCGAGCAACCCCTGCGCGACGGGCGCCGCGAGCTGCAGAGCGAAGAGGATCGACGCGAGCCCGAAGAGCCGGAGGCGCGACCCGCGGGTCATGCGCCAGCTCTCCTCGACGGCCTCGATCACGCCGAGGTTCCGATCGATCATCAGCGGGACGGCGAGCCACCACCCGATGCGGATCACCACGATCGGGACGACGAGCGCGACCAGTCCGAAGGCCGAGGCGAGCCCGGCGACGATCTCGAAGCCGAGGAGCGGCAGCACGAAGCGCAGGCCCGAGAACGCGTCCCGGAGCCGCGGACGCTCGCCCCGCACGAGCTTGATGGCGACGACGAGGCCGCCCGCGTTGCCGAAGAACTCGACGAGCCGGAGCGCGACCGTGATCCCGAGCACGGCGAGGAACGGCGAGGGGTCGAACGGCGGCGGGACCTGGTCCGGCGGCGGCAGCGGGCGCAGCAGCAGCGCGCGCAAGCCGAGCCCTGCGAACGCCGTGGGGACGCTCATGAGCAGCGTCGCGAGGGCGAGCGGCAGCAGCCCCCGGCCCGGGTTCGTGAAGACGAGGCGGAAGGCCGTCCCGAGCGTGCCGAAGGGAGACCACGCGCCGGCGTGCGCGAGCGCGCTCGCGCGGGCCTCGGCCTCGTGCCCGGCCGGCTTCGGTCGCGCAGGCCGGCGGAGGCCGACGCCCACGCGCACCGCGAGCCCAGCGAGCCCGACGGCCGTTCCGGCGAGCCGCACGATCACCTTCACGCTCGGCGCGGAGATGCCGATCGAAGCGAGCGCCACGACGAGGCCCACGAGCACGAGGCCGATCGAGACCGGATGTCCGGTGATCCACGACGTCCCGGCGTCGTCCGGCTTCGCATGGAAACGTGACGTCGCGCGGGCGACGAGCACGGCGAGGCCGATCATCGCCGCGATCCAGAGCGGCGCCGGGATGCCGAGGAAGACCATGAGCTAGGTGGCCTGCGGGCGGAGAAGGGGGAAGAGGATGACGTCGCGGATCGACGGCTGATGACAGAGCATCATGACCAGCCGATCGATTCCCATGCCGAAGCCGGCGGCCGGCGGCATGCCGTGCTCCAGCGCGCGGACGTAGTCCTCGTCGTAGTCCATCGTCTCTTCGGCGCCGCGCGCCTTCTTCTCGACCTGCTCGCGGAAACGCGCGGCTTGGTCGTCGGGATCGTTGAGCTCGCTGAACGCGTTGCAGAGCTCGCGCCCCTCGACGAAGAGCTCGAAGCGATCGGTGAGCGACGGGTCGTCGTCCTTGCGGCGGGCGAGGGGCGAGATCTCGAAGGGGTGGTCGATGACGAAGACCGGGATGCTCTTGGAGGCGCCGCCCTCCGAGAGCGAAGCCGCCTCGGTGCGGTAGTCGCTCGAGAGGAACGGCTCCGCGAAGTACTCGTAGAGCGAGAAGAGGCGCTCGCCCGCGTTCTCGCACTTCGCGTACGCCTTGCGGAAATTGCCCCAGTCCACGGCGCGCGAGGCGCTCTTCGACCACTCCTTGATCTTCGGGCCGAAGTCGATCTGGAAGAACGCGACGAGCTCACGCCAGCCGCGATCGGCGACGGCGAGCAGCTCCGGCACCTTCAACGCGCGCACCGCGTGCAGCGCCGCGTCGCTCATGGTCACCCGCGCGAAGGGGCGATCGAGCGCGAACGAGCGGGCGGCCGACCAGCGCGCGTGCGCCTCGGGCATCGACTGCGCGAGCGCGGCGTCGACGTAGCGGAGCATCGCCTCGGTCATCGACATCAGATCGCCGTAGTTCGCGTACGCCCGGTAGAACTCGAGCATCGTGAACTCGGGGTTGTGCCGGGTGCTGATGCCCTCGTTCCGGTAGCAGCGGCCGATCTCGTAGACGCGTTCGAGGCCGCCCACGAGGCAGCGCTTGAGGTAGAGCTCCGGCGCGATCCGCATGAAGAGATCGAGGTCGAGCGCGTTGTGGTGCGTGTTGAACGGGCGCGCGGTCGCGCCGCCGACCAGGCTCACGAGCGTCGGGGTCTCGACCTCGAGGAAGCCGTCCTCGTCGAGGTAGCGGCGCAGGGCGCGGACGATGAGCGCGCGCGCGCGGAACACGTCGGCGACGTCCGGGTTCGCGACGAGATCGACGTAGCGCTGGCGGTAGCGGAGCTCGACGTCCTGCAGCCCGTGCCACTTCTCGGGGAGCGGGCGGTAGGCCTTCGTCAGCATGCGGAGCGACTTCGCGTCGACCGAGAGCTCGCCGGTCTTCGTGACGAGCGGCACGCCCGTGGCGACCACGTGATCGGCCACGTCGATCTCGCCGCCCGAGCCGGCGAGGCGGCCGAAGTCGGCGCCGAGCACGTCCTTGCGGCAGAAGATCTGGATCTCGCCGGTGCGGTCGCGCAAGCGCAGGAACGCGAGGTTGCCGAACGAGCGGGCCGCGATCACGCGACCGGCGACGCGGACCTCCGCATCGGGCTGCGCGCCGACGATCGCGGCGACCGCGGCGGCGTCGTACTTGCCGGCCGCGCCTTCGGCGCCCGGCTTGCGAGCGTCGGCGAAGGGGGCCACCACCGCGGCGATGGTGGTCAGCGCGCCCGCGTCGTTGGCGAAGGGGTCATCGCCGCGCTCGCGGACGATGGCGCCGCGCTCCCGACGCGAGGCGATGATCATCTCTTCGGGCGAGTGCTGCTGCGGGGCGAGCGAGGGGCTCTGCTCGGTCTTGTCGGCCTCGTCGTGCTTCGTGGTCATGGCGGGCTCCCGCGCCGGCTCTTGTCACGCGGCGCGCTGGGGGTCGGGCTCGATCGCGCAGCGCGACCGGCGTGGTTCCGCTTCGGCGAGATCAGGGGACGAGCGACTGGAGGTCCGCGGGGAGGGGGGCCTCCACGACGAACGGCTTCACGACCTTGCCGCCCTCATAGGCGACGCGCGAGGCGTGCAGCGCGTGACGGCCGACCTCGGGCGCGGCCGGACCGCCGTACAGGCCGTCGCCGACGAGCGGCGCCCCGAGCGCGGCGAAGTGCACGCGCACCTGGTGGCGGAGCGCGCGCGCGGCGGTCGCCTCGACGAGCGCGCGAGGGCTCCCCTCGACGGACCACCGCTTCAGCACGACGAACGAGGTGTGCGCGTCGCGCGGGGTCAACCTGGCGATGTCGCGCTCGTGTACGCACGCGAACACCCGGCGGTCGTCCTTCGGGTGATCGGCCAGCGGGTAGTCGATGCTGCCGCGGTCGGGCAGCTCGCCGTCGGCCCGCACCGAGGAGGCGCGCGCGGAGCCGCCGCCGGGGGCGACGACCGCGAGGTAGCGCTTCTCGATCTCGCCGCGCCGCATCGCCTCCTTGAGCTCCTTCCAGGCCGCCGCGGTCCGCGCGACGACCACGAGGCCGCTCGTCTCGACGTCGAGCCGGTGCACGAGCCCGGGCTCGCGCGGGTCGACGCCGACGCCGGCGAGCTCGGGGAACGCGGCGACGAGCCCGTTCGCGAGCGTCCCGCGCTCGCCTGGACGCACCGGCGCGCTCGGCACGCGCGCGGGCTTGTGCACCACGAGCACCTGCTCCGACTGGTAGCGCACGTCGACGGCGACGCCGGGATCCGGCTGCGCGGCCGGATCGCCGATCGGCTCCTCGCGCTCGATGGTGATGACGTCGCCCGCCTTGACCGGCATCCCCTTCGGCGCGCGGCGATCGTTCACGCGCACGCCGCGCTCGAACAGCGCCTTCGCCTGCGAGCGCGACAGCTGCGCGAGGACGACGAGGGCCTTGTCGACCCGCGCGCCGTCGAGCGCTTCGGTGACCTTGTAACGATTCGGCTTCTCGTCGGCTCCGTCGGACATGGGGCCGACCCGTATGCCAGCGCGCGCGGTCCGACGGAAGGGGTGGCATGGGTGTAGGCTCCTCCGCGTGGTCGATCGCTCGTCGTGCGTAGGCAAAAGCGTGGCGTTCGTCGCCGCGGGGCAATTTGCGCGGGGCGCCGGCGCGGGCCTCGTGGTGGCGCTGCTCGGGCTCGGGGCGCTCGGCGCGCTCGGTCTCGCGTGCGCGGGCGCGCCGCCCCCGGCGCCCTCCCTGCCAGGCGTCGCGGCCAGCGGCTCGGCATCGTCGGCGTCGGCCTCGGCCTCGGCGAGCGCCTCGAGCGGGGCGCGCGAGTCCGTGCGCTTCGGACGCGGAGAGATCGCGGTGGGAGCGCGGCAGCGCTTCGAGAGCGACGAGCTGATCACCGTCGTGCGGGGCGGCTCCAAGGGGGCGCCTGGCGGCCCCGGCAACGTGACGGTCGTCGAAGGCGAGCGCGTCCGCGCGACCGAAGAGGTGCTCGCGACCAACGGCCCGATCGCGACCAAGGTGCGCGTCTCGTTCGAGACCTGGTCGCGGACGAACGGCGACGGCGAGACCGCCAGACCGCAGCAGGGGCAGACGTACGTCGTCGAGCGGGTCGCGGGGATCGGCGGTGCGGTGAAGGTCACCTCGGCGACCGGCGGCGCGGTGCCCGACGACGAGGCCGAGCCGATCGCCAAGCGCTACGATCGCATCGGCGAGCCGATCGAGCTCGGCATCGTGCTCCCGGATCGAGCGCTGATCGTCGGCGATCGCGTGGCCGAGCTGGAGGCCGCGATCCCGGGCCGGCTCTTCGCGAACGACGACCCCATGCGGCCGAGCGAGGTCACGGTGAAGCTGGTCGCGCTCGAGGACGCCGGCGCCGTGGCGGCGTTCGACGTCTCCATGAAGCTCGGCGGCAAGCAGTCGGGCGACACGCCGGTCGAATCGAAGCTCGCGGGCAAGCTGCGGCTGCGCGTCGCCGACGCGCGCGAGCTCGAGATCGCGCTCGAAGGGCCGGTGCAGGCGAACCCGAAGGGCGGCGTGGCGTTTCGCGGGCGGCTGAAGCTGCGCTCGGCGCACACGTACTTCTGATCCGCGCGCCGTCATCCGCGCGGGAGCAGCGCGCGTCCGACCGCTACGAGGCCGCGTGCGAGGGCGGCTCGGCGGGGACGAGCCGGCCCGAGTACCAGAGCGCCGCGAGCACGAGCGTGCGGGCCGTCCAGTCGCTCGTGCTGCCGATCCAGATGCCGACCACGCCGAGGTGCAGCGCGACCGTCGTGCACCACGTCGTCGCGAGCCGGACGCCGAAGCCGCAGACCACCGAGACCAGCATCACCGCGCGCGTCGCGCCTGCCGCGCGTCCGGCCTGCCCGAGCACGACGCCCGCGGCCATGAACGGCTGCGCGATCGCGACCACGAAGAGCGCGCTCGCGGCGATCGCCTGCAGGTCCGCCCGAGGGGTGACCAGCGCTGGGAGCGCGTGGCGCAGCGAGAGGAAGAGGAGCGCGTAGCTCGAGAGCGTCGCCACCGCGAGCCCGGTCGCCGACCATCCGACGCGCAACGCCTCGCGCGGGCGACGCGCGCCGAGCTGCTGCGCCACGAGCGCGCCAGCGGCGGTCGCGAACCCCTCGACCGTCATGAACGACAGCGCCTCGATCGCGATCAGCGCCTGGTTCGCCGCCATGGCGTCGTCGCCGAGGCGGGCGATCATCCACACGAACGCCAGGTAGCCCGCGTGGTAGACCAGCCGCTCCAGATAGGCAGGCGCCGACAGGCGAGCGAGCGTGCGCAGGGCCCGTCGGCCCGCGGCGTCGAGCACGCGCGCGGCGCGCAACGGCCGCAGCGAGACGGCGCGCCCCGGGCGCAGGAGCACGAGCAGCGTGAGCGCGGCCTCCAGGGCGTACGACGCGGTGGTCGACCACCCCGCGCCGCGCACCCCGAGCGCGGGGGCGCCGAGGTGTCCGGCGATGAGCACCCAGTTGACGGCGATGTGGACGACGTTCACGACCGACCCGATCGCCAGCGGCGTGACCGTGTCGCCCGACGCCGACATCGCGGACAGCCCCGCCACGCCCACGCAGTAGAAGGGCGCGGCGAACAGGGCCACCTCGAGGTAGTGCGCGCTGAGCGCGAGCGCTCCGTCGGGCGCGCGCGACGCGTGCGGGAAGAGGTGCGGGAGCGCGGGGACGATCGTGAGGCGGGCGACGAGCGCGACGACCGCGCCGACGACCAGCGCGACGCTGACGGCGAGCGTGGTGTGCCGGCGCGCCGCCTCGAGGTCGCCTGCGCCGACCGCGCGGCCCACCAGCGAGAGCGTCCCGACCGCGAACGCGGCGCTCACCGAGGCGAGCGTCCACTCGAGCGGGCCGGCGAGCTGCATCGCGGCCAGCGCGCCGGAGCCCGCGTGACCGAGCATGACGCGATCGGCGTAGATCACGCCCGTCTGGAGGAGCTGGCCGGCGATCGCCGGCCCCGCCAGCGCCGCGATGCTGCGGAGCGTCGGCGCGGCGGAGCCTGGGCGGGGGAGGGGCCTCGCCACCGGCCGCATCTAACACGAACGGCCCCGAAGTTTGCGCCCGTGCTGAACGCGCTTGTGGCTACGCCTCATCTTTGAGATGACGCCTGGATGAAGAGCCTGAGGAGCCACGTCGGCGGCGAGTGGGTCGAGGGGCGCGGCAAGGGGGCGGAGCTCGTCAACCCGACGACCGAGGCCGTCGTCGCGACGGCGTCGACCGAAGGGGTCGATTTCCGTGCCGCGCTGGCCTTCGCGCGGGACGTCGGTGGCCCCGCGCTCCGCGCCGCGACGTTCGCGGAGCGCGGCGCGATGATCCGCGCGGCGTCCCGAGCCATCCACGGCGCGCGCGACGAGCTGATCGCGCTCGCCATCGACAACGGCGGCTGCACGCGCAGCGACGGCAAGTTCGACGTCGACGGCGCCTCGGGGACGCTCGGCGCGTACGCGGACCTCGCGAGCGAGCTCGGCGACGCGCGCTTCCTGGTCGACGGCGAGGCCATCAACTTCGGCCGGTCCTCGCGCCTCGCCGGGCGCCACGTGCTGCTCCCGCTCGAGGGGGTCGCGGCGCACGTCAACGCCTTCAATTTTCCGGCCTGGGGGCTCGGCGAGAAGCTCGCCGTCGCGATCCTCGCCGGCGTCCCGGTCATCTCGAAGCCCGCCACGTCGACGGCGCTGGTCGCCCATCGCATCGCGGAGCTCTTCGTCGAGCAGGCGATCTTCCCGCGCGGCGCCTTCTCGTTCGTGGGCGGCGCGCCCGGCGACCTGCTCGAGCACCTCGTCGCGCAGGACGTCCTCGCCTTCACAGGCTCGGGGGCGGTCGGCGCGCAGCTGCGCGCGCTGCCGAACGTCGTCGCGAGCTCGGTGCGCGTGAACGTGGAGGCCGACAGCCTCAACGCCGCCATCCTCGGCGGGGAGACGAGCGACGAGACGTACGACCTCTTCCTCAAGGACGTCGCCAAGGAGGTCACGCAGAAGACGGGGCAGAAGTGCACCGCCACGCGCCGCGTGTTCGTGCCGAGGGCGCGCCTCGAGGCGGTCCGCGAGGCGCTCGTCGAGCGCTTCGCCGACGTGAAGGTCGGCGATCCCGCGCGTGACGACGTCACGATGGGGCCCGTCGCCACCCGGCGGCAGCAGCGCGACGTGCTCGACGGGATCGCCAAGCTCGTGGCCGCGGGGGCGAAGGTCGTGGTTGGCGGCAAGGCGCCCGACGCGCCGCTCGGCGTCGAGCCCGGGCGCGGCTTCTTCGTCGCGCCGACGCTGCTCGAGGTCAGCTCGGCGGCCGACGCGGGGCCGGTCCACGAGCACGAGGTGTTCGGGCCGGTCACCACGCTGATCCCCTACGACGGCACGCCGGAGCTGATCGCCGCGGTGCGGCGTGGCGGCGGCGGGCTCGTCTCGTCCGTCTACGGCGACGACAAGGAGTTCCTCCGCACGGTCGTCTTCGGCATCGCCACCGCCCACGGCCGCCTCGTCATCGGCACCGAGAAGAACGCCGGCGCGGCGATGTCTCCGGGCCTCGTGCTCCCGCAGCTGGTCCACGGTGGCCCGGGCCGCGCGGGCGGCGGCGAGGAGCTCGGTGGCGCCCGCGGGCTCCGCCTCTATCTGCAGCGCACCGCCCTCCAGGGGTATGGCCCGCTCCTGCAGTCGCTCGTCGAGAGCGGAAAACAGGTCTGATCCACCTCGCTCGCGGCAGGCTCCGTACTCTGCGCGGCCCGCCGTGCTGGCCCCGCGCGCCGAACGGCGCAGCCCCTTGTGTACGTTCGTTGACACTCCGAGCAGCCAATCCCTACGCTGCGCTCGCTCTTCGCCCAACGTTGGAGGACCCATGCCTCGCCGCATCGCCCGCTCGGCCCGCTCTCTCTTCCGCGCCGTTCCCCTCGTGCTGTCCCTCGCGGGCGCGTCGATCGCGGTCTCCGCGATGACCGGGTGCCAAGACGAGAAGAGCGTCGAGTGGGGGCTCAAGCACATCACCGACGCGAACCCCGTCGAGCGCGGCAAGGCGATCGAGAACATCAACCAGGCCTGGCGCAACCTCGACAGCCTCCCCGAGAAGGACGCCGCCGCGCTCGAGGCGAAGAAGAAGAAGAAGCAGGAATTCAAGGATCTCGTCGTCGTCGACGTCGTCAAGGCGTACCAGTCGGACGCGCTGAAGGACTCGGCGAAGCACCGCAAGATCCTCATGGAGATGCTGGCGCAGTTCGAAGATGCGCGCGCCAAGCCCGCCTTCGTCTTCGCGATCAAGAACTACAAGCCGAACGAGAACGACGACGACGTGAAGAACGTCATGCGCTCCGTGACGCGGCTGAAGGACCAGTTCAAGGGCGACCCCGAGCTCGCCACCGCGCTGGTCGAGGGGCTCAAGAAGTCGAAGATCGACGTCACCAAGGCGAAGACCGCCGAGGTCCCCTCGATGTTCGGCGACGCCCTCGTGCAGATGAAGATGACGTCCGCGAAGGGCGAGCTCAAGAACATCGTGCTCGCGCCGAACGACGGCAAGCAGACGGTGCCGAACAACGAGCTCACCGCGCGCCAGCTCATCGCCGCCCAGGCGCTCGGCGAGCTCGCCGACAAAGACATGCTCCCGGAGCTCGTGAAGGCCGTGTTCGAGCTCGCCTCGAAGGTCGTCGTCGTCAAGGCGGGCACCGCCGACGAGGCCGTGACCGCGTCGCCGCTCACCACCGGCCTCGCGATGACCATCGGCAACTCGATCTCGAAGATCGGCGCCCCGGCCATCGACATGATGATGCCGTACGTGAAGGACGACGTCTCCAACCCCGACGTGAAGGCGGTCAAGGAGAAGTTCAAGACGTACACGGGCGCGGGCGGCTCGGATCCGCTCGCCTACCAGAAGATCGCGACCCAGATCATCGCGAACATGGGCCTGCCCGCCGTCGCCGACGCCATCGCGCCCCTCGTCAAGGACAAGCCGAAGCCGGCGGATCCGAAGAACAAGGACGCCAAGGCCCCCGACATCAAGCCGCTCCTCGGGCTGCTCATCTCGCTGCCGTCCTCGAAGACGTCGGTGGAGGCGATCCACGCGGCGTACGACAACGGCGAGAAGGACACCAAGACGCTCATCGTCGCCTCGCTCTCGTCGACGATGGACGTCACGCAGGCCGACTGGCTGCTCGGCATCATCGGCGACAAGAAGACCGAGGACGACGTCCGCAACGCGGCGCTCAACAGCGCGCTGATGCTGTCGACCAAGGACAACGTCGCCAAGGTCCGCCAGGCGTACGTCGACGCCAAGAGCATCGACAAGCCGAGCAACGAGTGGCGCGTCCAGGAGCCGACCGACACGGTCTGCGACCCCGACAAGCTCAAGAACAAAGACGACAAGTGCTTCCCGCACCCCGACAAGAAGGCGGCGGACGGCAAGACCGCGCTCAACGTCCTCTGGAAGGACGCCTCGCCGAAGAACGACGAGGTCATCAAGGTCCACGAGGAGCTGCTGAAGGCCTGCGGCGAGGACGCGAGCTGCTACCTCAAGGAGTTCGACGCGTCGGCGGCCATCGTCGACAAGATGGGCTTCACCAAGGTGACCCGCGAGGGGACGATGGCCGGCATCAAGCTGCAGAAGGCGGCCTGGATGTTCGCGAACTTCGCCAAGGAGGACGACATCATCAAGATGCTCGCCATCCTGCCGAAGCTGACCCTCCCCGCGCCGCGGTCGTTCGTGCAGATGTCGGTCGACCGCGCGCTGAAGGACGGCAGCCTCAAGGTCGCCGACGCGATCGACAAGCTCGTGAAGGGTGAGCGCGAGAAGGCGAGCGAGACCGCGAACCGCGAGGCCGCGCAGCTCGAGCCGATCGCGATCAAGCTCCGCGCGCGCGCCAACGCGAAGAAGGGCTGAGCACGCTCGTCGCCGCCCCTCGGCGCCGCGTTCGATCGCGGGTGCAGGGGGGCGGCGAAGCTCATTTCAGGGGTGGGGCGACGGCGCGGTGCGGTCCGCGCGCCGACGTACGCGGCAATCGGGGGGCCGGAGGCGAGCAGGCGGTGATCCGACTCGAGGTGCAGAAGGGCGACGGCGTGGGCCGCGTGGTCTCGACGCTGTCCGAGCCGCTGCGGATCGGGCGCGCGCCCGGCAACGATCTCGTCCTCGAGACGCCTCACGTCTCGTCGGAGCACGCGCGCGTGGTCTGGTCGGGCGACCGCTACGTGCTGCAAGACCTCAAGAGCACCAACGGCACGGTGCTCGTCCGCGGCGGCGTGCGCACGCGCATCGACGACGAGGTCGGGCGGCGCGTCCTGCTCGCGAGCGGCGACGTCGTCGAGCTCGGCTCGCAGGACGGCCCCGTCGCTCTGGCGGTGACGATCGACGAGGAGGCTGATGTCGCCCGCGCGGTCGCGATGCGGTCGATCGACGACCTCGGCCCGGCCGTCGACCAGATCGAGCGCCGCCCCTCGGCGCTGCGCAGCGTGTACGAGCAGACCGCGAAGATCGGCGGCGCGCTCGAGCTCGACGAGGTGCTCCGGCGGGTCTGCGACGCCGTGCTGGCGCTGGTGCCGAAGTCGACGCACGTCACGATCGCGCTGCGTGACGACGACGACGTCGAGGGGCCCGCGGTCGGCGCGAAGTCCACGGCGCCCGCGACGTACATCCCGGTGCTCACGCGCGTGCGCGGCGGCCAGCCGAGCGCCGCGTCGATCCCGATCACGCGCAGCGTGTTCAAGAAGGTGGTCGACGAGCGCGCCGCGGTGCTGCTCGCGGACGCCCCCGCGGAGGCGGGCACCGCCTCGATGCTCGGCGCCCAGATCCGCTCGACGCTCGGGATCCCCCTCTGGAAGGGGGCGGAGATCCTCGGCATCGTGCAGGTCGACAACCGCGGGTCGCTGATGCCGCAGCCCTCGGGCAGCACGCTGGCCGGCGCCGCCCCCTCGGGGGTGTTCGACGAAGGCGACCTCGACGTGCTCTCGGTGCTGGCTTCGACGTCGTCGCTCGCGATCGCCAACGCGCGCCTCGTGCATCGGCTGCACATCGTCGACGAGCGACTGCGCAAGGAGAACGTCTACCTCAAGGGGCGCGAGGAGAAGCGCGCCGAGGGCAAGGAGATCATCGGCTCCTCGCGCGCGATGGCCGAGCTGAAAGGCAAGCTCGACAAGGTCGTCAACACGCGCGTGACCGTGCTCATCGAGGGCGAGACCGGGGTCGGCAAGGAGCTGATCGCGTCGGCCGTCCACTGGCGCAGCACCCGGCGCGACAAGCTCTTCGTCGCGCAGAACTGCGCGGCGCTCCCGGAGAACCTGCTCGAGAGCGAGCTGTTCGGCCACAAGAAGGGCTCGTTCACCGGCGCGACCGACGACAAGCGCGGCCTCTTCGAGCTCGCCGACGGCGGCACGCTCTTCCTCGACGAGCTCGGCGAGATGTCGCTCGGCCTGCAGGCGAAGCTCCTGCGGGCGCTACAAGAGGGCGAGATCCGCCCCGTCGGCTCGACGAAGGCGATGCACGTCAACGTGCGCATCGTCGCGGCGACCAATCGCAACCTCGAGAAGGAGGTCGCGGCGAAGCGCTTCCGCGAGGACCTCTTCTACCGGCTCAGCGTCTTCAACCTCCGCGTGCCGCCGCTGCGTGAGCGCCGCGAGGACATCCCGACGCTCGCCGGGCACTTCCTCCAGCGCTACACGGGCGAGATGCAGAAGCCGGTCGGCGGCTTCTCGCAGCAGACGATGGAGCTCCTCCAGGCGTACGACTGGCCGGGGAACGTGCGCGAGCTCGAGAACGAGGTCCAGCGGCTGGTCATCCAGCTCGACCCCGGCGGCTTCGCCACGCCCGACATGCTCAGCCCGCGCGTGCGCCACGTCGACGGCGTGGTGGAGCGCGCGCAGATGAAGAAGGGGACGCTCAAGGAGATGATGGATCAGGTCGAGAAGTTCGTCCTGCTCGAGAGCCTCCGGGAGCACGGCAACAACAAGACGGCGGCGGCTCGCACGCTCGGCATCACGCGCGAGGGGCTCCACAAGAAGCTGCGCGCGTTCGGCATCACCTGAGCGAGGTCACGTCGGCGCGAGCGGCGCGCGGCGCCTCGCGCGCCTTCCCGGTCGCGACGCGCCCGCCTCGCGTGCATCCTCGGAGGCATGCGTAGCTCGATCGTGCTCACCGCCGTCGCGCACCTCGCGGTCGCGTCGCTCGGATGCAAGGGGGCCACGCCGCCGGACTCGAAGTCGGTCCCCGACGCGCCGGACCCCAGCGGCATGCTGCTCTCGTCGCCCGCCTTCGCCCAGGGAGGGCCGATCCCCGCGCGGTTCACCTGCGAGGGGCAGGACGTGTCGCCCGAGCTCGCGTGGAGCGGCGCGCCGGCGGCGACGAAGAGCTTCGCGCTGATCGTCGACGACCCCGACGCCCCGGGCGGGACCTGGACCCACTGGGTGCTCTTCGACGTCCCGGCCGCCACGACCAAGCTCGCGGAGGGGTCGAAGGGGGTGGGGCTGGAGGCGATGACGAGCTGGGATCGGAGCGGCTGGGGCGGCCCGTGCCCGCCGAGCGGCACGCACCGCTACTTCTTCAAGCTCCTCGCGCTCGACGTGCCGGCCCTCGGCAAGGCCGCCGGCGCCTCGCGCGAGGAGGTCGAAGCAGCGACCAGCGGGCACGTGCTGGCGCGGGCGTCGTGGATGGGGACCTACGCCAAGCGGAAGAAGTGACCGCGTCCGCCTGCGCCGTCAGGGCGCGGCGGGTGGTCGGACCGCCTCGAGCCGACGCCGCGCTTCCACGAACGCCTCGCCCTCGCCGCCCGCCAGCGCGCGCTCGACGTCCTCGAAGGCGCAGCCGGCGTGGAGCAGCGCGCCGAGCTCGGCGAGCGTCGGACGATACGCGTCGTTGTCGATGCGGCGAACGAGCGCCGAGAGCAGCGCGTGGCCGGTGACGCACATGAAGGGGGGGCGACGCCGCGGGCGTGCCTCGGAAATCATAGCGCCGCATGCCGCGATGACGAGGCCTCGCGCGGAGGTCACGGCCTGCGCGCGCCGACGCAATGCCTGCGCGCGAAATGCCCTCTCGCGCGCGAAATGGCAGCTCCCGCCGCGCCGCCGTGCGCCCTCTGCCCGTGCACGAGTCATGCAGCTCGGGAGGACATGAAGACCCGCCCCGTCAAGCCGCGTCCGAGCCAGCCGCACGCCAGCGAACCGGACGCGAATGCCTTCATCCACAGCTCGCGCCACTCGAAGGACGACCTCGCCGAGGCGCTCGGGGAGCAGTTCCTGTCGTCGGCGACGTCGGGTGAAGAGGCTGGCGAAGACGCGATGAACGAAGAGGTCGCGGAGGAGGCCGGTGGGCCGTTCGTGATCACCTCGGCAGGTTCGGAATTCGCCGAGGGGACCGACTCTTCGAACCCGCGCGACGCGAAGCGCGCCCCTGTTCCTTCGGTGATGCGCGGCTCCTGACCGCGACGCGACGGCGCGCAGCGTCGCCGCCCCGGGGGCAGGTTCCCCTCAGCGGAGGTGCGCGCGCGCCCGACCCGGAACACCGCGGCGTTCCCGCCGGCTGGCTACCAGAGGTCCACCGCGCGTGGACGGGAGCCTTTGCGGGGCGCCGCGGGCGAGTCTAAAGGCGGGGAATGGCGAACCCCACGGCGACCTGTGAGACGTCTCTCGGAACCTTCGAAGTCGAGCTCTTCGTCGACAAGATGCCGATCACGGCAGGCAACTGGGTGAAGCTCGCGAAGGGCGGCTTCTACGACGGGCTCCACTTCCACCGCGTGATCAACAACTTCATGTGCCAGTTCGGCTGCCCGCACAGCCGCGATCCGAAGAGCTCGCGCGCGGGCACCGGCGATGGCCCCAACGGCCCGATCCAGGACGAGTTCCCCCCCACGGCGAAGATCTCGAACGAGCCCGGCACGCTCTCGATGGCGAACACCGGCCAGCCGAACAGCGGCAGCTGCCAGTTCTTCATCAACACCGTGCACAACAGCTTCCTCGACTTCTTCACCCCCGGCTCGTCGCGCCACCCGGTCTTCGGTCGCGTCGTGAAGGGGATGGACGTCATCAAGAAGATCGAGACGACGCCGACCGACGCGTCGGATCGCCCGCGCACACCGGTGAAGATGATCAAGGTGACGGTGAACGAGGCCTGAGCGCCTCGTCTCGGCTTACGGTGGCGGCGGCCCCATGATCTGCGCGAGGTGCCAGGCGCCCGCGCTGCAGGTGGCCGCCGTGCCCGCCCAGGAGCACGCGCCGTAGAAGCAGTACTTGCCCGCGCTCGCGCACGACGCGCCCGCCGCGGGCGGCACGTACGGGCAACCCGCAACATCGAGCAGGCGCGGATCGGTGGAGCCGCAGCGCCAGGTCCCCGGCTCGCCGGCGCCCGTCGGCCGCATCTGCGCGCCGCCGCAATTCTGCACCGCCTCGCAGCCGCAGGCGCCCTCTTTGTAGGTACACGCCGACGTGACGGCGAAGGCGCACTGCCTCGGCCGCTGCGCCTCCTGGAACGTCGCCGGACACTTGTTGGCGTCGGGCTGCGTGCGCGCGCTCGTCTCCGGGGCCGTCGCGCCGTCGCTCGCGCTCGACTCGTCGGGATCGCCGCGGCCGCCCGCGTTCCCGGGCGCGGGCGTCGTGGCGGCGCAGGCGTACAGGCCGAGCCCGAGCGAGGCGCCGAGGAGGCAGCGAAGGGTGAAGGGCGGCGCGGAGGGGAACGTCATGCGAGCCGAACGACCGGCGGCGGTCGCGCCTTACGCCAACGGGTTGCCGAACCTGGCCGTTCCTGACACCGCGGGCTGCGTTTCAGCCGCCGGCTAGGCCCGTTCGCGCGTGAGCAGCGGCACGAGCGCGGCGCAGAGCGCGCCCGCGATGACGAGCCAGAGGCCGAGGCCAGTCAGGCTGAAGAACGAGCGGATCGTCTGCACGACGCCGTACACGACGAGCGCGCCGCCGGTGACGAGCGACGCGAGCCGCGCCTGCTTCCACCGATCGCCGACGGCGAACGCCACCATCGCCAGGCCGCCCGCCGGCGCCAGGAGCACCATCAGGCGCCAGAGCGAGGCGCCGTCGGTGTGGCGAACGATCTGGAAGCCCGAAGCGCTGCCGAAGCCCGAGTCGACCCACGGCAGGAAGAAGCCGATCAGCAGCGCGGCCCCGGCCAGACCGATCCCCCAGCGCGCGTACGAGCGGTCCATGGTGCCGACCAGGATGCCACGCACCGTCGTGCCTGACCACGCGGCCCAGCCAGTGACGCGCGGTGGGAACGCCCAACCGGCCCGGAACCGGCTACGGTGTGGGCGCGATGACCTGGACGAGGGCGCTCCACGGCGAGCACTTCACGTTCCGCACCGTGAAGGAGGTGCTCGCGCGCGCCAGCGAGGCGCGCAGCGGCGACGTACAGGCCGGGGTCGCCGCCAAGAGCCTCCGCGAGCGCGCGGCCGCCAAGCGCGTGCTCGCCGAGCTGACCGTGAAGGAGCTCCGCGAGAGCCCGTCGGTCCCCTACGAGCTCGACGAGGTCACGCGCGTCATCGAGGACGCGCTCGACCGCGGCGCCTTCTTCCGCGTGGCGAGCAAGTCGCTCGGCGAGCTGCGCGACTGGATCCTCGACGACGGCACGATCGGAGAGGAGATCGCCGCGGTGGGGCGCGCGCTGCCGCCCGAGGCGGTGGCGGGGCTCGCCTCGCTGATGAGCAACCTGGATCTCGTCGTCGCGGCGCGGAAGATTCGCGTCGTCGTCCGCTGCAACGCGACGCTCGGCCTCGCCGGCCGCATCTCGAGCCGGCTGCAGCCCAACCACCCGCTCGACGACGTCGCCGGCATCCTCGCCGTCGTGCGCGAGGGGCTCTCGTACGGCAACGGCGACGCCGTCATCGGCGTCAACCCGGCGACCGAGTCGGTCGACAACGTCGTCGCGATCCTCGAGGCGGTGAAGGGGCTGATGCGCCGCTACCGCGTCCCCACGCAGAACTGCGTGCTCGCGCACGTCACCATCCAGATGAAGGCGCTCGCGCGCGGCGCGCCGCTCGATCTGATGTTCCAGAGCATCTCCGGCAGCGAAGGGGCGAACCGCAACTTCGGCGTCAGCGTCGCGATCCTCGACGAGGCGCAGGACATGGCGCGCCGGCTCGGCACCGCGCAGGGGCCGAACGTCATGTACTTCGAGACGGGGCAGGGGACGGCCCTCTCGGCCAACGCGCACCACGACACCGATCAGCTCACGATGGAGGCCCGCGCGTACGGCCTCGCGCGCCGCTACGCGCCGTTCCTCGTGAACAGCGTGGTCGGCTTCATCGGCCCCGAGTACCTCTACGACGGCAAGCAGATCACGCGCGCCGGGCTCGAGGATCACTTCATGGGGAAGCTGTCGGGGATCTCGATGGGGTGCGACGCCTGCTACACCAACCACGCCGTCGCCGATCAGAACGACCAGGAGAACCTCGAGGTGCTGCTCGCGGCCGCGGGGGTGAACTACCTGATGGGCATCCCGATGGGCGACGACCTGATGCTCAACTACAACACCACCAGCTTCCACGACAACGCGGCGCTGCGTGGCCTCTTCGGGTACCGGCCCACGCCCGAGTTCGAAGCGTGGATGGAGCGCATGGGGCTCATGCGAGGCGGCAGGCTGACCGCGCGCGCCGGCGATCCGTCGGTGTTCGACGCCGAAGGGCTGCCGTGAGCGACGGCGACCGCCGGAGCCATGTGCCCGGGCTGCCTGCACGGGCGCTGACCGAGCGCCGCGTTCCCGCGCATCTCGCGCACCTGATCGCGCGTGGCGAGCGTGGCGAGCGCGCCGCGGAGCCGAGCGCGCCCCTGCCGCGCGACGCTGCTTCGACGCCCGACGGGATCCCGGCGCCGAACGACGCCCGCGCGCTCGCGCGCTTCGCCGCGAGCACGCCCAGCCGCATCGCGATGGGGCGCACCGGCACGCGCTACCGGACCGCGACGTACCTCGGGCTGCGCGAGGATCACGCGATCGCGAAGGACGCGGTGTACGCCGAGCTGCCGGAGGCGCTCGCGCAAGAGCTCGGGTGCCTCGAGGTCACGAGCGCATGCCGCGATCGCGAGCACTACCTGCTCCATCCGAATCAGGGACGACGGCTCAGCGACGAGAGTCGCGCGCGGCTCTCGCGCGAAGGGGCCCCGGGCGCCGACGTCCAGCTGATCCTCGCCGACGGGCTCGCGTCGCCGGCGCTCGTGCTCAACGGCAAGCCGCTGCTCGCCGCGCTCACCGCGGCGCTGCGCGCGCGCGGGCTCTCGATCGGGCGGCCGATCCTCGCGCGCCTCGCGCGGGTCGGCCTGCAGGACGACATCGGCGTGCTCCTGAAGAGCCGCGCGACCGCGATCTGCCTCGGCGAGCGCCCCGGCCTCGGCACTGGCGACTCGCTCTCGCTCTACCTCGCGGTCGGCCCGAAGCTCGATCAGGACAACGCCGAGAAGAACTGCATCTCGAACGTGCGCCCACAGGGCATGTCGCCCGAGCGTGCGGCGGAGCTCGCCGTCGACCTGCTCGGGCGCGG
>CAIXWQ010000720.1 GCA_903923175.1 uncultured delta proteobacterium | reverse complement strand
CGAGCTGGGCGGGGAGCTTCTTGGTCACGGGCATGACCTCCATGGAACGGCGCGCGTCCGCTGGCCTTACACCGGCGGGGCTGGCCGCGAGCGTACGCTCATCTTTCCTGCCGGCGGCGCCTGCGGCCGCGCGAGGCCTACTGCACGATCGGCAGCCCGCGCTTGCCCTCGGGGGTGGTGCGGCCGCGGGCGACCTGCCCGATCGGCCCCCGCTCGGCGCCGCGGGCCGGGAGCTGGATGGCGCCCGAGCGGATCTGCTCGGCCAGCGCGTCGGCGTCGATCCCCATGCGCCCATAGAACCACTTCAGGAAGACCGGGTTCAGCTCCGCGAACAGCCCCTCGGCCATCTCGTCGGCCACGCGCGCGGTGGTCTGCTCGTGCCAGCACTGCACGCCGCCGGCGACCTGCATGTTCCCGGTCTCGGCGCGGTTCGAGCAGGCGCAGGAGGCCGAGCAGCGGAAGCGCTCGGTGCACGCGTCGCACTCCGCGTTGATCGCGTGCTTGTCCTCGCCGACGTCGGGGCGCGAGCAGGTGACCGCCTTCCAATCGAGCCCGGTGTCGACGTGGCCGATGCGCAGCGAGGGGTCGTCGTCCTCGGCCACGAGGCGCTCGCAGCCGTAGAGCCAGCCGTCGGGCGAGACCGCCGCGAAGCCGTCGCCGAGCTTGCAGCGATCCTCCTGCGCGAGCCCGCCCTTGAGCGCGGCGAGGATCTTGTTGTCGAAGGTCGACACGCTCACCGTGCGGCCCGCGCGCATGCACGCGGCCATCGCGTCGGCCGCGCCGCGCATCCCGTGCTCCCAGCGCGCGAGGGCGTCGTCGTCCCACGCCGCCTCGTAGCAGGGGTTCAGCGACACGCGCGGGACCCCCTTGGCGAACAGCCAGGCGACGCTCTCGCCGAGCAGCTCCGCGCTCGCCGGCGTGATCACCGTGATGGTCTCGAACGAGCGGCCGGCGGCGACCAAGAGCTCGAGGCCGCGCTCCACCGCGTCGAAGCTCGAGCCGCCGCCCATGCGCGGGCGGTTGCGGTCGTGGGCCGCGCGCACGCCGTCGATCGACAGCGCGACGTACACGTCGAGCGCGTAGAGCGCGCGGATCTTCTCGGCGTCGAGCAGCGTGCCGTTGGTGGTCACGGTCTGCACGAGCTTCACGCCCGCGGCCTGCGCGCGCGCCTGCGCCTCGCGCGCGGTCTCGATCAGCAGCTCGAATTCGAGCGTCGGCTCGCCGCCGAAGTACGAGATCTGGATCTCGCGCGGCGCCTCGCCGAGGCGGTTGGGCGCGAAGGCCATGTCGAGCCCCTTGCGGGCGATCTCGCGGGGCATCCGCTTGCGGAACTTCGCCCCGGTGTAGCAGTAGCCGCAGCCGAGGTTGCAGTCGTGGGTGAGCACCAGCGAGACGTCCATCGTCCTCATCCTACGCGCGAGTCCGCGCTGCGATCTGAAGCCCGTCGACGCGTCGACGTCAGCGCTTTCCGCGGCGCTTCTTCGCGCTCGGCGGGTCGAGCGCAGGCGCCGCCTCGGCGTGCATCGGGCCGCCGAGGCGGACGGCGAAGTAGGTCGCGACGATCGAGATCGCGATCGTCGCGTACACGCCAGGGCCCCACTGCCAGCGGTAGAGCACGCCCGGGATGTTGGTCGCCTTGGTGGTCGGCCCGCTCAGCGCGATGAGCGAGTAGACGCCCGGCACCGCGGAGAGGAACGCGCAGGCCACGCGGCCGCCCCACATCTGCAGGAGCGAGCGGCGCGAGAGCACGGCCGGGATGAGGATCATCCACGCCACGAGCAGGCTCCAGACGATCTTGGCGCTCTTCGCCATGTGGAAGGCCGTCAGCGTGCTGTTCGCCGGCTCGGTGAACGCCACGAACGGCGCGAAGAAGAAGACGGCGAACCCCGCGAAACCCAGGGCGAGGAGCGGTCCGCGCCCGCGCGACATGTCGGTCCACGGAAGCGGCTCCGCCTGCGGCGCCGTCGCCACACCCGCGCGCACGTCCTCGTGCTCGAGCGCCTGCGCCTCCGCCGACAGCGGCAGCGCCGCGAGCTCGCGCAGCTCGACGCCGCACTCGGGGCACTGGTCGTGCTCGCCGTCGACGTAGAGCTCGCGGCAGAACGGGCAGGCGTGGAGCCCGCCGCCCTTCTTGGAGGAGCTCGTCTTCGGGGCCATCGGGGCCATCGGGGGTCCAGCGTAGCCGGTCGAGTGCGTGGGCGCAGGTGCCGCGTTGCTCATGCTCCGCAGCGACCACGCCCCCGCCAAGGAGTTCCGTGCCGTAACGAAATCGCGGCGCCCCCCGAGCGCGCCTGCGACGAGCGGCAGGCTACTTGTCGCCGTAGACGACCGCGTAGCTGACCACGGCCGCGCGATCGTCGAGCAGGTTGCCCGGCGGCTTGTACCCGCCCGTGATGGTCGCGGTGTTGTCGAGCACGATCCAGTACGTTCCCTTGCCGGTGACGGTGACCGCGAACTCCTGACCTTGCTGCGTCGTGTAGCTCTGCTTCGGCGCGGCGGGCGGCGGCGTCGCCTCGGCCGCGGTCATGTAGGTCTCGATCCACGGCTTCGCGGTCGCGTCGTCGATCACCAGCACGTTCAGGCCGGGCGCGCCGTCGATCCGGCCGCGCACGAAGATCGCCTTGTCCGAGTCGGCGACCTCGAACGGCCCGAGGAAATCGCGCTGCTGCTCGTGCACTTCGCTGCGGTCGTTGGCGAGCGTGAGCCCACCCTTCACGTCGTAGTCGACCTTCGGCCACGTCCCGAGCTGCACGATCCCCGAGCGGAAGTCGGTCTCGCTGTTGGGCCGCCGGCGCATCGTGAAGCCGTCGCGCATCTTCTCGTCCATGAGCTGGCGCGCGTAGTTCTCGCCGAAGCCGGTGAGCTGGTTGGCGATCGCCGGCAGCCGCGACTCGATGACCTTCAGCGTGACCTGCGGCTTGCTCACGTCCTTGGTGCGGAAGTAGCCGTACAGATCGTCGCCCGACATCAGGAAATCCTGGTCGAAGGTGATGGTCGCGGCGGCGTCGAAGGTCACCTTGTGCACCATCGACGCGTACGTGTAGCCCGTGCCGCTGAGCGACATCACGAGGTCGCCGTTCTCGGCGGTGGCGGCGCTGCAGGTCTTCGGGAAGAAGCGGCCGTTCGTGGGGTTGGTGGCCGAGCCGGAGGTCTCGCCGCCTTCGCGCAGCGCGGCCGTGCGCTTCAGCATCTCGCTGCACGCGCGGTCGATGCCGAACGCCAGCATCCCGCGGCGGAGCGACTTGTTGCCGGGGTCGTTGATCGTGCCGCCCATGACCGACAGCGTTCCCTGCCCGGCTCGCTCGCACGACGCGCAGCCGGCGCCGCCGACGGGGAGCGCGAGCACCAGGAAGGCGAGGGGGGCGAGCCCGCGGGTCGCACCCGCAGAGCGGGTGGGGCGCGGCGCGCGCGGGCTGCGTGACGTCGAGCCCAGGCGCGGGCGGTTCGGATGCATCGAGTCCTCCAGAGTTGCGGCGCGACGATCGCGTCGAAGGCGAGCAAGGCGAGCGAGCCCAGCGGGGTGACCGGCTCGGCCAAGATCAGGTGAAGCCGAGGTGTCGGACGGGGCGTGGACGTTCGTTGGACGTGGAGCGTAGCCCGCGCTTCACGATCGGCGTCGAGTCGCGCGCGTTCGTGGCGCGGTGCCCGCGGGTCGGGAATTCGTTCGCCGGGCGGAAACGGGGCGGCGTCGAGCGGGAACGGAGCTGGGATCCAGGGGGTTGCATCGGGTGCCGCGGGGCGCCGTCCAACCGCGCAGAGCACCCGGGCGATGAAGACTCTGCAGGCACGACCCATCCAGACTGATCAAAGTGCGTGCCGGGGTGAACGAAGCCGATGTATCCTAGGGTGGTTCCCGAAGCATCCGATGCCGACGACGAGTCGGGCCCCCGCCTGCGCCTCGCGGCTTCGGGGCCCTTCGCGCCTCGACACGGCGCACCGCTCGCGTTCGGGGGCCGCCTCCCCATGACGATCGGCCCCGGCTCCCTCGTGAACGGCAAGTACCGCCTCGGCCGGCTGCTCGGCGAGGGGGGCATGGGCTCGATCTTCGAGGCCCGCCACGAGTTCCTCGGGACCGAGGTCGCGCTCAAGTTCCTGCACCCGGCGCTGTCGAGCCGACCCAACATCGTCGCGCGATTCGTCCAGGAGGCGCGCGTCAGCGCCAACCTGAAGAGCCCGCACGTCGTGTCGGTGGTCGACGTGGATCAGTCGCCGGAGGGGCTCGCGTTCCTCGTGATGGAGCTGCTGCACGGCGAGCCGCTCTCGCAGCGCCTCGCGCGCGAGCCGGTGCTGCCGGTGCCGCTCTCGCTCACGATCGCCGTGCAGGTGCTCCTCGCGCTCGAGACGGCGCACGGCCTCGGCGTCGTGCACCGCGACATGAAGCCCGAGAACGTCTTCCTCACGGATTCGCCGGGCGCGGCGGGGGCGACGAGCGACGGGCTGCTCGTGAAGATCCTCGATTTCGGCATCGCCAAGCTCCGCTCGCTCGGCGAGGTGCGCGCGCAGCTCACGCGCCCGGGCGCCCTGATGGGCACGCCCGAGTACATGGCCCCGGAGCAGGTCTTCGCCGCCGAGGCCGTCGACGCGCGCGCGGATCTCTACGCGCTCGGCGCGATGCTGTTCGAGATGCTCGCCGGGCGCAGGCCCGTGCAGGGCGACGATCCGCGCATCATCGCCAACGCCGTGATGAGCGGTCAGACGCCGCGGCTCGACGTCATCGCGCGGCGCGTGCCGCCGCCGATCGCCGACGTCGTCGCCATCGCGCTCGCGCCCAAGCCGAACGATCGCTTCTCGAGCGCGGTGGCGATGCGCCAGGCGCTGGTGAACGCCGCCCAGGAGGCCTCGATCACGATCGAAGCGCCGCCGGCGCCGCGCGGCGGCTCGCGCATCGGGCTGGCCGTCCCCGGCGTGCTCGGCGGCGTCGGCCTCGGCGTCGCGCCGCCGGTGATGTTCGGCCCCGGCGATCCCAACGCGATGGTCGCGTTCGATCGCGGCCACCTCTCGCCCGCGGCCTCCCCGCGGACCGAGCGGGCGCCGGAGCCCCCCGCGCCGATCGCCGCGCCTGCGCCGGTCGACCCGCACGTGCCCCTCGAAGCGGGCCCCGGCGAGACGATCGCCGCGGTGCCGACGCCGTACGCGCCCCCGGTGGTGGGCGTGCCGGTGCTCCCGACCGAGCCGCCGCCACCGCGCAACGGCGACTTCGGGCGCACGGTCGCGTTCCCGCCGCAGGCCCCGCTCCCAGGCTACGAGTCCTCGTCCGGCGGGACCGACGCGGGCTTCCGGCCGCCCTTCGGCTTCGACACGCCCAGGAGCGCGGCGGCGCTGCCGTCCGACGACGCGCCGTACGCGGACCCCGAGCCGTCGCGCGCGCCGAAGCGCTTCGCGTGGCTCCCGTACGTCGCGATGGGCGCGGTGGTCGTCGCGGTCGGCGCCGTGATCCTGTACGCGACCTCGTCGGGCTCGAGCGCGCCGGCCGCGCCGACGCCGAGCGCGACCACGGCCGAGCCCGAGCCTCAGCCGAAGAAGCGCCACCCGAAGCCCGAGGACGACGGCGAGGTGAGCGCGCCCAGCGCCTCGACCGCGCTCAAGCCGTCTCCGACCGCGATCGTCGCGCCGCGGCCGCCAGTCACCGGCTCCGTTCCCAAGCCGCCCCCCAGCATCTCGGCGCTGCCGATCCCGAGCACCTCCGCGAAGCCGCTCCCGTCGGTCTCGACCACGCGCCCCCCCGACATCATCGACATCCCTCTGCCGTTCCCGCTCCCCACGCCAAACTGACCCACGAATTGACCGATCCGACCGCCCCCAAGACCGTTCCCTCCGACGCCGACCTCATGGTGGAGCCCGCCGACGAAGGCGCGCGCGCCGACGGCTTCCTCCGCGCACGCCTCGCGCTCTCGTGGGGCGCCGCCCGCACGCTGATCGAGCGCGGCAAGGTGAGCGTCGACGGCGCGCGCCTGCACACGATCGATCGGCGGCTGCACGCTGGCGAGCGCATCGAGGTCCGCACGCGCGCGCCCCGCGTCGACCGCGGCGGCCTCGGCGACGACGACATCGTGTTCGTCGACGCGCACGTGGTCGTGGCGCGCAAGCCCGCCGGCGTCTCGACCGTGCCGTACGACGGCGCCGGCGGAGGCATGCGCGCGCGCGCCGCGAACCGCCGCGAGATCGGCGAGGAGGTCACCTTCGAGGAGCTGGTGCGCCGCTGGCTCGTGCGCCGCGCCGGCCACCCGGCGCAGTCGAGCCTCGGCGTCGTGCACCGCATCGACAAGGACACGAGCGGCCTGCTCGTCTTCGCGCGCACGTTCGCGGCCAAGAAGACGCTCGGCCAGGCGTTCCGCGTGCACGCGATGGAGCGGCGGTACGTCGCCCTGGTGCACGGGCTCATCGCCCGTGAGCTCACCTACGAGACCTTCATCGTCGAGAACCGCGGCGACGGCATCCGTGGCTCGCCCCGCGACACCCGCATCGGCCAGGCGAACGGGCAGCGCGCGGTGACGCGCGTCGTTCCGATCGACGTCCTGTCACGCGACGCCGGCGGCGACGGCGCGACCGCGGTCGCCTGCGCGCTCGAGACGGGGCGCACGCACCAGATCCGCATCCACCTGTCGGAGTCCGGGCACTCGCTGCTCGGCGACAAGGTCTACAACCGTGACCGCCTGCGCGCCGGCAAGCCGCTCATCGACGCGCCGCGGCTCATGCTGCACGCCGCCGTGCTCGGTTTCACCCACCCGATCACCGGCCAGGAGCTGCGCTTCGAGGATCCGGTCCCCGAGGACATGCAGGCGTGCG
Source organism: uncultured delta proteobacterium (assembly GCA_903923175.1). Lineage (GTDB taxonomy): Bacteria > Myxococcota_A > Polyangia > Polyangiales > JADJMO01 > CAIXWQ01. The sequence continues at coordinate 13,853 of CAIXWQ010000720.1, read as the reverse complement.
CGCGCGGCCTCTCGGGGCGGGCGCTCGAGGTCGACTGGGCGAAGGTGCGCTGAGCCTCGGGCGGGCTCCCTTCGGGGAGCCAGAAACGGCGAGAGCCGGCCCCGGCACTGTCGGCCGAGACCAGCTCCGCGAGTCCCTGGCGCGCTGCCTACTCGGCGTCGCTCGTGGCGGCGCGCGCGACGTTGGAGCGGCGCCCCTGCGTCACGATGCGGCGGAGCGACGACACGCACTTCGCGTTCTGCTCGGCGGTGCCGACCGTCACGCGGACGTAGCCGCGGTCCATGTGGTGGACCGACAGGCTCCGGATGAACACGCCGTCGGCGAGCATCTGCTGGACGATCCAGTCGCCGGTGAAGCCGGTGTCGTGGATGTCGCAGAGCACGTAGTTCCCCTGCGAGCTCATCGACGAGATGCCGGGGATGCGCCCGAGCTCGCGCTCGAGGTACGAGCGGCCCGCGCGGATCGCGCTCAGGCGCTCGTCCTGCTCGGCGATGTCGTCGAGCGCCGCCATGGCGGCCGCGAGGGTGAGCGTGCTGACGTTCCACGGGACCTTCGCGCGGCCCAGGATCTTCGCGACGGCCGGGTGGCTCATCGCGTAGCCGAGGCGCATGCCCGCGAGGCCGAACGCCTTCGAGAACGTGCGGATGACGATCGCGTTGGGGAACTCCGCGATCAGGCGGGCCAGCGAGGGGACGCCGTCGCCGAGCTCGTGGTAGGCCTCGTCGATCACCGTCGGCAGGCCGAGGCGCAGGATGCGGCGGAGCGAGGGCTCGTCGATCCGGTTGCCGGTCGGGTTGTTCGGCGTGCAGAGGAAGACGACCTTGGTGCGCTCGGTCACCGCGCGCAGCAGCGCGGGGATGTCGAACTCGCTCGTGCGCGTCATCGGCACGAGCACCGGGATGCCGCCGACCACGCGGGTGCGGGCCTCGTACATCGAGAAGGTCGGGACGCTGATCAAGACCTCTTCGCCGGGCGCCACGAACGAGCGGATGATCAGGTCGATCATCTCCGTGGAGCCGGCGCCGAGGACGATGCCGTCGGGCTGCACGCTCTCACGCTCGGCGAGCTTCTCGCGCAGCGCCTTGGCGCTGGTCGGGTAGACGTTGCCGGCGCGGGCCGCCTCGACGATCGCGGCGATCACGCGCTCGCTGGGGCCGTAGGGCGACTCGTTCGACATCAGCCGCGCGAGCCCCTTGCGGCCGGCGGCGAGCTCGAAGTGGTCCTCTTTGTAGGGCTGCGCGGCGCGCACCCAGCTCGGCGCGAACTGCTCGAGCGCCTCGGGGTCGATCGTGACGGCGGTGGTCGGGTCGTCGCCGAGCGAGTCGCCCCACACGCGGATCATCGCCTCGGCGCGCGAGTGCGCCTCGGGCGTGTCGACGTCGATCCAGCGGGCGTCGCCCGCGTCGATGGTGACGAATTCGCCGGTCACCGCGAGCGAGCGGACGCCGTCGGAGAGCGAGGCGTCGCCGCGCGTCTCGTAGACCTTCTCGAGCTCGTGGATCAGCTTGGAGTTCACGCGGAAGACGCCGGTGTCGATCGCGTCGTACTCGTCGATCTCCTTGCCGATGTCGGCGATCCGGATGCCGTCGAGCTTCACCTTGGTGGCGTCGTCGAGGTCGAAGCAGCGCTCGATGTCCCGGTCGACCGCGAGCCCGCAGGCGCCGCGGAGGTCCGACTCGCGGACGCGCCGGACGAGCTCGGGGGCGTACAGGTGGTCGGCCATGGAGAGAAGGACGTCCTCGCCCTCCTCGATCCACTCCTTCGCCGCGAGGAGCGACACGCCGTTCGAGCGGTCGTAGCGCGGGTTGTCGACGAAGATCAGCTCCAGCGCGAGCGAGGGCTCGGCCAGCAGCGCGCGCTTGATGGTGTCGCCGCGCCAACCGACGACGATGACGGCCTCCTGGATCCCCTCGCCCTGCAGCGTCCGGAGGATGCGCACCAGCAGCGGCACGCCGGCGATCGGCTTCAGCGGCTTCGGCAGCTCGTCGTGGGCCACGAGGCGCGAGCCACGACCCGCCGCCAGAATGACGGCGCGCTTCAGCTCACGGCGCGAGTTGCTCGAAGGATTCCGGTCGATCGTCATGGGAAGCTCCTCAAGGACGAGGGCAGAAGCAGCGGAACGGACGATGTAGGCGCCCGGCGGTTATCACGAGCCGGAGCACTGCGGCAAAGGAATTTCCACGAAGATTTCACGAAGATTTCGGGGTGACGCAGCCTCGTCACACCTGTGACGCAGCCGCACACCGGAGCGGCCGGCGGCGGGGTGCGGGTTGGGAGTGGCGGGGGGCCGTGACGGCTCGCTGCGTTCTCGCGGACCCTCCGAGGCTTCGTGGGCTTCGGCGGTCGCAAGGGTTCACTGCAACCGTGGTGCCGCCTCGGCTGCGCGAAGGTAGATTCGCGCCCTGTGACGTGACGATCGGGCTACCTGCGCGGCGAGGCCCGACGCGCGGCCGTCACGCGAGCCGCGTGCGACCCGCGATTTCCCCGGCGCGAACGAGATCTTCGGCGGTGTCGACCTCCGTCCACGGAAGGTCGTCGACGAAGCAGGCACGCGCGTCCAGCGGGCCGCCGCGGTCGAGCAGCAGGCGATCGTAGACGTCCTCGTAGTAGAGGTTCGTCTGCCCACCCGTGACGATGCGGCCCAGGGCGTCCACGATCGTCGACACTGCCCCGGCCGACAGGAGCTCGATGCCGATCGACTCGCCGGCCGAGCGGCGCGGATCGAGCCCTTTGCCGAACGCCGTGATGCGGTCGCTCCCGGCCTCCGCGAGCAAGACCTTCATTTCCTCGGCGCCGAGCCCCTCGCGCCGATCGACGGCCGCGACGAGGCCTGCGTCGGTGCGTCGACGGGTGTCGAGCAATCGACGGAAGACCTCGACGTCGACGATGACGTCACCGTCGAGCTTGAACGTCTCCTCCGCGCCGCCCGCGAGCAGCGCGTCCGCGCAGGCGAGCAGCGACACCGAGTTCTGCGTCGAGTCGAAGCGCTCGTTGCGACAGAGCACGACGGGGATCGGCGCGTTCGCCACCGCCCGCACGACCGCCTCCTCGCGCCAGCCGGTGGCGATGACGAGCTCGCGGACGCCGACCGCGGCGAGCTGGGCGACCAGGCGATCGAGGAAGCTCTTGCCGCCGACCTCGACGAGGGCCTTGGGCTTGTCGTCGGTCAGGGGGCGGAGACGCTGGCCGATCCCGGCCGCGAGGATGCACGCGCGCATGCCGCGGCGCTTACTCTCGATCGATCGCGGCGGCCACCGAGCCGTTCGGGGAGCGTGGAGGCGCCTCGCGCCTCAGCCGCGCGTCACGCCTGCGAGGGGGCCGGCATCGCGTCCCACCCGCGCTGATCGGGGAGGCGCAGATCCATCTCTTCGAACGCCGCCTTCGACGCGCGCCGCTGCCACCACATCGTGTAGCCGAAGCCCACGAGGTTGAGCAGCACGAAGCGGAAGAAGAGGTAGCCCTCGAGCCAGTCGAGGGCGAGGAAGATCGAGTACGTGAAGACGTGCGTGCCGAGGCCGAAGGCCGTGCGCCAGACCCGCATCGGCCCGAGCGCGTGACGTCGGTAGATCTCGGCGTTCCGGGCGCTGTGCGCCGGCATGAGGTTCAGGCGCGTCGAGGTGTAGGGGTCGACCCGGTGGATGAAGTCCGCCTGGCTCGACACGTAATAGATGTAGACCCACCACACGAAGCGCATCACGAGGCCGGGCCGCTGCTGCTCGTTCTGCTCGCGCCGGCGCGCGATCGCGGTCTCCGAGTCCTCGCCCTCGCGGAACGTCGGCTCGGTGAAGCGCAGGTAGACGTTCTTGTAGTGGTCGTAGAGGCCGAAGTGGAACGTGCAGTTCGGGATGGTCGGGATGGCCATCAGCCAGAACCAGAGCGGGTGACGTTGCCCGAGCAGGTGGACGATGGTGCCGCCGACGATCGCGACCATGCAGACGAGGTCCGCGAAGCCGTCGAGCATGCGACCGAAGTTCGAGGACTTCTTACGCATGCGCGCGAGCTGGCCGTCGGCGCAGTCGAACACCGCCGAGAGGGTGCAGAGCACCGCGCCCCAGAGCATGTGGTGCGGGAAGTCGACGGCGATCACGACGCCGCTGGCGATGCCGATCAGGATCGCGAAGACCGTGATGGCGTCGGCCGAGATCGGCGTGGGGAGCGCGGCGCGCGCGACGACGTAGCCGAGCAATCGGTGCCAACCGACGTCGATCGGCTCTTCGACCGCGAGCGGCTTGAGCGAGGACCTGTATCCGTCGAGGAGTCCCACGGCGCCCGATCCGTTAGCGCAGCTTGCCGTTCGCGTCGCCCCTTCGTGTGCGGTCGCCATGCCGAGCTCCTCGGCCTCACCGCGCAGCACGGTCCGTGCCGGGGCGCCGCGCGCCGCTCGCGGCTCGGGTCGGGGTGGCGACGGCGAACCGTTGGCCGAACTCGGCGCGCGAAGGCGAATTCGCGGGCGAGCCCAGGGGCGCGAGCGCGCCGCCTACGCGTGCCTCCGGGCCACACCCGCGACGGGGCTGCCACGCCGAGCGGGCTCGCTGCATCCTCCTGCGGCCCGAACGTGTTAGGAGCACCCCCCGCCATGGCCCAAGCCCCCACCGCAGAGTCGATCCTCGCCGCCCTCAAAGACGTCCGTGACCCCTCCGCCGCCGGCGGCAAGACCTTGGTCGAGGCCGGGCGCCTGCGCGCGTCGCTGGTCGACGGGGCAGCCAAGGTCACCGTCGAGACGGGCGGCAACGACGACACCCGAGCGACCATCGAGCGCGCGGTCCGCGAGGCGCTCGCCACCGTCGCGCCCGAGCTCGGGCTGACGGTCGCCTTCGTGCAGTCGGTCGGCAGCCGCGAGATCACGAGCGAAGACCCGCTCCCCGGGGTTCGAAATCTGGTCCTCGTGATGGCCGGCAAGGGGGGCGTGGGCAAGTCGACCGTGGCCGCGAACCTCACGATGGGCCTCGCGCGCGCGGGACATCGCGTGGGGCTGCTCGACGCCGACATCTACGGCCCGAGCGTGCCGACGATGTTCGGGGTCGAGGGGCGGCCGCACTCGCTCGACGGCAAGACGATCGAGCCGCTCGAGCGCTTCGGCGTGAAGCTCATGAGCATCGGCTTCCTGATGGAGGACCCGAAGGCCGCCGTCGTCTGGCGCGGCCCGATGCTCCACGGCGCGCTCCAGCAGTTCCTCAAGGACGTGAACTGGGGGAAGCTCGACTTCCTCGTGGTCGACCTGCCGCCGGGGACGGGCGACGTCGCGCTCTCGCTCTCGCAGAAGGTCCGCGTGACCGGCGCGGTCGTGGTGACGACGCCCCAGGAGATCGCGCTGATCGACGTCTACAAGGCCGTGTCGATGGCCGAGAAGCTCAACATCCCGATCGTCGGCGTGGTCGAGAACGAGAGCTACTTCGTCTGCGACGGCTGCGACAAGAAGCACTCGATCTTCGGCAGCGGCGGCGGCCAGAAGATCGCCGAGTTCGCCAAGGCCCCGCTGCTCGCCCAGCTCCCGCTCGACCCGTCGGTGCGCGTGTGGGGCGATCAGGGCACGCCGGTGGTGCAGGCGGTGCCGCAGTCGAAGATCGCGCAGGCCTTCGGCGACATGGCCGCGGCCGTGGCCGATCGCGTGGCGGTGATGAACGCCGAGCGGCTCGGCACGCTCCAGATCACGCGCGACGGCATGCCCACGCGGCTGCCGATCATCCGCTGATCTAGGGCGCGCGCGTCGCTGGTAGCCTGGTCCCGTGGAGCCGGAGCCCGCGCCCGTCGATCTGAAGAAGACGTTGCGCGAGCTCGAGGCGCTGGCCCGTAAGCTCGGCGCGAAGGTCCGCTACGAGGCCATGGGCCTGCCCGGCGGCGACGTCGGGGTGGGGCGCGGCGGGATCTGCCGGGTGGGCGGGCGCACCGTCATCCTCTGCGAGGAGCACCTGCCGCTCGTCGACAAAGTGTCGGTGCTCGCCGAGGCGATCGTCTCGTGCGGCGTCGTGCCGATCCACTTGCCGCGCCCGCTGCGGCTGCGGCTGCAGCGGCGGATCGCGCGCTTGGTGGGCACCGCGCCCGCGCGTCGGCCCTGAGCCTCGCCCGCGGGTTTGTTGCGCGAACTCGCCGTCGAGAGCAAATGAGGCCCGTGGCGCCGCGGCTCTACTTCGACTGGAACGCGACGACGCCGCCCCTGCGCGCGGCGATCGAGGCGATGCTCGCGGCCTACGAGGGCGCGTGGGGCAACCCGTCGAGCGTCCACGCCGAGGGGCGAGCCGCCAAGGCCAGGCTCGAGGAGGCGCGCGCGGAGATCGCGGCCCTCGTCGGTGCGAGGCCGCTCGATCTCGTGCTGACCAGCGGCGGCACCGAGGCGTCGAACCTCGCCGTCGCCTCGCCGTTCGACGACGGGCAGGGGGCGATGGTGCTCGCGCCGCTCGAGCACGCGTCGATCGTGACGCTGGCGCGCGCCCTCGGCCGACGCGGCGTCGACGTCCGTTTCGCGAAGGTGCGCCGCTCGGGCGAGGTCGACGTCGACGACGTCGCGAGGCTCGTCGCGGAGGTGCGCAACCTCCGGCTCGTCGCGATCCAGGCGGTGAACGGCGAGACCGGGATCGTCCAGCCGTACGAGGCGATCGCCGCGCTCGCGCACGCGCGCGGGGCCGTGGTGCACGTCGACGCCATCCAGGCCGTCGGACGGATCGACGCGCCCGAGGGCGGCTGGCTCGCGCACGCGGACACGGTCTCGCTGGCCGCGCACAAGATCCGCGGCCCGAAGGGGATCGGCGCGCTCGCGACCCGACCGGGGCACCCGCTCCGCCCGCTGCTCCTCGGCGGCTCTCAGGAGCGTGGCCTGCGCCCCGGCACGCAAGACGCCGCGCTGGCGGCGGGGTTCGCGCTCGCCGCGCGCGCCGCTCGCGAGGGGCTCGCGGCGTATCGCGCCATCGTGCCGCTCCGCGACGACTTCGAGCGTGGGCTGCTCTCGCTCGGTTCGGGCGCGCGCGTCGCGCGCAACGGCAGCGGCCCTCGCGTCGCGCACGTCGTCAACGTCTCGTTCGACGGCTGGACCTCACCGGAGCTCGTGGCGGCGCTCGACCTCGAGGGGCTCGCGGCCTCCGGCGGCTCGGCCTGCCACGCCGGCGTGCCCGAGCCGTCGGCGACGCTCTCGGCGATGTGGGGCGAGCACGCAGGGGAAACCTGGCGCCTTGCCGCGCCCGTTCGCTTCTCGCTCCCCCCGTGGACCACCGCCGAGGACGTCGAGCGCGCGCTCGCGCTCGTGCGCCGCGTGGTCGTTCGCGCGAACCCCGGCGAACGCGCCTGAGCGGCCCTGAACGAGCGCGCAGCTTCGCGTGAAGCGCGAGCCGGAACGCCGGGGAAACGAGCGCCGCGAGCGCTCGGCGCGGGGCGACCTCGAGCAGTTCGAGCGTCGCGCGAACCCGTCGACCGAGTTGCATCCGCGACCGGCGACCTGGCGCGCAACTCGCCGACATCGCTTGTGAATCTTGCCCCCTGTGGCGAGCCGATCGCCCTTCCATTCAATGGAAACGCTCGCCCGCGCCGCTCGACGTCTGTTCAGCGCGCCCGAGCGGCTTCGAGCGATGCCTTATCCGTGAAGGCTCATCTCCCGAACATCATTCGGATTTCGACGCACGACTGCAGGTACACGCAGGCGAGCGCCCCCCGCGCGTAGCGAGGCGCGTCGGCCGGCACGGCCGCGGTCATCGGTGACGTGGCCCGTGGTGAGACGCGGGAGAGCGGGTCGCGCCCGACAGGGAAGATGCTCCGGGGCGTGACCCATAGCGCGAGCGCGGCGACCGTCGGCGCCAGCGCCGAGCCGATGACCCAGCGGCGCGTCGCCGGCGACGAACCGCCGAGCACGCGCGCCGCGCGCGCGAGGACGAGCAGCCCGGCCGGGGCGAGCCAGTTCGGCTCCGGGGGTCGACCGCTGACGAGCGCCGAGGCCACGGCGGCCGCGGCGAGCAGCCCCGCCCCGATCCAAGCCCCACGCGGGACGGGCTCGCCCGTGGCGCCGCGGCGGGCGGCGAAGGGGACGACGCCGGGGCCGTAGAGGAGCAGCTGGCCGAGGAGCAGCGCGCCGAGCGCCGCGAGCGCGCCGATCATCGGCGCCGACACCGCCGGGCCGCGACCGAGCGCGTGCTCGGCCTGGACGACGAGCGAGCGCCGAGCGAACGGCAGCGCCGCGAGCGTGCCGAGCGCGATGGTCTGGGCGATCGCTCGGGTGCCGGGCCGACGGATGAGATCGAGGGCGAGCGGCAGCGTGAGCGCGAGGGCGGACACTTTGGAGAGCGTCGCGACGCAGGCGAGCAACCCCGCGAGGAGCGGCCGCACCCCGGGCGCGGGCGCGCCGTCGTCGGACGCGACGACCAGCAGCCAGACGAGCGCGGCGAGCATCGGCGCGTCGGGCGTGGCGATGAGCGCGCCGGCCATCGGCAGCAGGCCGAGGGCTCCGAGCGTCGCGCCCACGAGCGCCGCGCTCGAGGCGCTCGCGGCGGTCGTGGTGCCGAGCGTCGAGAGGCGCGAGAGGCCGAGGGCCGTCGCTGCTGCGAGCGCGATCGAGACGATGCGGACGCGCAGCTCGATGGGCCCGGGCAGGGCGTCGCCGAGCGCGAGCAGCAGCCCCAGCATCGGCGGGTGGTCGTCGATCGGCCAGCGCGCGCGCGAGGCGCAGAGGTAGTAGGCCTCGTCGGGAGACAGGTGGCGCAGCGGCGCGCACGCGAGCGCGACGAGCGCGGCCCAGCCGACGACGGCCCAGGTCCACCGCCGCGAGCGCCGCGCGCGCTCGGAGTCTGCGCGCTCCGTCTCCATGCTCGGCGAGCTCGTGGGGTCCTCGCTCAGGCGCCCACGCGCCGCTGGCGGACGACCTCGTAGAGGGCGATCGCCGCGGCGACCGAGGCGTTGAGCGAGGCGATCGGACCGGCCATCGGCAGCTTGGCGAGCCGCGAACAAGCCTTCTTGGTCGGGCCGCGCAGCCCCTTGCCCTCGGCGCCGACGACGAGGCAGGTCGGCCCGCGGAGATCGAGGGCGCCGAGCTCCTCGCTGCCAGCCGCGTCGAGTCCGACGACCTCGACCCCGCCGTCTCGCAGCGCGGCGAGCGCGCGGGGGAGGCTCCGGACGCGCGCGAGGCGAGCGTGCTCGATGGCCCCGGCGCTCGCGCGTCCGGTCGCGGGCGTCAGCGGCGCGGCCTTGTCCTCCGGCCACACGATCGCGTCGGCGCCGAGCGCGACGGCGGTGCGGATGATCGCGCCGAGGTTGTGCGGATCGGTGATCTCGTCGAGCGCGACGAGCAGCACCGGGTGCTCGCCCTGCGAAGGCAGATCGACGAGCGCGTCCTCGTCGAGCACCTGGAGCGGCGCCGCCTCCGCGATGACGCCCTGGTGCCGCTCGCCCTGCGCGACGCGATCGAGCGTCGCGCGTGGGACGCGCTCGACCCGCGCGCCGCGGTCGGTGGCGAAGCGCGCGATCGCCTCGAGCTGCGGGGCCGCCTCGCTCCGGGTCTCCACGAGCACGCGGCGCAGCTCGCGACCGTGCGCCGTGATTGCCTCGCGTACCGGCTGCACGCCGAGGATCCAGCGGCTCTCGCCGTTCGTCGCGCTCATCGTCCCGCCTTCATCGTGTCCAGGGTTTCACCGATCTCGGCGGCGATGGCGCGCGCCGCCGCCACCGGGTCGGCCGCATCACGGATCGGCCGACCCACCACTATCAGGTCGGCGCCATCGCGGATCGCCGCGGCCGGCGTCGCGACGCGCTTCTGATCGCCGTGCGCGGCGCCGGCCGGGCGCACGCCGGGGACGACCAGCGTCGCCTCGGGGCCGAGCGCCTGGCGCAGCGCGCCGACCTCGAGCGGCGAGCAGACGAAGCCGCGCACGCCGGCCGACCACGCGAGCTTCGCGAGCGCAAGCACCTGGTCGCGCGGCGCGCGGTCGACGCCGATGGCGTGGAGATCGTCGGCGCCGACGGAGGTGAGCACCGTGACGGCGAGCACGGTCATGCGCCCACCGCTCTCCAGCTGCGCGCGCGTCGTCGCCCGCCGCAGCATCTCGGCGCCGCCTGCGGCGTGGACGGTCAGGTAACGGACGCCGTGGCGCGCCGCCGAGGCGACCGCGCGCTCGACCGTCTCGGGGATGTCGTGGAGCTTCAGATCGAGGAACACGTCGCGGCCGTGGCGTGCGCCGAGGGCCAGGATGGCCGGGCCCTCCGCGACGAAGAGCTCGAGGCCGATCTTGAGGACGCCGACCTCGGCTGCGACGAGATCCGCGAGCACGGCGGCCTCGCGCGCGTCGGCGACGTCGAGGGGCAGGGCGATGCGACGGTGCGGCACGGGCCGGAACCTAGCAGGGTGCGCGCGGACGGTCGCGCGGCTCGGGGCCTCGAACGCGACAAAAACGACGAGGGCGACCGTCGGCCGCCCTCGCTCGTTCAGGTGCGTGCGCTCAGTTGCAGAGCGGGACGCCGGGCGGGCACGGCCGCTTCGCCACGGGCGCAGGGCCGGTCGGCCCGCCACCGCTGACGACCGCCTTCGGCTTGCCGTTCTTGAGCGAGTCGAGCTCGTCCTGCAGCTTCTTCATCTCCGCCGGATCCTTCGCCAGCTTGAGCTTGTCGAGGAGGTCGGCGATCTGCTCGTCGGCCTTCTTCTTCTCGGCGGCGAGACGCGCGACCTCGGTCGCCTTCACCGTGTCGTCGTCCTTGATCTTCTGGCGCAGGGCGTCTTCGACCGTCGTGATGTCCTTGTTGGCCGGGTCCTTGTCCTTCGCGATGGCGATGAACTTGAGGCCCTCTTCCCAGTCGGTGCGGGCGATCGACTCGGACTTGGTCTTCGCGGTCGCGACGGCGACCTTCGCGTCGCTCGCGGGCTTGATGACGACGAAGAAGACGATCGCGCCGATCGCGAGCAGGAGCACGACGCCGATGCCCGCGAGCAGACCGGGGTGCGCGCCCTTGCGCTTCTGCGACTGGATCACCTGGATCTGCCGCTCGTGCGCCTGCTGCTGCGCGACGGCCTCCATCTGGAGGCGGTGCTGCTCCTCGAGCTTGCACTTCTCGATCTCGGCGTGCTTGGCCGCCTCGACCTGAGCCTCTTCCATCTTGCGACGGAGCTCGTCCTGCCGACGACGCTCTTCCTCGTCGCGGAGCTTTCGCTCCTCGTCTTCACGCGAGCGGCGCTCGGCGTCGAGGCGGGCCGCGGTCTCGGCCTCCGTCTTCTTCTTCTTCGCGTCCTCCTCTTCCTTGATGCGACTCTCTTCGAGGCTCATCAGCTCCTTGAGAGAGAAGAGGACCGAGGATTCCTTCTGCTCGGACATGCTGCCGTTCGCTCCGTTCTTATGAGGCCCCGACATGAATCTCCCGCCTGCCTCCGCCCCACGGTGTGGCACGTGGCCCCCACCGGTGCGCGCGAATCGATGCCGCTTCCGTCGATCAACGCCGCGTCGGGAAGCTCGGTGACCTCGCTGGAGGGCACCGTTTGGCGGCAGACGAAGCGTAGCGCGCACGATCCGCTGGGGTCAAACGCGATCCACCATCGATCGTGCGGCGCGTGTCGCGTCGCACATCGTGCGCACGCGTCGTTCGGCCGCGGTCGCCACCGCCTCGGCGGCGCGGAGGTCGCGTGCGGGCGGGTGGCGGTGCCGACGTGGCTCGGCTATTCGTCGCGGCCTATCGCGCGGCGCGCGCCTCGGCGGATGCGCGCCCCTTTTCGAGCGGAGGAGCTCCGAACATGGCGACGAACGTTGCGGCTCACATCACGGGGACGGTCTGGAAGATCGAGTGCAAGCCCGGCGATGCCGTCGAGGAGGGGCAGGTCCTCGTCATCCTCGAGTCGATGAAGATGGAGATGCCGATCGAGGCCCCCGAGAAGGGGACGGTCAAGTCGATCGCGGTGGCAGAGGGGCAGGCGGTCGAAGAAGGCGCGACCGTGGTGGTGATCGAGTAGTCGCTTGCGGGCCCGGGCCGGCGTCTCGGCGCCGGCTCGCGCTCACCCGTCGCCGTCCTGCCTCAGCACCTCCGCCGCCGCGGCCAACGAGGCCTGCGTCTGGCGCTGCTTCAGCGCCTCGGCCGCGCCCTCGGGGTCGCCGGGACGGAGCACCGAGCGGAGGAAGACCTCCGCCGCGTGGTAGCTCGAGCGGACGAGCGGCCCGGAAGCGACGTACTTGAAGCCGAGCTCGAGGCCGAGGTCGCGGTAGCGATCGAACTCGATCGGGTCGACGTACCGCTCGACCGCGAGGTGCTTCGGCGAGGGGCGCAGGTACTGCCCGAGCGTGAGCACGTCGACGTCGACGGCGCGCAGGTCGCGCATCGCCTCGAGCACCTCGGCCTCGCTCTCGCCGAGCCCGACCATGATCGACGACTTGGTGACCTTCGAGCCCTTCTGCTTCGCGCGCTCGAGCACCGCCAGCGAGCGCTCGTAGCTGCAGCGCACGTCGCGCACGCTGCGCTGGAGGCGCTTGGGGACCTCGATGTTGTGGGCGAAGACGTCCGGGGCCCCCTCGTTCACGAGCACGTCGACGTCGTGCATGCGGCCGCCGAAATCGCCGACCAGCGTCTCGACGAGCATCTCCGGGCGCAGCGCGTGGATGTTGCGGACGGTGTGCGCGACGTGCTCCGCGCCGCCGTCGAGCAGGTCGTCGCGGTCGACCATGGTCAACACGACGTAGTGGATCTCGAGGCGCGCGATGGCGCGCGCGGTGTGCTCGGGCTCGCGCACGTCGACCGCGCCGCGCGGGTCGCCGGTGGTGACCGCGCAGAAGCGGCAGCCACGCGTGCAGACGTCGCCGAGGAGCATGATCGTCATCGTGCCCTCGCCCCAGCACTCGCCTGCGTTCGGGCAGCGGGCCTCTTCGCAGACCGTGTGCAGGTCGAGCTTGCGCAGCGTGGTCTTGAGGCGGCCGTACGTCTCGCCGCCCGGCGCGCGCACCTTGAGCCACGCGGGCTTCGGCGCGAACCGTTCGGCTTCGGACTTCTTGCGGAGGGAGATGAGCTCGTCGTTCATGGGGGGGCTCGGCTCGAGATCAGGGCGTGACGACCACGACGCCCGTCATGCCGGCGGCGCAGTGGGGGGTGCAGAAGTACGGGTAGCTCCCCTCGGCGTCGAAGACCTGCGTGAACGTGTCGGGGGCGGTCTTGAGGCTGCTGTCGAACTTCCCGTCCGGCTTGCACGCCGAGCCGGAGGTGACGGAGTGCGCGCCCTCCTCCCAGGTCCACGTCACGGCCTGCCCCTTGCGGACCGTGACGGTGACGGGGCTGAACGAGGTGCCGCCGAGCGGACCGACGCTCACGTTCGCGGCGACGGTCGGGCCGCCGTCGGCGGGCGCGGCCGCGTCGCTGCTGCTGCAGGCCGTCAGCGTGGCGAGCGCCAGCGCGAGCGCGGCGCCGAGCGCCGACGCGAGGGGGCGGGAGTGGCGCGGCGCGGGCATCGTCCGCGGCGTTTAGCACGTCCTGAAGGTTGGCTCACCCGAGCGGGCGCCCCTCGATCACGGTGCCGTCGGCGAGGAGCACCAGCAGCGAGCGCCCCGCGAGCGAGAGCGCGCGCGTGGGCAGGGGGAGATCCGCGTCCTGCCACGCGACGCTCCAGCGCGCCGGGTCGCCGAGGGCTCCGACGGTCTGGCGCTGCAGCACGAGCCCTTCGGCCGCGGCCCACGCGCGGCCGCTCGAATCCACGAGCGCAGCCGTGAGGCGGCGAGGCGTCTCCACCGCGTCGACGGTGGCGCGGAGGCGCGTGGGGCTCTCCGCGAAGCGCGTGATCGAGATCGCGGTGCCGTGCGGGCCGACGGCCGCGCCGAGCCCCGCGCCGTCGGCGGCGAGCGCGCGCAGGGCGACCCGGCCGATCGGCGGCTGCGCCCGGAGCACGTGCGCGCGGTCGTCGTACGCGGCGAGGAAGCCGG
>CAIXWQ010000719.1 GCA_903923175.1 uncultured delta proteobacterium | reverse complement strand
GTGACTGCGTCGATCCGACGACCGACCCGATCCACTGCGGCGCGACGTCGGGCTGCGGCGTCACCGGGGGCGTCGGGGGCACCACGTGCGCGAGCGGGCAGGTGTGCAACGCGGGCGCTTGCTCGGTGTCGTGCCCGGGGACGCAGGTGAACTGCAACGGTGACTGCGTCGACGCGACGACCGACCCGATCCACTGCGGCGCGACGTCGGGCTGCGGCGTCACCGGGGGCGTCGGGGGCACGACGTGCGCGAGCGGGCAGGTGTGCAACGCCGGCGTGTGCTCGGTGTCGTGCCCGGGGACGCAGGTCAACTGCAACGGCGTCTGCGTCGATCCCAAGACCGACCGCCTGCACTGCGGCGCGACCGCGGGCTGCGGCGTCTCGGGCGGCGTCGGGGGCACGGCGTGCGCGAGCGGGCAGGTGTGCAACGCGGGCTCGTGCTCGGTGTCGTGCCCCGGCGCGCAGGTGAACTGCGGCGGGCTCTGCGTCGATCTGCAGACCGACGGCCTGCACTGCGGCACCTGCACCAACGTCTGCGCCTCGGGCACCGCGTGCGTCGGCGGCGCCTGCTCGGCGAGCTGCGCCTCGGGGCAGCTCGCGTGCGGCGGCGTCTGCACGAACACGAGCTTCGATCCGAGCAACTGCGGCGCGTGCGGCAACGTCTGCACGGCGCCCGCGAACGCGGCGGCGGCGTACTGCTCGATGAACAGCTGCGGCTTCGTCTGCTCGGCGGGCCACGCCGACTGCAACGGCCTCGCGAGCGACGGCTGCGAGCAGAGCACCACGGCCGACCGGAACAACTGCGGCGCGTGCGGCAACGTCTGCGCCGCGGGCACGAACTGCATCGGCAGCAAGTGCCTCGCCTGCGACGCGAACTGCGTCAGCTGCACGGGGCTCGGGGCCTGCACGACGTGCGCGGCGGGCTACCTCAACAGCGGCGGCAACTGCATCCTGCCGCCGACGGGCGGCACGATCACGACCATCCCCGGCTACCGCGTCCACACCTTCACCGCGGGTGGGACGTTCCAGTTCACGGGGAGCGCCAAGTTCGACTACCTCATCGTCGGCGGCGGCGGCGGGGGCGGCTCGGGCGACGGCGCGGGCGGCGGCGGCGGCGGCGCGCTCACGGGCACCAACCTCGCGCTCACCGGCGGCGCGTACGCGGTCGTGATCGGCGCGGGCGGCTCGGCGGCGTCGGGCACCGCGTGCGTCGGCGGCGCCTGCTCGGCGAGCTGCGCCTCGGGGCAGCTGGCGTGCGGCGTCGTCTGCACGAACACGAGCTTCGATCCGAGCAACTGCTGCGCGTGCGGCAACGCCTGCACGGCGCCGGCGAACGCGGCGGCGGCCTACTGCTCGATGAACCACTGCGGCTTCGTCTGCTCGGCCGGCCACGCCGACTGCAACGGCCTCGCGAGCGACGGCTGCGAGCAGAGCACCACGGCCGACCGGAACAACTGCGGCGCGTGCGGCAACGTCTGCGCCGCGGGCACGAACTGCATCGGC
>CAIXWQ010000718.1 GCA_903923175.1 uncultured delta proteobacterium | reverse complement strand
CGCCGGCGCCCGCGGGCGTCGCGGACGAGCGCGCCTGCAAGAGCCCGATCGCCGGGCTGGTCGTGAAGGTGCTCGCGAGCGTCGGGCAGAAGGTCGACACCAACGATCCGCTGGTGGTGCTCGAGGCGATGAAGATGGAGAGCAGCATCACCGCGCCGGTGGCGGGGACGGTGGTGTCCATCAAGGTGAAGCCGGGCGACGCCGTGCAGCTCGGCCAGACGCTGGTCGAGCTCGAGTAGGCGCGCGCGCCGGCGGGCGTGGCGGGCCGCGCGCGAGCGTGGTTCCTTCGCCTGGATGGGCTTCGAGTACCGCGCCCGGATCGCCGTCGACGTCGCCTGTCAGGCCGACGTCCTCGGCGCGATCCGTCGCGACGCGCGCTACGAGCTCGTGTCGGCCTCGCTCGAGGCAGGCGCCCTCGCGCTCTCGATCCGGATCGCGAAGCTCCCGATCCGGGCCTGGTGGCCCGAGGACGTGACGCTCACGCTCGGCGACGCGATCGACGTGCTCTTCCACGGCGGCACGCGCGCCGATCGCGAGGAGCTCCTGCAGCTGCTCGCGGCGCTGCTGGCGAAGCACGGCCACGACCAGCCCTTCGAAGAGCCGTAGCGGCGCGCTCCGCGGGCACGGCCGCGCTCGGTACGCTCGCGCTCCAGACGCGCCAGTTCTCTCATTCGATGCACGATGGCCGCGCACCGCGTCGCGCTCGGGCACGTGCGCGCGGCGTGAGCGGGCTCCGCGCTCACTTCTCCCAAGGGCACTTCTGCCCCTTCGCGATCCCCGTCTGCCCCGGCATGCAGCCGACCTTGCCGTTCACGCACGCCGTGACCGCGCCGTACGACACGCCACAGCACGCGTCGGGTGAGTCCGCCGCGACCGCGCACGGCACGCAGCAGACCATGCCCGCGCTCATCGAGGAGACGCATGGGTCGAGCAGCCTACGAGAGCTCGCGCGCCGCGCGCGGGCGAATCGAGCGCGGAAGGGGGCGAGGGCGAGGGCGGCTCAATTCCAGTGCGCCTCCCGGCATACGAGGCGCACGCGACGCTCCGCGACGTCGAGCCGGCAGCGGGTGGGGCCCGTCGTCGACGAGCGCCCACGCCTCGGTGACGTCACCGGCCACACGCCGCGCCGCCCCCGACCCCTGGCGACGCACGGCCGAGCCGCGGGGCTGTCGCTCTCGAAATCGAGCGCCGCACGCGCGATCGAAGCGGCTGCCGCTCGCGGCCCGCGCCCGCGATGCCGCACAATGGTCGGATGCGCCGAATCCTGCTCGCCTCCTCCCTCGCGACGCTCCTCGCCTGCAGCTCCGACGCCACCGCGCCGACCGACGGCGGGACGAACGCCGACGCGACCCCGATCGACGACAGCGGCGGCGGCGGAGAGGTCGGCGCGGACGCGGGCGCGGACGTGGGCGCGGCCGACACGGGCAGCAACGACACCGGCAGCACGGACGCGTCGGGCAGCGACGCCGTCACGCCCGACGGCGGCACGGGGTACTTCGCGGGCAACCCCGACGGCAAGTGCACCAGCCACGCCATCCCGGCCGAGGGGCAGCCCGCCGACGTGTCGAAGCCGACCGCGGTCGTCGGGACCGGCACCCCCGCGAGCTGCACGTTCGCCGCGCTCTCGGCGGCGGTCTCCGCGGGCGGCGTGATCACCTTCGACTGCGGCGCCGCGCCGGTCACCATCGCCGTGACCGCCACGCTGCACCTGCCGACGACCAAGAACACGGTCCTCGACGGCGGGCGCAAGGTCACCCTCGACGGCGGCGGCAAGGTCCAGATCCTGCGGTTCGAGAGCGCGAACTTCCAGGCCACCGAGACGCGCGTGACGGTGCAGCACCTCCGCTTCCTCAACGGGATGATCGCCGGCTCCTCACCCATCCCGACCGCGCCCGCGCCCTGCTCGCAGGGCTTCAACGACGGCGAAGGGGGCGCGATCTACGTGCGCGACGGCAACCTCTCGGTCATCGACTCGGTGTTCCAGAACGACAAAGCGGCGCCGCTCGGCCCCGACGTCGGCGGCGGCGCGATCCGCATGCTCGGCAGCAAGCACGGCGTGATCATCGTCGGCAGCTCGTTCCTCGCGAACTCGGCGAGCAACGGCGCCGGCGT
>CAIXWQ010000717.1 GCA_903923175.1 uncultured delta proteobacterium | reverse complement strand
GGGATCGTCGTCGTCCCGGAGGAGGCGAGCGACGCGCTCGACGTCCTCGACGCGCGCACGAGCGACGCGATCGGCGCGCTCGGCGCGTTCGACGCGAAGCCTGCGCCCTGCGGCGCCGTCTGCTCCGCCGGCGCGCGCGGCGGCGGCGCGGAGATGAAGCGGGGCCCCTGCGCCACGTGCTCGGTGGCCGCCTCCACGAACGACCGCGGCGAGCGCGGATCGAGCGCGGCGCGGAGCGCGTCGAGCAGCTCGTTCGCCGTCCGGTAGCGCTCGGTGGCACGCAGCCGCGTGGCGCGCTCGATGACGGCGTCGAGCGCCGGCGGCAGATCGGGGCGTCGATCCGACACGCGCACGCGCCGCGCGGGATCGACGAGGCTCGCGAGGATGGCGGCCGGCCCGGTCGCCTCCAGCACCGGGCGCAGCGTGCACGCCTCGGCGATCATCAGCCCGAGCGCGAACACGTCGGTCGCCGTGCTCACCGGCCCGAAGGTCGCGCCGTCCCACTGCTCCGGCGCGGCGTAGCGCGGGGTGAAGCCGGTCGCCGAGGTCGAGTGCTTCGGATCGCCGAGGCGCCGCGCGATGCCGAAGTCGACGACCTTGGCCGTGGTGGCGAGCACGCCGCTCGCGCCGCCCGCGACGGGAGCGCCCTGCGGAGCGCGCGCGAGCATCACGTTCGACGGCTTGAGGTCGCGGTGCGCCACGCCCGCGGCGTGCGCGTACGAGACCGCCTCGAGCACCGGCGTGAAGATCGCGAGCAGCTCCACGGCCGAGAACGGGCCGGGGCCGCCGGGGCGCGCGCGCCGGCCGATCTCCTCGTCGAGCGTCGGCCCGTCGATGTACTCGAGCACGACGTAGGGCACGGCGTACATCGAGGTCGCGAGCGTGCCGACGTCGTAGAGCCGCACGATGTTGGGGTGCCCGAGCGAGAAGAGGACGCGCGCCTCGCGCAGGAACAGCTCGGTGAGCTGCTTCTCGTCCTCGACGGCGCCGCCCATCGGCTTGAGGCACTTGAGCGCGACCGGCTGGCCGAGCATCGCGTGCCAGGCGAGGTACACGACGCCGCAGCCGCCCTCGCCGAGCACGCGATCGACGCGGTACTTGCCGTCGATCGTCGTGCCCACGATCTGGAAGGGGTCGCGGGCCACGAGGGGATTGTCGCACGTCGCGGCGCCGCGACGAGCCTACGTGGCGGCTGCGCTCGACCGGCCGCTACGGGAAGCGGAACAGGGGCGCGCTGATGCGCCCCGGCGCGATGTCGCCCTTGCCGGCGTCGCGCGTCGACAGGAGCGAGTAGGTCATGACCGCGCCTCCCACGGCGACCACGCCCACGCCGGTCCAGAACCACCACTTCGACGTGATGCCCGAGATGGCCTCGAGCGTGAGCGTCGTCTCCTTGCGATCGCCGTCGGCCACCGTCACCGTCGTCGAGCGCGAGGCGTACCCGTCGCGCGAGAGCGTCACGGCGTGCGTGCCGGCGCCGACGTGCGTCTCGACCGGCGAGGAGCCGGCGACCTTGCCGTCGATCGTCACCGTGGCCGCGGGCTCGCAGCGCACGACGAGCGTGCCGCCGGTGACCTTCTGCGAGAGCTCGACCTTCACGGTCAGGGGCTCGCCGCCGGGGAGATCGAGCTCCTTCGAGTAGGTGACGTACCCGTCGGCCGAGACCTCGAGCTTCGCCTTGCCCGCGTTGACGCGGAGCGCGTCCTTGAACGGCGCCTCGCCGATCACCACGTCGCGCAGCACGACGCGCGCCCCGGGCGTCGTGACCTCGAGCGTGAGCGTCGTGACGCGCTTCTTCACCTCGCGCACGTGCTCGGGGAGCCCCGGGACCTTCGCGCGCAGCTCCTCGGGCGCGTCGCGCTCGAAGGCCTCGTAGGCGTCGAGCGCGGCCGACCAGCGGCCGAGCCCCTCGCACGCGCGCCCGCGGTTGTAGTGGAGCGCGGGGTTCGCGCGCAGCGCGTAGGAGGCGTCGTAGGCGCGGAGCGCGTCCTCGTAGTGGAGGTCGAGCATCGCCTGATCGCCCTCCTTCTTGAGGCGGGTCGCGTCGTCGTCGACGGGCGCGGGCTTGGGCGGCGCGGCGAAGGCGAGCGGCGCGCTCAGCGAGCCCGTGAGCGAGCACGAAAGCGAGCACGCGAGCGCGAAGGCGAGCGAGCGACGTCGGAGCGTCATAGGAGCACCGGGAGCGGCGCGGCGCCGGGGCTGCTCGCCCCCGCGGGCGACACGGTGGGGGTCTTCGGATCGCCCTTCGGCGGCGCGGTCGGCGCGGTCGGTGCAGAGCCGGCGGTCCCGCCGACGGGCGGCTTCGGCAGGGCGGCGGACGCGCTCGCGGCCCCCGACGCGGACGCGAGAGGCGCGGGCGGCG
>CAIXWQ010000716.1 GCA_903923175.1 uncultured delta proteobacterium | reverse complement strand
CGCCGCCCGCGCGGCGCGGCGCCGAGTGCGGCCCCGACGACGACGCGGGCGACGCCTCCCTCGGTCGCGCGCCCTCCGCGGCCCGCGGCCGCGCCGCCTCGGCCGGCTTCGGCTCGACCCTCGCCTGCGTGGCCTCGACGGGCTTGGGCTTCGGCTTCGGCTCCGATCTCGGCTTGCTCGGGGGCGGCGCGAGATCGAGGTCCGGGACCTCGAGGTCGGGGCGCGGCGACACCGGCGCCTCCAGCGAGGGCTCCCTGCCCAGCAGCAGCCGCTCGAGCGGGCCGCGCGCCGCGCGCGCGTTCTTGAAGCGCGCGTGGACGTCGTGCGTCACGCACTGGGCGAACCAGCCGTCGAACCCGGGGGGCAGCGCGCGCTCGACGCCGTACTCGCGCGCGCGCTCCGACGCCATCGGCGGCACCTCGGTGAGCGCCTCCACGATCAGCGCCATCGGGTTGATCTCGTCGGTGTGCGCCGCCCTCCAGAACTCCTTGCCGGTGAGCAGCCAGAAGGTGATGAGCCCGAGCGCCCACACGTCGGTCGCGGGCGAGATCTCGCCGAGCACGTTCGCCTGCTCCGGGGCCATCCAGAGCGGACTGCCGACCGCGCCGGTGGTGCGCTCCTTGTTCCCCGCCTCGGCCACCAGCTTGGCGATGCCGAAGTCGAGGACCTTGACGATGAACGGCACCCCCTCGCGGCGCGGCACCGCCAGGAAGACGTTCTCCGGCTTGAGATCGCGGTGGACGACGCCGACGTCGTGCGCGGCGCCGAGCGCGTGACAGAGCTGGCCGATGATCTCCGCGACCTCCTCGCGCGGGCGCGGGCCGCGGGTGTCGATGCGATCCTGGAGCGTCTCGCCCTGGAGCAGCTCCATCACGAGCCACGGGATCGAGCTCTCCGCGTCGATCCCGGCGTCGAGGACGTCGACCACGTGGTCGCTGTCGATCTTCGAGCCGACGCGCGCCTCCTGCACGAAGCGCGCGCGCATCGCCGGATCGTGGACGAGCTGCGGGTGCATCACCTTCAGCGCCCGTTGCTTGCCCGTCGACAATTGCTCCGCGACGTAGACCGCGCCCATGCCCCCCTCCGAGAGGGCGCGTACGATCCGGAATTCCTCCGCGAACACCGCGCCGGGCTGGAGCTGGAACAGCGCGGACATTCCGGCCCGAGACTAGCCGTTCGACGCGCGCCGGGGCGTGAAATGGCCCGAAACGGCGAACGCGGCGGTCCGGCCCGCGCGCGTCGAGCACAGCCATTTCCGGCGCGCCGCGTCGACGCGCTCGACCTGCTGCTGACGCTGGTGAGGCTCCGCGCGTTCACCTACGCTTTGCTTTCACGCCGTGGCCGTATCGAGAACTCCAGCGAACGCGAGATGACCGACTCCGCGAAGGCACGTCCGAACTCGGCCGCGGACGACGCGGACGGCGCAGCCAAGGCGGCCGCGGCGGCGGCCCGTGCCGGCACGGTGCTCCGCGGCAAGTGGCAGATCGACGCGCTCATCGGCATGGGCGGCATGGCCGCGGTCTACTCGGCGACGCACCGGGGGAACGGGCGCCGCGTCGCGCTGAAGATCCTCCACGCCGAGTTCGCGCGCGACGCGATGATCCGCGAGCGCTTCCTGCGCGAGGCGTACGTCGGCAACAAGATCCCGCACGCGGGGCGCGTCGAGGTCTTCGACGACGACGTGGCCGAGGACGGCGCGCCCTTCCTGGTGATGGAGCTGCTCGAGGGCGAGACGCTCGCCGCGCTCTGGAAGCGCCTCGGTCGGCGGCTCCCGGTCGTCCCCGCGCTCGACATCGCCGAGCAGCTCCTCGACTTCCTCTCCGCCTGCCACGGGCAGGGGATCGTGCACCGAGACCTGAAGCCCGCGAACATCGTCATCACGCACGACCGCGCGGTGAAGGTGCTCGATTTCGGCGTCGCGCAGCTCCGCGACGCGAGCTCGACCGAGCACACGCGGGCCGGCACCGCGCTCGGCACGCCCTCGTACATGTCGCCGGAGCAGGCGCGCGGGCTCGGCGATCAGCTCGACGGCCGCGCCGACCTCTTCTCGGTGGGCGCGATCATGTACGCGCTGCTCTCCGGCAAGCGCCTCAACTCCGGGCGCAACAACGACGAAGCGCTGATCATGGCCGCGACGCAGCCGGCGACCTCGGTCGCGCGCGTCGCGCCCGATCTGCCGGTCGAGGTCATCGCGCTCGTCGACAAGTCGCTCGCGTGGGACCGGCGCGCCCGCTTCGCCGACGCGGCCGAGATGCGCGCGGCGGTGCTCGCGGCGCTCGAGAAGCTCGGGAGCAAGCGCGCCCCGCGAAAGCGCGCGGTCGACGCGCTCGACGTCGAGGACGTCAGCGCGGACGCGTCGGAGCTCGAGGAGGCCGGGCCGGCGGGCGCGGCGGCGGCCGTCTCGCTCGTCGCGGCCGAGGACGATCCGGCGGTCGAGCGGCTCCGCTCCATCTTCCGCCAGGTCGAGCGCGTGCTGCCGTCGGTGCGGCAGTACGGCTGGCAGCACCCGGAGACCGAGCGCAAGCTGCGCTCGGGCTTCGAAGAGATCGCCTCGGGGCTCGCCGAGGCGCCCGACACGCTCCACTGGACGGTGCGCCCGTACTCGTTCGCGCACCGCGATCGCGAGATCTGGGAGCCGACGGCGCCGCTCGACACCGTCCCCTACGGGCTCTTCGAGGCGGGCGTGCGCACGATGCGCTTCGAGCCCGGCTTCGCCGAGGCCGAGCTGCGCCGGCTGCTGGGCGTGATGCTGCTCGACCCCGCGACCGAGCTCGCGCCCGAGGACGACCTCGCCACCGTGCTCTGGGAGCTCGAGCTGCCGCACGTGCGCGTCGAGTGCGCCGACGGCTTCGCGGAGGGCGGGGCGGCCCAGCGCGAGGCCTTCTTCGAGGAGGCCGATCGCATCGAGGCGCTCGCGGATCGCGCGGCGAAGACCGCGCGGGCCGAGGCGCAGGCGATGTCGGTGCAGACCGATCGCGGGGAGCTCGCGGCCGATCCGCTCGCGGCCTCGCTCGCGATCGATCCGACGACCCGCGCCGCGCTGGCGACCGCGCTCGCGGTGCCGACCGAGCGGTGGACCGAGCGCTACGTCGACGCGCTCGTCGACGCCCTGGTCGAGACCCGGCGGCGCGGCGATCTCGAGCTCGTGCTCGCGCCCCTCGCGGCCTCCGCGTCGGACATGATCGTGTCGGGACGCGCGTCGCTTTCGCTCTCGCTGCACGGCGCGGTGCTCGACGTGCTCGCCGCCCGCGTCCGCGGCGCCGGCAGCGAGGACGCGCGCGCGCTCGGGGCGGCGCTCGGGCGCGCGATGTTCGGCGGCAACACGCTGCCGCTCGCGCTCAAGGCCGTGGAGG
>CAIXWQ010000715.1 GCA_903923175.1 uncultured delta proteobacterium | reverse complement strand
GCGCTTTCGCGTCGTGATCGAGGACGTGACCGAGCTGGTGCGCGCGGAGCTCGATCGCGCCGCGCTGACGCTCGCGGTCGAGCACATCGACGGCTCGGTCCTCATCACCGACCCCGAGGGGCGCATCGAGCTCGTGAACCCCGCCTTCGAGCGCAACACCGGCTACACGCGCGCCGAGGTGCTCGGCCGCACGCCCCGTGTGCTCAAGAGCGGCGCGCACGACGGCGCCTTCTACGCGCGGCTCTGGGCGACGCTGCGCGCGGGGGAGGTCTGGCACGGCCGCTTCATCAACCGGCGCAAGGACGGCTCGCTGCTCACCGAGGACGCGACCATCTCGCCGCTGCGCGACGCGCGCGGCGCCATCGCGCACTTCGTGGCGGTGCGGCGCGACGTCTCCGCCGAGCTCTCGCTCGAGGCGCAGCTGCAGCAGACCCGGCGCATGGAGACGATCGGCCGGCTCGCGGGCGGCGTCGCGCACGACTTCAACAACCTGCTGCTGGTGGTGCGCGGCTCGGCGGACTTCGCGCTCGGCGCGCTCCCCGAGGGCTCCCCGGCGCGGCACGAGCTCCTCGAGATCCAGGCCGCCGCCGATCGCGCCGCGGTGCTGACGCGGCAGCTCCTCGCCTTCGGACGCAAGCAGCTGTTGCGCCCCGAGCTCGTCGAGCTCGACGCGCTCACCGCGGGGATGACGCGCATCCTCGAGCGCGTCCTCGGCGAGAACGTGCAGCTGCAGTGCCACAAGACGCCGGGGCTCTGGAAGGTGCGCGTCGATCCGGGGCAGATCGAGCAGATCCTGATGAACCTCGCCGTCAACGCGCGCGACGCGATGCCCGAGGGGGGCACGCTCGTCTTCGAGACGAGCAACGTCCCCGCCGCCGCCGCCCGCACGACGCCGGCGCTCGAGGGCGCCGCGCCCGGCGACTACGTGAAGCTCACCGTCGCCGACACCGGCTGCGGCATGAGCCCGGAGGTCCGCGCGCACCTCTTCGAGCCATTCTTCTCGACCAAGCCGAGAGACCAAGGGAGCGGTCTCGGCCTCGCGACCGTGTACGGCATCGTCACGCAGAGCGGCGGACACATCGCGTGCTCCAGCGACGCCGGCCGCGGGACGGTCTTCTCGATCTTCTTGCCGAGGCACTGTGAGGAGCGCGGGACGCTCGACGCCATCGCCGCCGGCGCGCCGCAGGTCGCGCCGGCGACGCCGCGGCCCGCGGGCACGATCCTCGTGGTCGAGGACGAGGTGAGCGTGCGCAAGGTGGTCGTGCGCATCCTGACCGGCGCCGGGTTCGAGGTCCTGGCCGCGCGCCACGGCGCGGAGGCGCTCGCGCTCGCGAAGGCGCACGCGTCCGAGCTCGTCCTCGTGCTCAGCGACGTGGTGATGCCGGTCATGGGCGGCGCCGAGCTGCGCCGGAGGCTCGCCGCCGAGCTGCCCGGGCTCGAGCTCGTCTTCATGTCGGGATACCCCGACGAGCTGGGCGTCGACGCGCACGACGAGGTCAGCGTGCTCACCAAGCCGTTCAGCACGGGGAGCTTGCTCGCGAAGGTCCGCGAGCGGATCGCGGCGCGCCGCCTGCGCGCGTGAGCGGGGGCACGGCTCGGCTTGACCGGTTCGGTAGCAGGGCAGAAGCTCCGGGCGCGGTCGTTCGTTGTTTGGTTCGCCGTAGAAGGTTCGCTCCATGGGTCGCCGCAGGGCGCTGGGTGACGAGGGAGCGAAAGCGCTCCGCGCCGTGGCGAAGGTGCACGAGCGCGTGGCGGCGCGCGTCTCGAACGCGTGACCGAGTCGACGCGGGCGCGGCGCGGCGCGCGTCGGGCCATTTGGCGGTAGGCTCCGAGCGATGCCCGTCCGCCCCTCCGTGCGCGCGCGCTCCGCGCTGCTCGCGCTGCTCACGCTGACCGCGTGCGGCGCCTCGGCGAGCGCGCCCGCCAGCGTCGGCGACGCCGCCGTCGACGACACCTCGCCCTCGAGCGACGACGGCGCGACGGACGCGAGCCCGGATGCGAGCCCGGATGCGAGCCCCGACGCGGGCGCGGACGCAGGCGCCGACGCGAGCGCGGACGCAGGCGCCGACACCGCCGTGCCCGACGGCGGCGCGATCTGGAAGCCCGCGGTCGGCACGAGCTGGCAGTGGCAGCTCGACACGCCGATCGACACGACGGTCGACGCGGCGGTCTTCGACATCGATCTCTTCGACAACGACGCGAGCGTGGTCGCGGCGCTCCACGCCAAGGGGCGCAAGGTCATCTGCTACGTCAACGTCGGCGCCTGGGAGGACTGGCGCGCCGATCAGGCCCAGTTCCCTGCGGCGGTCATCGGCAAGGCGTACCCCGGGTGGGCGGGCGAGAAGTTCCTCGACATCCGGCGCCTCGATCTGCTGAGTCCCATTCTGCGCGCGCGCTTCGACGCCTGTCGGGCCAAGGGGTTCGACGGCCTCGAGCCCGACAACGTCGACACCTACCAGGCCGACACCGGCTTCGGGCTCACCGCCCAGGATCAGCGCACGTACGACGCGTGGCTCGTCGCCGAGGCGCACGCGCGCGGGCTCTCGATCGGCCTCAAGAACGACGGCGATCAGGCCGGCGCGCTCGTCGGCAGCTTCGACTGGGCGCTCTCCGAGGACTGCTGGGCCGACGCCTGGTGCGACCAGCTGAAGCCGTTCGTCGCCGCCGGCAAGGCCGTGTTCATGGCCGAGTACACGGATCGCAGCGCCACGCTGCCGAAGTTCTGCCCGACGGCGAAGAGCCTGTCGTTCAGCGGCATCCTGAAGGATCGTGCGCTCACGGCGTCGCGCCAGGCGTGCCCGTAGCGGCGCGGGTGGCGCGGGCTGGGCGCCTCACATCGGCCGAACGAGCGGCGCGCACGTCGAGACGCCCACGCCGACGACCTTGAAGCCGGCGTTGAGCACGACGTCGGTCGAGGTCGCCGTCGCGTAGACGAAGTCGGTCACCACGGTGTTGCCGCTCGGCGCGGTGAAGAGCCAGTAGTCGCCGCCCCAGTGCGCGAACGCGAAGCCGAGCCCGACGTCGACCGCCGGCACGTCCTTGGAGGAGAGGATCTTGCCGGTCGCCTTGTCGATCTCCGAGACGCGCGGGCTCGAGCTGCCGAACGGCGTGCGCTGGAAGAGCGCGAACAGCTTGCCGTCGGAGCGGCCGGTCAGCTCCGCGGGGACGTAGGTGTCGCCGCCGGTGCCGATGGCCGTGAGCTTCAGCGTCTTCGGATCCACGCGGCCGAGGCCCGTCCCCGCCGCGTCGGCCACGTAGAGGCTCTCGGCCGTCCCGCCCGCGGTGTCGGTGACGAAGGCCATGCCGAACGTGTGGAAGCCCTGCTGATCGGGCGCGTACGTCGTCGCGTTGCACTTCGCGGTGAGGGTGCTGGCCTGGAAGACGTGGCCGTCGTTGTAGAGGATCCAGGCGAGGCCGCTGCGATCGACCGCCATCGAGAACGGCGTCGCGGTGCCGGCGGCGCAGTCGACCGTCCCCACCAGCGTGAACTTCGCGGTCGACGGATCGAAGCGCTGGAGCAGCCCCGTCTTGGTGATGGCGTAGACCAGCTGCGTCTCCTTGGCGCACTCGCCGGGCACCACGGGCACGTCGGGCGTCGCGTCGAGGATCAGCCCGCCGCCGTCGTCGCCCGCGCCGGTGTCGGCGATCGCGTCGACGCCGCCGGAGTCGGTCACGCCCGTGTCGGCGGCCGGCGTGATAGCCCGGTCGTCGGTGCCGCCGGCGGCGCAGCCGAGGCCGCCGGCCGCGAGGGACGCGAGGGCCGTGAGCGCGGAGAGCGCCGCGAGCGAAGTGCGAGCCGTGAGAGCGACCGACGCGATTCCGACCCGACCGACGACCTTGCTCATCTGCCCGCTCCTCTCGAAGTCCCGACGCTCACCGTAGCCCTTCGCGCGGCGACCTTGCCCCTTCCTCCGGCGCCGGCGCCGGCCCCGGCGAGGGCCGAGCACCGGAGCTGCGGCGGCGAGGTCGGCGCGCTCGTCACGCGAGACGATCGAACCGCGCCTGGAAGAAGCGGAGGTACTTGGGCTCGTAGTTCATCTTCAGCCCCTTGATCGCGTGGCGGCGATCGAACAGCTCGATGACCGACTCGACCGTGACGTCGCAGTGGGCCTGCGTGTACACGCGGCGCGGGAAGGTCAGGCGCACCAGCTCGAGCTTCGGGTAGTTGTGGTCGCCGGTCTCCTTGTTGCGGCCAGCCGAGACGATCCCGCGCTCCATCGCGCGGATCCCCGACTCGAGATACAGCTCGCCGGCGAGCGTCTGCGCCGGGAACGCCGTCTGCGGCAGGTGCGGCAGGAACGCGGCCGCGTCGAGGAAGATGGCGTGTCCGCCGATCGGGTGCACGATCGGGATCCCGGCCTTCATCAGCCCCTCGCCGACGTACTCGACCTGGCCGATGCGGGCGCGGATGTGATCCTCGCTCACGGCCTCCTGGATGCCGATCGCCATCGCCTCCATGTCGCGCCCGGCGAGGCCGCCGTAGGTGTGCAGCCCCTCGTAGAGCACCACGAGGTTGCGCGCCTCTTCGAAGACGTCGTCGTCGTTGAGGGCGAGGAAGCCGCCGATGTTGACGAGCAGGTCCTTCTTGCCGCTCATCGTGGCGCCGTCGGTCAGCGAGCACATCTCGTGGAGGATCTCCGCGATGCTCTTGTCCGCGTAGCCCTTCTCGCGCTGCTTCACGAACCACGCGTTCTCGATGGCGCGCGTCGCGTCGAGGATGACCTTGATCCCCTTGGGCTCGCAGTACTCGCGCACCGCGCGGACGTTCTTCATCGAGATCGGCTGGCCGCCGGCCATGTTCACCGTGGCGGCGAGCGAGACGTAAGGCACCTTGGCGGCGCCCACGCGCGTGACGAGCGCGTCGAGCTTCGCGAGATCGACGTTCCCTTTGAACGGGTGCTCGCAGCCGGGGTCGTGCGCTTCGTCGATGATGATGTCGACGAACGTCGCGCCGGCGAGCTCCTGGTGGGCGCGCGTGGTGGTGAAGTACATGTTGCCGGGGACGTAGTCGCCGGGCTTGATCAGGCACTTCGAGAGGATGTTCTCGGCGCCGCGCCCCTGGTGCGTGGGCACGAGGTGCTTGTAGCCGTAGTACTTCTGCACCGCCGCTTCGAGGTGGTAGTAGTTCGCGCTGCCGGCGTAGGCCTCGTCGCCCACCATGAGGCCGGCCCACTGGCGGTCGCTCATGGCGTTGGTGCCGCTGTCGGTGAGCAGGTCGATGTAGACGTCCTCCGAGCGGAGCAGGAACGTGTTCCACCCCGCCTCGGCGAGCGCGCGCTCACGCTGCTCGCGCGTCGTCATGCGCAGCGGTTCCACCATCTTGATCTTGTACGGCTCTGCCCACGAACGCTTCTTGGTCGTCATCTGCGCGGCCTCCGAAGCGCACACCCTAGGCCTCCGCATCGTTCGATTCCAACGCAACGTTTTGATGTGATCGTTCGAATTCGTGGAACATCGCGTTGCGCCGCCGCGCGCGGGCCGCCTACGCTCTCGCCATGGAGCCGCGCTTCACGCTCGATCAGCTGGTGGTGCTGGAGAGCATCGTGCGCGTGGGGACGTTCGCCGGCGCGGCCAAGGAGCTGCACCGCGTGACCTCGGCCGTGAGCTACGCGGTGAAGACGCTCGAGGAGGCGCTCGGCGTGGAGCTGTTCCAGCGCGCCGGGCGCAAGGCCGCGCTCACGCCGGCGGGGCACATCGTCCTCGAGAGCGCGCGCGACGTGCTCACGCGCGCGCGCGCGGTGGCGCGGCTCGGGCAGGAGCTGGCCGACGAGTGGGAGCCCAAGCTCGGCGTGGTGATCGACGGCATCCTTCCGCTGCCGCCGGTGATGGAGGCGCTGCGTCGCTTCGGCGAGCGCGGGCTGCCGACGCAGGTGCGCCTGATGGTCGAGTACCTCTCGGGCGTTCGGCGCCGCTTCGATCAGGAGGGGGCCGAGCTGATGCTGGTGCTCGATCACGAGGGGGATCGCCAGCTCGCCGCGCGCCCGCTGCCGCCGGTCGAGATGGTGCTCGTGGCGCACCGCTCGCACCCGCTGCACGCCCGCAAGCGCCCGCGCGATCGGCGGCTGCTCGCCGCGTACGTCGAGCTCGCGGTGGCCGACTCGGGGACGACCGCGCCCGACCGCATGCGGCGCCTGTTCGTGGGGAGCCCGCAGGTGATCGAGCTCTCGGACTTCCACGCCAAGCGGGCCGCGCTGCAGAGCGGGGTCGGCTTCGGCTGGCTGCCGCTGCACCTCGCGAAGGACGCGCTCGAGAGCGGCGAGCTGCGCACGGTGGGGTTCGAGGAGGGCGATCGCTACACGTTCGAGCCGCAGCTGGTGCACCGGCGCGACGCGCCGCTCGGGCGCGCGGCGCGGCTGTTCCTGGAGCTGCTGGAAGAAGAGAGCGCGAAGGGGCAGCGGCGGCGCAAGAAGGGCTGAGCGACGCGCCGCGGGCCTGTCGCCGCGAGCATCCTGGAGATGGGCCGGCGCGTGGGCGTAGGCTCGCGCGCACGATGGAGACCTATCGAGTGCAGGGCGTCGCGCGAATCGCCCCGTTCGCTCCCCTCGCGCTCATCCTCTGCCTCGCGGCCTGCGGCGGCAGAGTGGCAGCCTCGCGGGACGTGAGCGACGCCGGGGACGCGAACGGCGTGGGCGACACGAGCGAGGCCGAAGCGGGCGCGGACGCCGCGGACACGGCGAGCCCCGGCAGCGACGCGCCGATCGCCGACGTGCACGTCTGCTCCGGCCACGACGAGGACGGCGACGGCGTCCCCGACGAGTGCGACGACTGTCCGAACGTGCCCGACCCGGCGCAGGCGGGGCCGGCAGGGCTGCCCGGGAGCGGGCGCGTGGGCGCGGCGTGCGCGTCGGCGATGCTCGGCGCCGACGCGAAGCGGCTCGCGTGGGATCCGTTCCTCGCCTTCGCGACGCCGAGCAGCTGGCGCACGTTCGGCGCCGGCGCGGGGGCGTTCGCGCTCGCGCCCGAGGGGGACTCGATCCTCGGCGGCAGCACCGGCGATCTCGACCTGCGCTTCGTCTCGGGCCCGGTCGGCGCGAGCCCGGGCTCGGCCGGCGTGGCCGTCACGGCGATCGTGTCGGTGCTCGCGGAGGGGGGCTCGCTGCCGCACACGGGGCTGATCGCGCGCGTCGGCGGCGCGACGGGCGGGCACTTCTACATGTGCGGCCTCGGCGTGGGCGTGGGCTTCTTCTATCTCCTGAGCAC
This sequence comes from uncultured delta proteobacterium, assembly GCA_903923175.1. Classification (GTDB taxonomy): domain Bacteria; phylum Myxococcota_A; class Polyangia; order Polyangiales; family JADJMO01; genus CAIXWQ01. The sequence continues at coordinate 4,691 of CAIXWQ010000715.1, read as the reverse complement.
GTCGCCGGGGACCTCCTGCGACGGCGGCACCTGCAGCCCGGTCGCGTTCAATTACGACCCTGGCGCCGCCCACACCTCGCAGCAGCCGTTCCCGAGCGACGTGTCGCCGGCGCTCGGCCGCCCGATCGGCGTGCGCATCACCGTGACGACCGCGGGCGGCGGCGCCGACGCCGGCGCGACGACGGGTGACGTCGCGTGTCAGCTCTTCGACCCCGCCGCCCCCGCGACGCTGCTCGCGGCCGAGCCGGCGCACCTCATGCGGCTGACCATCCCGACCACCTCGCGTTGGTTCGGTGAGGGCGAGGTCGGCGTGTACGCGCAGGGGACGAAGGTCCGGGTCCACTCGCTCGACGTGCTGACGAAGCCGTAGGCCGAGGGCCCGACGCCGAGCGTCACGCGCCGAGCGCCGCTCGCCGCTTCGCTCGCCGCGTCACGCGCCGAGCGTCAGCCGCCGCGTCACTCGCCGCGCGTGCTGCGTGGACCCGGCGCGGCGTGCAGCCGCGCGCGCGCGGTCGCGAGGTAGCGGTCGAAGATCGCCTGCGCCTCGGGATCCGCCGAGGCGATCGGCCCCTCGCCGACGCGCCGCGGGGCGAGCCCGAAGTGCCGCGCCAGAACGCGCGAGAGGCGGCGGGGCTCGTGGCTGCCGCCGTCGGCGGAGGCCATGGGGCCGACCCGCTCCCTCGTGCCGTCGGGCCGGATCCGCACGCCGATCCCGCTCGGATCGTGCGCCAGCACTTCGAAGTCGACGCGCTCGCCGACGCTGCCGATGACCAGGTGGTCGCGCAGGATGCGCTCGTGCTCGAGGAACGGGACGCCGCCGACGCTCGCGGGGCTCCCCGCGCTCCCGGCGCTCCCGGCGCTCCCGGCAGCCCGCGCTTCGGGGCGGAGGTTGCGCACGAGGATGCGCTGCCCCTTCGCCGCGACGACCGCGCCGGCGACGTTGCCCGTCGTCAGCACCGCGAGCGTGCTCCCGACGAAGCTGCCGGGGCCCATGAAGAGCAGATCGGCTTCGCGGATCGCCGAGAGGGCCTCTTCGCTCCCGAGCTCGGGGCCGTCGACCGTCGCCACCATCGCGCTGCCGCTCGCGCGCTCGATGTGCGACTCGCCCGTCATCGGGCCGTGGACGCGGTCGTAGACGCGGAGGGTGCCTGCGCTCTCGGCCACGGGCACGACGCGCCCCACGCACCGCAGCAGCGTGCCGGCCCAGTCGACCGCGCGCTGGAAGCTCCCCAGATCCCTCGTCATCTCGGCCAGCACCAGGTTGCCGACGCAGCGGCCCGCTTCTCCGCCGAGCGTCAGGCGCTCCTCGAACAGCGCGGCCGCCTCCGAGAGCGTCGAGAGCGTGATGAGGCAGTGGCGCACGTCGCCCGGCGGCGCCATGCCGAGCTCCTCGCGCAGCTTGCCGGAGCAGCCGCCGTCGTCGGCGACCGAGACGATGGCCGTCAGCTCGCACTCGAGGCGCACGAGCGCGGCGAGGAGCGCCCCCTGCCCGTGACCACCGCCCAGCGTGACGACGCGCGGGCGCCCGGGCGCGCCGCGAAGCGACGGGATCGGCAGCGCGGCGAGGCTTCGCACGGAGTTCGGGGCGGACGGCATGGGCAGGTCGAGCCGAGACTGCATCGCTGATTTCGGCGAGCGGGTCGACTCGAATTCGCGCGGCGGGGCGGAGCGGGAGCGGCGGCGAGGCGTGCGGAGACGATTTCGAAAGAATCGGTGGGACGGTCGGCGTCGAGGCGTGTTCTCGGAGTGAGGACGACGCAGACCGCACGGCCGAGGCCGGCGGGGCGGCGCGTCCCGACGGCGCCGGCCGCTGGAAGGCCGGCGCCCCAGCGATAGCCGCACGCACCGCACGCACCGCACGCACCGCGCGCGCCGCGCGAGCCGCGCGTGAGGCGCACCGATCCGCCTCGCGTCGAGCGACGCGTGCCACCGACCCACCCAACCCGCCACGAGGAACACCGCCATGTCGAACCACCACGTCTCCCGCCCCGCCGTCGCTCTCGTCCGCCGCTCGGCCTCGTTCACCGCGCGTACCGCGCTCGCCGCGCGCGCCGCGCTCGCCGCGCCCTCGTGGCTCCGTCGCGCCCGTCACGCGGCGCCCTTCGCGCTCGCGGCCGCCGCGATGATCGGCTGCAGCTCCGCGCCCGTCGCCGACGTCGATCCGACCGCGGCGAGCGGCGAGGCGGTGCTCCTGCAGACGGAGCAGTACACCAGCGCGTACCAGACGCCGGGGCTCTCGCTCCTCTACTCGATGATCCAGCAGAGCACGCTCGCGGTCGCGAGCAGCCACGTCGCGTTCACGCCGTCGGCGGATCTCTCCGCGGCGCTGCACCTCGCGACCGCCACGAACCCGCTGGGCGTGCAGGGCTTCGACATCCCGCTCGCGCCGATGAGCGTCAGCGGCGCGACCATCGAGGTGCTCGGCGTCGACGGCTCGGTCGATCTGAGCCAGTTCACCGTCGAGGTGCAGGGCTCGGATCTGGTCGCGCTGGCGCCGGCCGGCAGCGCGACGGTGCGGCTGCGCCTCACGTATCTCGGCATCAGCGTGACGCCGACCATCCACGTGCCGAGCCTCTCGGCCTCCGTGAAGCTCGTGTGGAACACGCAGACCGACCGCCTCGCGGTCGACGCCAACGGCGTGTCGCTGCAGATGCCGGGCGCCTACGTCAGCGACTGCGGCGCCATCGGCTGGTGCGATCCGATCGGCAACGCGGCGATCGCCGCCGTGCAGGGGCAGCTCGGGCCGAAGCTGACGGACGCGCTGAACGGCGTGCTGACGATCGCGCCCGCGGGGCTGAGCGTGCCGACGGCGACGACCGCGTTCGAGCAGATCTCGTTGCGGCTCTGCGCGCTCGCCGCGCCCGCGAAGCCGCCGCAGGGCTCGACGGCGTGGGGCTTCGCCGCCGGCCCGCTCGGCTACGAGATCGCCCCCGGCAGCCTCTCGATCGCGAACGACACGGTGAGCTGCCAGCTCGTGCGCACCGACAACCCCCTGCCGCTCGTCTACTCGGTCACGCCGAGCTCGGCGGGCGTGGGCGACACCGTCACGATCGCAGGCGACAACCTGTCGGTCTTCGGCCAGCCGACCGCGGTCACGTTCAACGGCGTGCCGAGCCCGGTCGTGAATTGCACGAGCGACATGCTCTGCACGGCGGTCGTGCCGAACGGCTACGGCTACGGGCGCGTGCAGGTGACCGCGTTCGGCTACACCAGCGCGGCGCCCGTGACGCCCAACTTCGCCTGGCGCGCGCCGATCGTCACGAGCCTTGCGCCGGCCACCGGCGCGCTCGCCGGCGGCACGGTGGTGCACCTCGCGGGCGGCGGGTTCGACCCGAACGCGAGCACCGACGGGCTGATGTCGGTCTTCTTCGGCGGCGTGCCTTCGCCCAACGTCTGGTGCGCGGGCAACACCGATTGCTACGCGCAGGCGCCGAGCGCGAGCCTGGTCGGCGCGGTGCCGGTGACGGTCGCCGCGTACGGGGTCACGACGCCGTCGGCGACGGCCCCGTCGTTCACGTACCGCTCGAACGCGGCGCTGAGCAGCCTCGCGCTCACGCCGGCCATGAACCAGGGGTCGGTCTCGCTCGACAGCTTCGCGCCGGCCGGCGGCGCGGTGGTGAGCCTCTCGAGCGCGAACGCGACCGCCGTCACGGTCCCCGCGACGGTGACGATCCCCGCCGGGGCCTCGAGCGCGAGGTTCTCCGTCAGCGGCACGATGTCGACCGCGACCGGCGGCTACGTCGCGGTGACCGCGAGCTACCTCGTCACGACGTCGCAGGCGTCGGTCGCGGTGATGAACGGCCCCGCCGGCAACACGACGACCTGCGGCGGCGCGAAGAAGCCGGTCAGCGGCTGCGCGCTGCCGAAGGTCTGGAAGTGCTGCAGCCCGACGTGGATGTGCGGCGGCGCCACCGCGACCTGCCAGTGAGCGGTCGCGCCCGCCGGTAGGCTGCTGCGACCGGCCGAGCGCGCGCGGTGGAGTACACCGTCGCGCGCTCGGCTATGGTCGTGCCGTGACCCCCGAGGCGTGCCTGCCCGAGGACGACGTCCTCCGCTTCCTTCAGGGCGGGCTCGCGGCGGAGCGCCTCGCGGCGGTCGAGGCGCACCTCTCGACGTGCGACGAGTGCGCCGCGCTGGTGGCGGCGCTCGCGGCAGACGAGGCAGAGAGCGCGTCGGGGCTCGGGGCGGACGAGGCGCCGCCGTTCGCGCTCGCGCCAGGGGCGCGCGTCGGACGCTACCGGATCGAGGGCGTGCTCGGCGAAGGGGCGATGGGGCGCGTGTACGCCGCGGTCGATCCGGAGCTCGATCGACGCGTCGCCCTGAAGCTCCTCCACCCGCGCGTGGCGACCCGCGAGCTCGAGCTCCGGCTCCGGCGCGAGGCGCAGGCGATGGCGCGCGTCACGCACTCCGAGGTGGTCACCGTCTACGACGCCGGGCGCCACGGCGATCAGCTCTTCCTCGCGATGGAGCTCGTCGACGGCGGCACGCTGCGCACGTGGCTCGCGAGCGCGCGCAGGCCCTGGCGCGAGACGCTCGCGACGTTCGTGCGCGCGGGGCGCGGCCTCGCGGAGGCGCACGGCGCGGGGCTCGTCCATCGAGATTTCAAGCCCGACAACGTGCTGATCGGCAAGGACGGCCGCGTGCGGGTCACCGACTTCGGCCTGGCGCGCGTCTCCTCGGCCGCGGCGGGC
>CAIXWQ010000714.1 GCA_903923175.1 uncultured delta proteobacterium | reverse complement strand
GCGGCGCGCGGCGGCGGCTGCACCGCTTGTCACCTCGCCCCGCCCGCGCGCGCGAGGAGCGGCGACGGGCCGCTCCACCCCGACGTCTCCGCGGCGGTGTCCGAGCGGCGCTGCGAGGGGTGCCACGCGCGCAGCGGGCGCATCGCGCTCTCGTACCGCGGCGTGGTCGAGCTCGAGCCCGGCGACGCGCGGGTGACCGGCACGCTCGCCGACGGCCGCGCGATCGGCCGCGCCAGCCCGGACGTGCACGCGAAGGCCGGGATGTCGTGCCTCGACTGCCACACCGAGCGCGAGGTGATGGGCGACGGCGCGACGTACCGCCACGCGCACGAGGCGCGCGACGTCGCGTGCGAGGACTGTCACCGCGCGGTCGCGGCGCCGCCGACGGCCCCCGATCGCGAGGCGGTGGCGGCGCGGCTGCGGGCGAGCTGGGTGCGACGCGGCCTGCCGACCCCCTCGCCGACGCCGCTGCGCACGCGCGCCGGCACGCCGCTCTGGCGCACCGAGGCCGCGCCTGCGTCGCTGCTGCTCGCCTCGACGGGCGCGCGACGCGACATCCCGCAGGCCTCGCCGAAGGCGTACCACGCGCTGCGCGGCCACGAGCGCCTCGACTGCCAGGCGTGCCACGCTGCGTGGGCGCCGCGCTGCACGAGCTGCCACACGCGCTACGAGCCGAAGGAGCGAGGCGTCGATCTGCTCACCGGCGAGCCGGTGCCGGGGCGGTGGACCGAGGAGGCGGGCGGCAACGGCTACGGGCCGCCGCTGCTCGCGATCGGACCGACCGGCCGCGTCGCGCCGTTCGTCGAGGGGATGACGCTGCGCATCTCGGGCGTGGACGCCGCGCCGATCGCGCGCACGCTGTGGGCGCCGCTCGATCCGCACACGACGGGCAAGGCGCGCGCGTGCGCCTCGTGCCACGCGCCCTCTCGCGTGGAGGACGTCTACCCGACGCGCGGAGAGACGACCCGCGAGGCCGCCCGCCTGCTCGACCAGGGGGAGCGGAGGCGCATCGCGCGCGTCGGCCGCTGCCTCCGCTGCCACGCGCGCTACGACGACGCGATCTACGCCGACTTCGCCGACAGCGTGCGACGGCTCGCCACGCACGCGGCGGCGCGCTGCGCGGGGACCGTGGAGTAGGCGCGGACGGTCGGCTCGGTCGCGAAGGCGGCGCGCCCGCTCAGGAGAGCCCGAGCGCGCGCAGCTTGCGCCACAGCGTGGTGCGGCTGATGCCGAGCTCCGCGGCCGCGCGGGCGTGGTGCCAGTGGTGGCGATCGAGCACCGCGCGCAGGCGCGCCACGTCGTCTTCGGCCACCCCGTCGCCGGCGGCGGCGACCTCCACGTCGCGCGCGAGGGGCCCCTTCCCCTCCACGGCGACGACGATCTCGGGCGGTAGGTCGTCGACCTGCACGGTCTGCCGCTGGCAGGTGGCGACCGCGTACTCGATGGCGTTCTCGAGCTCGCGCACGTTCCCTGGCCAGTCGTAGCGCTTCAACAGCAAGATCGCGTCGGGAGAGAAGCGCACGGCGCGCCCCTCGCGGGCGCAGATGCGCACCAGCAGGTGGCGCGCGAGCGGCTCGACGTCCTCGACGCGCTCGCGGAGCGGCGGCAGGTGGATGGGGACGACGCGCAGCCGGTAGTACAGGTCCTCGCGGAAGCGCCCGTGGGCGATCGCGTCCTTGAGGTCGACGTTGGTCGCGGCGACGACGCGGGCCTCCATCGTGCGCGACGAGCTCTCGCCCACGCGCTCGTAGGTGCGCTCCTGCAGCACCCGCAGCAGCTTCACCTGGAGGCTCGACGGCAGCTCGCCGATCTCGTCGAGGAAGAGCGTGCCGCCGCGCGCCGCTTCGAAGCGGCCCACGCGATCGCGCACCGCGCCGGTGAACGCGCCGCGCACGTGGCCGAACAGCTCGCTCTCGAGGAGCTCGCTCGGGATCGCGCCGCAGTTGACGGCGACGAACGGCCCCTCGTGCTTGGGCGAGCTCGCGTGGATGGCGCGCGCGACGACCTCCTTGCCGGTGCCGCTCTCGCCGGTGATCAGCACCGTGGCCTCGCTCCTTTGGAGCGACTCGACGAAGCGGACCAGGCGCATCATGGCCGGCGAGCGGCCGACCAGCCCCTGGAAGGCGAGCGCGCCGTCGAGGATGAGGCCGTCCTCCTCCGCCGGGCGCAGCACCAGCAAGTAGCGCGCGCCCGCCGCCCAGCTCTCCTTCGCCTCGTCGTCCCCGAGCGGCGCCGCCGAGAGCGACGCGAGCCGCGACGCCCCTTGCTCGCAGGTGACGAAGGCGCGCCGCCCTTCCTCGCGCACGCCGTTCTCGAGCGAGCCGCGGAGCGACTCGCCAGGCTGGAAGAGCTGGACGCCGAGCAGCTGCTCGATGCGGCGACCGGGGATCTTCTCGCACGCGCCCGGGCAGACCCACTCGTCGAGCGTGCGGGTCGCGCGCACGACGCGGAAGTCGGGGTCGAGGAGGATCAGCACGCGCCCGAGCGCCGCGAAGGCGCTCTCGACGGCGCGCCAGCTCGCGTCCGAGCGTTCCGGTTCGGCGGGGCGCGCGGTCATGCGTCATCTCAGCCACGGGCGCGACGCGCGCGCAACGCGCTCCGCGAAGGCCTCGGCCGCGCGGCGTGCCTGTGGGTCGGCGGAGCTCGGCCGCGGCTCGTCGCGCCTGCTACAGTCGCGCCCGTCATGCGCAAGCTCGTCGCCCCCCTCACCCTCGCCGCCCTCGCCTCGATCCCCATCGCGCTCTCGTTCGCCTGCGGCGCGAGCACGCCGCCGGCGGGGACGCCTGCGACGCCGAGCGCGTCCGCGTCGGCCGGCGCGCCCGTCGCCGACGCGCCGGCCTCGGCGAGCACGTCGGTCGCCGCACCGGCCACTACCATCCCG